>CALGAG010000069.1 GCA_937951995.1 uncultured Bacillota bacterium
GATTTGTCCATATCGTTGACAGTCAATGTAGTCCAGCAAAATTTCATTGCACATCCTCCCCTATTCATCAGATAAATTGTCTTCCAAACCTTTAATACCCTTGATATGTTTTTTATCACATTATAGACAAAAAAACAGAGCCTGGTTTCCCAGACTCTATAATTCCAGATTCAATTATCTAGCCATATCGTAAGCTTCTTGAACAACTGCCTGATATCCTTCAACTGTTATAGTAACTGAAGAAGTAAGGTCAGGATCAGCAGGTACATGCTGGTGAGCTTCGTCTCTTTCCATAACCTCAAGATTCATGATCTCATCCATTGATTTTCCAGCCATCCAATCTTGGAAAGCTTCCATTTGCTCGTACCACTCTTTACCGATTGAAGAAGCTTTTACCATTCCGTAGTCTTCCTTAAGCTCGTGCTTGGTCTTTCCTTCCACTGAAGTGTCTGTTGCAAGAGTTCCATCAAGCTCATATGCAACTCTAACCTGTGCATTATCGATTATTGTAGCAACTACATTGCCATCAGCATCAAAAGCTGTTGCAGCCATGTATGTGTCAACCTGTGCCTGTGCTCCTGCATCTGCAGTTGCATCCTTTGACTTGTTGATATGAGTTTCAATACCAAGTCCTACAGTCTCTGCTCCAGTTGCATCAACAGCATTGTTCCAAGCCTCTTCAACTGCTGCAAGATAGCTTTCAACTGTTATTGTAACTGATGATGTAAGCTCTGGCACATTTGGAACATTCTTATGTGACTCGTCTCTCTCCATAACTTCAAGACCTGTTATCTCATCCACAGTCTTACCAATCATCCACTCTTCAAAAGCTTCCATCTGCTCGAACCACTCTTTGCCGATACCTGAAGCCTTTACCATTCCATAGTCAGGACCAAGTTCCTTCTTGCTCTTAACAAGCTCTTCCTTGTCTGATGTAACTGCCATGTTTTCGTCAAAAGCCACTCTTGTTTGAGCAACGTCAACTGTAACACTTACAACCTTGCCATCTGCATCAAATCCAACTGCAGCGATAGTTACATCTGCCTGTGCCTGTGCATTTGCATCGTCAGCTTTTGCCTTTGACTTAGCAGTTGAAATGTTTTGTCCAAGTCCAAGTTTGGCAATTTTCCCAGCTTCTGCTGGCTCTTCTGCTGGTTCCTCAGCTGGCTCTTCTGCTGGTTCTTCTACTGCTGGCTCTTCTGCTGGTTCCTCAGCTGGTTCCTCAGCTGGCGTACATCCGGCTAGCATACTGAAGCTTAACGCAAATACAAGTAGTAGCATTAATAGTTTCTTCATTCTTAAACCCTCCATTTTATGTATTGTTTGATATATATTTAACATCTACGATTATAACAGATAGGTTCCTTTTCCACAAGTCTTTTTTCATTTAAACATTTGTATATTTGTATGTTTGTGTTAATTATCGACTAAAGTCCCTTTTTTTCTTCACTGGTTTGCTAGGAAAAGATACTTGTTGTTTATATATTGAAGGTTTTCTATATTAAAGCGACCATATTATTTTGATAAAATGAATTCAATTGTCTACTCTTACAAATACACCAATTAAAATAAGCCAGAATATTTGTTAGACAAATATCCTGGCTCCTTTAGCTTGTCAATACCCACTTGTCGAATCTGGAAATCTACCGTAGGCTTGCTGCATCAGTCTGCTTTTGTTTACAATATGCCTTTCATATCTTCCCTTAAGAAACTTACCTTGACTGTCAAATCCTTCAATCACGATAAAAATCTTGTTGTTTTCAACCTCATCCACCTTTAACCTGATATTGATAGGCTCCCCTACCAGGGTAGGCTTTTCATGTGACAACTCTATGTGTGTTCCCACCGTTGTGTAATCTGAGGGGAGAAGATCCTCTAGCATCTCTGTAGATGCCTCAATGACCATGTTCACAACTGCAGGAGTTGAAACAAGGTATGACAGTTCCAGTGACCCTGGAAGGTCTGTACCATCTGAAGGTCCTGTGATCTTCCTATAGTCCTTGATTAAGCCTGGTTCAATTCTATGTTCCATTGATACTCCCCCTTTTATACCCTAAGTAAATAAAACATTTGGCTACCTTTCCTCTTACTTATTATATACCTGTTTTTACTGTTCATAAACAGTGGCAAAGATATCTCCCTGAGCCACCACCAAGGCCAGAAGAGTCCACCCTGGTATATATGCCAACCAAACTATGTTAAGAGGCAAGGCAATCCTTATGCTCGAGACTTCAGGATAAAACAGATCAAATGCCACTCCATAATCGCAGATTAGCATCAAGAACCCTGAAAGTCCCATCATTATTGATGTTTTTCTACTGTAGTACCCACTCCAGACTGTGGAAGCTCCTGTCCATGCCATTGATGTAAGGGCTAGTGCAACCATTGATCCCAAGGTCCTCTGTAAACCAGTTAGATGTGGGAATATTAAAAATCCAACCACCATAAGGAGCAATCCATAAATTACTGTAGGTAAGAGCAACCATGGATTCCACTTAAATCCCTTTGCATAAATTCTTGTAATTATCAAGTACGCTATTGTAAATGGTATAAATCCTGCATATCTAAAGTTCTCGGGAAATCCACCTATGGTATAGGATACGACCAGAAAGAAGTCTCCAATCAACATTAAAGGAAAAGCCAGGAATAGTATTTTCTGCTCGTGGTTAGGCCCTCTCTTAAAGTATGCAGTCATGCTTAGGAGTAATACCACCAGGTATCGGGCAAAGGTCAAAAGATTGCCATCTATTCCATATGACTCCATTAGCAAAAGAAGCACTGTAAGGACCAAAAACACAATTATGAGCCTTCTTCCATATTCACCCATACCCTCACCTCATCAAAAACCTTTTTTCTGACCTTCCCATGGACCTGGCTTTCCTTCCCTGAATTCTTCAATCCCAGGTCCCTTCAAATTTCTCAATCTCCAGGTGCCATATATATAGCTTAGCACAAGAACTGTAAGTGTTGCGGGAAAGCCCAGCAAGGTATTTGCCCATGCAATAAGAAAAAGGTCTCCCCCTCTATAGAGCTGGATCTGAAGGTACATCCTCAAAAGAAAAAGCATGGCCCACACAATTGATACTTCCCTGTATGCCGGCTTGATGTCCTTCCTCATAAACCAATCCAGTTCCCATCCTCTTGAAAGATGACTGGCAAAGGCTGCAATTGGCCTTCCAACCAATATGGATAGGACTGAGACAAGAAACAATGCTCCACTTGATATAATCCTGGGCAGAAAATAATTTGCAGCATTGCCTGCATAATATGCAAAGGCCGAAGCCAGAAGAACACCTGCAAGTCCCCCCAAAGCATACTTTATTGTTTCCCCCCTAAGGTATCTCTGTACTCCTAAAATAAGGGCAGTCAGGGCAGCTGCCAATACCCCCGGCACAATACCAAAAATATTATTGACTATCACAAAAACCAATGGCGGCACCAAGGCTCCAATAGTTTTTCCTCCAATTACACTCCTTACCTCATCTACTATTTCATCCATGATTTTTATCATATCAGACTTCCTCACTTCGCCATCCCATAAAGAAGCTCTTCCAATCTCCCTTGCTTTTTCCAAGATTAATGGCAACATACAAGCTGCCTGTAAGGAAACCGAAAACCATCATGGCAATTATCCAAACGATTGAGATACCCAGGTTTTTTTCTCTGAAGAATATCCACATGGAAAATATGGTGAAGCCGACATACAAATCAACCATGGAAACTATGCCCCATGGATTATTCAGTATCTTCCCTCCATCTGCAAAAAAATCTCCTGACGTAAAGCCGTGATACAGTGCCAAGGACATTGCTCCAACACCCATCCATGATATAATGCTCGCCAATTTCATATGCACTCCTCCAATCTGTATAGTTGTATTTTACCCTGATTAACCACCTTTAACTCCCTTGTAGATATTATCTTCGGCATTGGGTATATAGGACTTAGTATTTATAATTAAAAGGGGGATTACTGTGAAAATTCATGATCTTGATACACCATCCCTGCTAATAAGGCAGGACATTATGCTTAAAAACATTGTTGGAATGCAAAAATATGCCGATGAGAACAATGTTTCACTAAGGCCTCATACCAAGACCCATAAATCATCCACCCTTGCCCTGGTCCAGGCAGACCAGGGTGCATCTGGAATAACGGTTGCCAAGGTTGGCGAGGCAGAGGTAATGGCCAATGCGGGACTTGAGGATATATTCATCGCCAATGAGATTGTAGGGGAAATGAAGCTAAATAGAATAAAAGCCCTTCAAAAAACGGCCAAAATTTCCTTTGGCCTGGACTCCATAGCTCAGGCCAAGATAATAGAAAAGGTGTTTGACAAGGATGAAAAAGCCCGTGTCCTTATTGAAATCGAGGTTGGGGAAAACAGGTCCGGCATAATTGAGGAGGATGATTTCATCGAGCTAATAAATTATATCAAAACCTCCAAGTGCATAGATTTCAAGGGTATATTCTCACATGACGGACATTCCTATGGGGCAGATGATATCCATGAGCTAAGTGAAATTCACCTTGAAAGTCAAAGAAGAACCTTAAGATTCGCAGATTTGGCAAGGGAGGCTGGGCTGGCTCCAGAAACAGTCAGTATAGGCTCAACTCCCTCCTTGGTCCATAACTTTCCGATTCTTGATGGAGTTACTGAAATAAGACCGGGAACCTACATTTTTATGGATGCATCCCAGGCAAACGTGGTTGGAGGACTCCAAATGAATGCAGCCTCAGTTCTTGCAACTGTAATGAGCAAGCCAACTATGGAGAGGGTTGTTCTTGATGTTGGCGCCAAGGGCCTGACAATGCAAAAAAGGACCAAGGGATTGACTGCAACCAAGGGCATGGGAATAATATTAGGATTTGAAGGAGTGGAAATAGATTCAATGTATGATGAACATGCCCTGATCTACAACAAGGAGTTCAGTAGCCAGGTCCAGGTGGGAGACAGGGTCAGGATTATTCCCAATCATATCTGCCCTGTTGTAAATCTTTACGATAGCCTTTACCTGGTTTCAGGAGAGGATGTTGTTGAGGAGATACCAATCGACTGCAGAGGAAGACTGCAATGAAAAAACGGCTCGAAAAAGCCGTTTTCCTTATTATTCCTTTAATACCCATGCACTAACACCAGCTTGTGGAGTGCTGAATTCCCCAAATCCTTCATCATCTATGACAACAGTATCCCTGCTTCTTTCCAGCTTATCCAAAAATTCCCTCCCAATTAATTCATGCCCCATGAACATCCTTATTTTGCCACCCTCCTTGTTGGAAATGACAACAGCGGTCTTTTGGGGATTTTCTTTAGTGCCTTTCCGCACCCATCCAATCAGGTTTGGATTCTGAAAATAGTCATCCTCTTCACCAAAGCAATAGTTTTGTCTTAAGTGGATGAGATTATTGATGCTCTCCTTCATTCCCTCATACTGATATTCTCCACCCATACCGTAATAGTCTCCGTAGAATACACATGGGTAGCCCTTGCTCCGCAATAATATCAAGGAGTAAGCGATTTCCTTGAACCAAGGTTCAACCCATGATTGGAGTGACTGTCCAGGCTGTGAGTCATGGTTGTCCACAAAAGTAATGGCTTCTGTTGGATACCTTGATACAAGTGTTTCATCAAGAATTGTCCTTAAATCGTACTTGTCCCCCTCTATAGATGCCCTGTGGAGCCTAAAATGAAGGGGTACGTCAAAAACATCTATCCCAAATGATGTCCCTTCAAGAAACTCCTCTATCCAGTCCATGTTGTCCACCCAATACTCTCCCAAAACATAGAAGTCCTGGCCTGCATATTCCCTAACCTCATTTACAAACTCCCTTAGGAAGGCCATGTCTATATGTTTCACCGCATCAAGTCTAAATCCATCGATTCCGGTTTCCTGGATAAACCATTTTGCCCACTTCTTGAATTCCTCCTTTACCTCCGGGTGTGCGTGGTCGATATCTGTAAACATAAGGTAATCATAATTTCCCCTTTCAACAGAAACCCCAAGATTCCATCCCTTGTTCTCTCCAATTATCCTAAAAATGCCCTTCTTTCCCGTAAGGTCATCATAGTCAACACCGTTGAAGTGATTGTAATTCCATTTAAAACTTGAATATTCACCTCCTCTTCCAGAAAAATCAAAGCCTGTCCAAGCGCTTATCTCAACCGGTTTTCCAATCTCCTTGTTCCGATCGTGAGAATCCACCTGAATGGCTATAAACTTCTCCTGCCTATCTCCACCTGCCTTGTGGTTCATCACAACGTCTGCATAAACTTGCACACCCTTGTTGTGGAACCTTTCAATCATATGTAAGAGCTCCTGCTTTGTTCCATATTTTGTCCTTATTGTACCCTTTTGCTGGAACTCACCCAGGTCATAAAGGTCGTATGTGCCATAACCGACATCCTCAGTTCCCATCCCCTTAAAAACGGGTGGGATCCATACAGCGGAAAAGCCTGCATTTGCAAGCTCTTCAGTTTTTTCAACCATCATCTTATAAAAGCTTCCATCTCCTGGAAGGTACCATTCAAATCCTTGAAGCATTACTCCGTTTTCCATAACCCTTCCTCCCAACCTATTCCCTTATATCGTACTTACCAATCAGTTCAGACCCCCTGATAACCTCCCTTTTAGCCTGGAGCAAGCCGTCCTGGTTCACCCTCATCTTCCACCTGACAATCTGGATCCTACCACCCTCCATCTCGATGGCAGTTATGGTGGTTGGGTAGATGCAGCAGCCTGTATTGAAATAAGGCAAATCATCCGTTCTTGGGAACTTAAACCTGTGTGTATGGCCGCATATGACCATCTTTCTATTTTTCAATATCCATTTATTGAAATTCTTTTCAATTTTATGTCTCTTGTATACATTCTTGGTAGGGCTGGCAGGGTTCCTTATTCCAAAGGAATGCATAAACCTCCAAAAATACTTTAGTGATAGCATTGTTGGAAACCACAGCTGGTCGTTGGCCAGGTCTCCCTGATGACCATGGACCACAAGTATTTCCTGGCCGGTTTTTCTGTGTTTAAGAACAAGGGATTCAATTGGCACTAGCCCCTTTAGAAAATCAAATCTCTGTTCCCGGAAATCGTTATAGTAGGAATAGTAATACTTCTTGACGTAATCATGGTCCTTAAGATATATGTTGTGGTTGCCATAAAGCATAATCAGCCTATCATGGTAGAAGAACTTCTTGATATTCTCAAACACATCGTAATGGGCATTCTTGATGTATTTGAACTTTGGTTGCTCCCAAAGTTCATCCCCATCCCCCACTTCCACGTAGGTGAAGCCATTTTTGTAGTAGTGGTCCAAGGCAAATAGGAATACATTCTGATTCTTTGTGAACTCATCTGATGTTCCACCATCTCCTCTATGGTGGTCACTCATGAACACATACTTTGAGCTATCGTCGAAGTACTCTAGCCGGGCACCTTCATAAGCCTGATCAAGTCTTTTTTGTGTAAACATAAGCTTCACTCCCCACAAGCATTGTTATGCCTATCTCTTTACATCAAGATTAATCCTTCCATCCTTAATCTCTACTATACGGTCAGTCTTTTCTGCTATCCTCTGATCATGTGTAATTATGATAAAGGTGGTTCCATATTCCTTGTTTATGTCCCTTAAAAGTCCATAGATGCTTTCAGATGTATCTGAGTCAAGGTTTCCCGTTGGTTCATCCGCCAGCACTATGGAGGGCTTGTTTATAAGGGCCCTTGCAATCGCTGTTCTTTGCTGCTGGCCACCTGACATTGCATTTGCCATGTTGTTCTTGACCTTGGTAAGACCTGTCAAATCCATCAGTTCGTCTGCCCACTGGTTGATTTCTGTGGTCACCTGGTAATTCATGATTCTGCTTGGCATAAGGACGTTCTCCTTTGCAGTGAACTCTGGAAGAAGGTAATGGAACTGAAAAATGAATCCCATGGTCCTATTCCTAAGGTCTGCCAGCTGCATAGGGTTCATGGTGTCAGTTCTCCTGTCGTTTATATATACCCTTCCGTTTGTTGGTTTGTCCAAGGTCCCGACGATATTCAGCAAGGTACTCTTTCCGCTTCCCGACTGTCCAATAATTGAATTAAAGCTATTCTCTTCAAAGGTCAGGTTCACATCGAAAAGTACCTGGGTCTTGATTTTTTCTCCGTAAAACTTGTCTATCTCTTCCAATCTTACTATATCAGCCATTCTTGATCACCTCGATCGGGTTCAGTCTGGAGGAAATTCTTGCTGGTATCAATGATGCTATCATTGCTGATGCCACTGCAAACATACCTGACAAGGCTATAAACCCGTAGTTTATATATATTGGAACAACTGGGCTTCCGTCTGGATTTACTGCAAATTTGGTGAAGGAATAAAGCAATCCAAATCCAAAGGCCACTCCCATGATTGCTCCAAGTATTCCCAGCATCAGACCCTGAAAAACAAATATCAGACTCGCTTCACGATCCTTGATTCCCATTGCCTTCAATATTCCCAATTGCTTTGACCTTTGTACGACGGATATGGCAAGTACACTTGATATACCCAGTAAAACTGCCACCAGAACAAATACCTGTATCATGTAGCTTGATACACTCTGTCCATTAAGTCCGCTCAGAAGACTTTGGTTCTGGTCCTTCCAGTTATCTACCCTTAGACTTTTATCAGACAGGGCATAAACTATCCTTTCTCCAATTATATCAGCTTCAAAAACTTCAGAAACCTGCATTTCAACAGAAGAGACCTTGTCTCCCATACCCAGAAAATCCTGTGCGGTCTGAAGATTTGTTATAATCCATGATTCGTTAATGGAGGATACCCCCAGATCATAAAGCCCGGTCACATCAAAGCGTGCTGACCCTCCCCCAGGATTCAGAACCAGGATTCTGTCACCTGTCTCAATTCCTGCAAGTAGTGACAACTCCCTGCCTATTGCAACTTCGTCCTTCCTTTCAGGCAACCTTCCTGCATAGATCCCTTCCTGTATTTTGTATATTTCATTTGAGTCCTGAATATTAAAGCCCCTTATAAGGACTGGTGCAGTGTCAGTTTCATAATCAAGTGTTGCAGGGCCATCGGCCGCTACTGAAACATTGATTACATCGGGACTAAACAGACTTGCTTCATACAGTGTCCTGTCCCAATTGTCAATAAGCTTGTCCTCACTTGTGGAGGTTATTGTAACCTGTGATGAGCTGCCGATTGTTGTGTTAACCAAGTTTATCTGTAACCCCTGTATAAGGGAGCCAATGAAGAGCTGGACAGCAACTCCAATTGAGATTCCTAAAACAATAAGGATGGTCTGACCTTTTCCTGATTTAAGAAATCTTAGTGCAATCTTAAAGGCTAGTCTCATTTGTCCTCCCCCTTTCCCAGGGAAAGGACATCCTCGTATGTCTCAATGTAAAGATCTGCCCCAAAATCCTCCACTGTGTGAGGATTTTTCCTGAAAGCCTGGCCTCCTAGAAGAATCTTTACATCCTTGGTACACTCATCCTTGATTCTTTCCATAATCTTCTTAGCTTCAGAAAGCAGATAGTGGTCAGTTACACTGATTCCCACATAATCCGGCTTTTCAGACCTTATTACCTCCCAGATTTGAGCTCTGGGTGTATTGCTGCCAACAAAGATGACATCGTATCCATTGATTTGAAAAAAATCAGCCACTATTCTAAGACCTATTTCATGATATTCTTTTTCAGGACAGGTTAGAACAATCTTCTTCCCCTTTTTTTCGCTTTCCCCAGCAAGCATAATCACTGTGGGATAAAGTGTCTCAATTATTGTTCTGATGATTGAGGTTTTCACATGCTCATCCCAAATGCAACCAGGGCTGTCCTCTGGACAGTCATCGATACTGTATAGAGATGGAACCAACACATCACTGTATAGCTCAGGTATAGTTAACCTTCCTTCCCTTACCTGTTCCAGTGCCCATATTACACACCTATCCTTCAAGTTCTTGGAGAAAAGCTCCATAAATTCTTCGTAGTATTTATTCATGCCCTTCCTCCTATTCTATAACGCTTACAGCCCTTCCATCCTCCAGCTCAAGTGGTGGGTTTAGGATTATTATATCACCCAGCTGAAGGCCTTCAATTATTTCAGTCAAATATCTGTCTGTAATGCCTCTTGTGACAGGTGTCCTCACGGCAATTCCATTTTCAAGCTTAAACACAAATGATCTCAACTGGTCATCTTCCCTAATGGCTTCATTCTTAATCACCAAGACATCCTGGACAATCCCGGTTGTGATCTGGGCATCTGCATCAAAACCGGAAACCAGTCTTTCATCCACTTCATTCAACTCAATGGAGATTTTAACCTTTGGAGTACTGCTTCCACTTGAAGGGTCTACCTCTGCCTTGCTGCCAATTTCCACTACCTTACCAGTATATTCATTTGAAAGTCCAGACACCTTGATGGTTGCATCCTGACCTCGTTGGATGTTCACTGCATCTTCCTGGGTTACAAGGGCTTCAAACTGGAACTTGGAGGTATCCTGAACCACTACTTCTGCCTCCCTGCCAAGTGTCCTGTTTTCTACCAGATCCAATACCACAACAGTACCATCCAGGTCTGCAATTATCCTGGTATCATCAATTTGGTCTTCAAGCTGCTGAATGTCCAAAAGCAATGATCGTTTCTGTCTTTCAAGACTTCCCGCAGTACTGGATGAGTTTGTTCCAAAATCAGAATACCTTAATCTTGCATCCTCTACATTCAAGCTTGCTGACTTTACACTTGACTCAAGGCTCTTAAGGGCATTCTCCTGATTTTCGAATTCAGCCAGGCTTATAGCTCCATTCTCATACAGAACCCTCATGTCATCCAGTTTTGCCTTTGATGTTTCATAGTCTCTAACTGCAGTGGAGAGTGACTCCTGTGCCTTCTTCAGATTATTTTGCAGAATCTGTCTGTCTGCAGACCCTCCTGTCATTCTCAGGTCTGCCTCCACCTGCTCAAGGTTTATCCTTAGCTTTTCCACCCTTGTCTGGAGTTCTGATGGGTCCAGTACTGCCAAGGTATCACCCCTACTGACCATATCCCCCTCCTTGACCATTACCTGGAGGACTTCCGTGCCAGCTGGTACAAATATTTGCTGAATGTCCTCTGATATCACCTTACCGGTTATGTCAAGATTCTCTTGTATGGACCCCTCCACAACCTCCATTGTACTTACCTCTATCCCTGATGATCCATTAATTCCAAAAAAATAAATCAATGCAGCTACTACAATGATTGCTCCCAATAATAGAAATCCCTTTTTCTTTGTCATGCCCTCACTCCTCCCAATTTCTGTATGCTACAATTATACTCAAAAAAACCAATTATGAACCATATTTTATAAATATTTTTGTAATATGTTCAATAGTTTTATCTAGAGAAAGTGAAAGACCACCTGACCAAAAAGTGTGAACTGGGACCATGTATCGTAAACCACAAGACCTGTAACGCATGTGGCAGATGTTGATGTGAAGAGGACATCAAGGAATGGCAAAAACTCACCGTTCTTGTTGGCAACAGGAAGCATCAGAAGGAGGGCCCCTGTTAGTATTATAACCACAAAGCCAATGGCCAAGGTCTGTTTTTCTCCAAGCCTGGTCACCCTAATCATTGAAGGTCACCCCCCTGAAGAGCTTCAACTATCCTATCCCGAGTTACATCACCTGTTATTACCTTATTAACTCCAATCTTTCTGTATATGTCTGCATATATATAATCGTTTATCCTAGCAACCACCCAAGTATTCTTGCTCCTTTTCCTTACCATCCTGGACAGGAAGAGATTCTCCCCATCATCCTCCGACAAGGCGAAAAATGTTTTAAATTCAATGTTTTCAGGTATTCTTGAATCATCAATTAAATAGTATGAAAACTTCATTTTCTCAAATACCTGACATATCTCTTCCTCTGATTCACAGTCCGTATATACAAGTATCGTCCTCCTATCTATAGGTATTTCCTCTCTGGCTTCCGTGTTCTTAACAAAATACATGTCTATCTTATCCATCAGAAAATATCCCAGAATCATTAGTGCAACTATGGACCCGACCGCTAATACTTCCATAGATAAGACCTCCCCTCATCTAAATCTTATCTCAGAAAATATTAAGATAGTGTTCGTATTGTCTCTTAGTATGTTATTTTTGTGCAAAGAAAAAGATATTCCCACTTGGAGAATATCTTATGTTTAATTCTAGTTTACCTAACATTGGTTATTTCTATATTTTCATCCACTTCTACTGTCAGTACCCTAACATCGATTGCTGTTTCTTTTTCTTCCCAGCTTCTGTAATATGAGAAGGTTATTTCCTCAACACCCTCACCTTCAGGCACAAACACCCAGGTTCTTTCTCCACCTGAGCCCACAACATCCGGTGCCACAGCAAATGGAACAAATTCGTCAGACTCAATTTTTAGAATTTCACCTTCCTTAAACTGGACATCCCAGCCGTAACCGGTTGTAGGATTTTCATGCAGCATTACAGTTAACATGTTTGGATCATAAAAATACTCTGTTGGGGCTGGCCGAAGCATCATCATGACCCTGTTCATCATGGCAGCAGCCTCTGCTCTTGTAAGTCTTTTCTGGGGCATGAAATTACCTCCATCCCCTTGGACAATCCCTAATGCCCTAAGCCTGTAGATATAGCCAAGTTCAGCAGGTGGGATGCCCTCATCATCAAGGAATACCACAGTATCTTCAGGTGGCATACCATTTTCAATTCCCATTGCCTTAGCCATCATGACTGCAAACTGAAGCCTGTTTAATTGACTTTCCCCATACAGATGACTCTGGTTTGCAATGGCCAATGCAAGACCTTCCCTCAGCTGGTCTCTGGCCCATTCAGGAACCTTGTCCCAGTCCACGTCATCAGGGTCTGGTTCTCCGGGAATTCCTGCAGCCACAGTGCTCATCATTCTGGTCAGCATAAGGATTCCCTCTGTACCTGATATGATTCCTTCGGGTCTGAAGCTACCATCTGGATATCCATTAACAAATCCCCAGTTATAGGCTTTCCCAACCTCATCTCTTGACCAGTGATTCTCAAGGTCCATAAACCTGTTTTCTATCTGGTCCTGTGTGCGAAGCCTCATCTGCTCCAGGGCTGAGCCATCTATCCTTAGCCTGTTGTTTATCTCTAGTCTGATCTGCTCTTGTTCAGCATCATTTATGTTTGTCTGGACCCTGTCCCGATCCTGGACCTGATTCTGGTTCATGGGCCCTTCCATTGCTCCCATGGCAGGTATACCAACCAAAAGGATGCTTAATACTATTGCTACCATCGTTCTTGACCTCATTTTCACTCTCCCCTTTCATTCAAAAAACCGACCATCTACGGTCGGTTACGCTACTGGCTCCTGCAGGGATTAGGCGTCCAATTGATACCCTGCAATCCAAGCCCAGGTTTCTATTTTCATCCACTAATAGTATACCCAGATTACTGATAATTACTATTACATTTAGATTTCAAAAATTTCACACTTAAATCTATTCTTCATAGATCCAGCCTTGGTCATTATGGTAAATCATAAGCCTTGTCATCCCGCCATCCACTGTTATGTTCTCTCCTGTTATAAAGCTTGCTGCATCACTACAGAGATACATGACCATATTGGAAATATCCTCGGGCCGTCCAACCCTTCCAACAGGATGTTGATTCATATTTGACCCGGAGTACTCCAAATCACCTGTTTCAATCCAGCCGGGACTTATGGAATTGACCCTGATCTTTCCGGAAAGGCTCACAGCAAGTCCATGGGTAAGTGCAGCTATTCCACCCTTTGCAGCTGTGTAACTTTCAGTATCCCTCTGACTCATCCTGTCCCTGGTGGAGGATATATTGACAATTGCTCCACCTTCAGTGAAGTGATCCATAAATAGCTTTGTGAGCATGAAAGGAGCTGTTACTCCAGTTCTCAGGACATAATTGAAATCCTCATAGTCACAGCTATAGATTCCACCCTTTGACAGGCAAGCGTTGTTGATCAGAAAATCAATCTTCCCATAGTCGCCAATCACCTTATCCACAAATTCCCTAAGAACTGACTCCTCAGAGACATCACCCACAAAGTAATCATTCTCTTCCTTGTCCAAAATGCATACCTTGGCACCTCTTTCCCTGAAGACCTCTGCGATTTTTTTACCTATACCATTTGCTCCACCTGTAATTGCAACAACCCTATCCTTAAACATAATAGCCTCCTTTCCCATTGCGACAACCATAGTTTTAACATTTATATTTCTAATCACTCAATTTCTCTGCGTTGAGATATAGCCCATCCACTTGCTCTTTTGATACAAGTGAATTAATAATATAGGCTATAATTATTATCCCTGGTATGTTCACAAGCAGTCTTGTAATGGCAAATGGTGCTCCCAGGGCTGAAAGCTCGAAAAGGAACATTGGAATCTTTGTAGTGGACCAGGCACCTATGAAGATAAGTATATTGCTGAATTTCACACCTTTCCTCATAAAAACTGCAGCAACCGGGAATGCTCCGTACAAGGGTCCTGCTGCGGCAGACCCGATGAATAAGGCCAGAAGGATTCCCATTAATCCAGAATCCTCTCCCATGTACCTGACCATTGTATCCTTTGGAACCCAGGTATCCAGAAGTCCCAGAAGAACAAATATGGGAGGGATTATAAACAGCATTTCCTTTAGGGTCATCATAGTCGTACCAACAGCCCTTGAACCAAGACCCCTGTCAGCTATATTTACTATTCCCATAACTATCATGGATATGATAACCCATCTGTATCTCATTATTGTCTTAATCATACCAGGTTCACCACCAGACTGATGGCATAGGCCACAAAAAATGAGAATACAAAGGCCAGGGCGTTTCTATAAGCTGTTATCTTTCCACCAAAGTATTTGACTTCAACTGGAATGGTCACTATCCCAACCATCATAAGGGTGGAAACGAATGCCCCTATCTGCATGTAGCCTGCACCTCCCTGAAGCAGGATGTCTGCAGTGGGGAATGCAACAAAACCCGGGATAAGTGTAACCGACCCTACAATGGATGCAAGAACTACTCCAAGCCATCCTGAATCCTCACCAATGACCTTGACTATCAGTTCAGGATCAAGTACTGCCATCATAAGGCCTACCATTATTATTACCACCAGAAATTCCGGGAGGATGTTTTCAAATGCCTTCCAGGCCTTGGACAAGGATTTTTTTGTCTTTCCTTTATCTTTAACATATGAGTATGCCAAAAATAATATTGTAATCAAATAAAGTAACCAATTCATTTTACACCTCTTGAAATTTTTTAGTCACGCCTTATGATTATACCGTGTACGGGTATATTTGTTGAGAAAAAATCAGCAGACAATTTGCCTGCTGAAAAGTCTATACGTAGAACAGGTTGTCGCTTGGATATACTGGATCGCAGGTTACATCCACACCCAGTCTTCTTAGTATCTGTTCATCATTATCATTTAGCATCACTGTTGAGTGTGCCTGTGCTCCTTTTAGGTCCTGCAGCTTTTCCATTGCCAATTGTGCTGTTGGATTTGTTACCGCTCCGATGCTTAGGGCTATCAGGGCTTCATTGGCATCAAGTGTTCCTACTTTGCCCATAAGACTCTCCATCTTGAGCTTCTGTATTGTATCTATTATCAAGGGAGAAAGAAGTAGAATTTCATCCCCAATATTCGCCAGTGTTTTGATTGAATTTAAGATTGCAGCTGATGTAGCATCCAGAAGCTGTGATCCCCTACCAGTGATTATTCTTCCATCATTTAGCTCAATTGCTATTACAGGAGGCGTATCATTCTTGCCTTCCTTTTCCTTCAAGCTCTGGGAGTATTCCCTTGCAGGTCCAACTGCAGCCCTGTCCTCCCGCTTAAGCTCAAGCTCCTCCATTATTATTCTCATCCTATTAAGGGTTTCCTCATCTGCCTGGCCCTTTTTGTAGTCACATTCTGTGGCAAAGCTTCTCCTGATTATTTCCTGCTTGGATGCATCCCTTACAACCTGGTCATCCACTATCCCAAAACCTATCCTATTTACTCCCATGTCAGTGGGTGAGTGGTAAATTGATTCCTTGCCGGTTATTCTCTCTATGATTCTCTTGATAACCGGGAACATTTCAAGGTCCCTGTTGTAGTTGACTGCAACCTCATTGTATCTTTCAAAATGAAAATAGTCCATCATGTTTACATCCTTGAGGTCCACTGTTGCAGCTTCATATGCTATGTTTAGGGGGTGCTTCAGTGGAACATTCCAAACGGGGAATGTCTCAAACTTTGAATAGCCCGCAACCTTGTCCATTTTATGCTCGTGATAGAGCTGATTCAGGCATGTTGCCAGCTTTCCGCTTCCCGGTCCCGGGGCGGTGACAACCACGATGGGCATGGTCGTCTCAATGTAGGGATTTCTCCCATAGCCTTCTTCACTTACAATCATATCCACATCCGAAGGATATCCAGGTATGGCTGTATGGGTATAAACCTTTATGTCTCTTCTCTCCAGCTTTGTAATAAACTGTGTTGCCGTGGGCTGTCCATTGTATCTGGTAATAACTACGCTGTTTACCTTGAGCTGGTATTCCCTTAACTCGTCTATCTGCTTTAGCACATCCATGTCATAGGAAATCCCATAGTCTCCCCTTATCTTGTTTCTTTCAATGTCTCCTGCATAGACGCATATTATAATCTCTGCCTTATCCTTCAGCTTGTGAAGGAGCTTTATCTTGGAATCGGCATCAAAGCCTGGAAGGACCCTTTGAGCGTGATGATCCCCGATAAGCTTTCCACCAAACTCCAAATATAGCTTGTCAAAGTTGTTAACTCTCTCAAGTATATACTTCGACTGCTCTTCTATGTACTTCTGAGGGTCAAATCCAATTTTTCTCATATACCTGCTCCTTTTTAATTGGTTTTCCATTAAACATACATCAGTAATTATAACACAATAAAGGGAGAATTTACAGGTCCCAAAAACGGTTCCAAAAATCTCCCTCTTTCCCTTGAATGTCTTTTTTCTATGCTTTCCTAGGTCTTTTCCATGTATTGCCGGCCATTGTCCCTAAAGTTTTTTGATATCCTGGACTAGCTTTATTACATTGGCCTCATCTGTTGTCCAGCTTGTACAAAACCTTACTGCATCCCTTTCATGGTCAACCCTGGCCCAATGCTGGAAGGAATAGTCCTGCGACAGCTTTTCAATCTGCTGGTGGGTCAGGATTGGAAACTGCTGGTTTGTTGGAGAATCGTACAAAAACTCTATTCCCTTGTCCCTGAATGCATCCCGGATCATCATTGCAGTCTTTATTGCATTTTTTGATATCTCAAAATACAGTCCATCCTCAAAAAGGGCTTCAAATTGAATTCCCAAAAGCCTGCCCTTAGCAAGCATACCGCCACGCTGCTTTATATTGTACCTGAAGTCCTTCTTCAACTTATCGCTTCTGATTACAACAGCCTCTCCGAAAAGGGCACCTACCTTTGTGCCTCCAATGTAAAATACATCACATAGCCTCGCAATATCAGACAAGCTAAGGTCATTGCCCTCTGCCATTAGTCCATAGCCCATTCTGGCCCCATCCATAAAGAGGGGCAGGTTAAGCTCCTGGCATACCCTGCTTATTTCTTCAAGTTCATTCTTGGAATAAATGGTCCCGTTCTCCGTTGGATGTGAAATATAGACCATTCCAGGCTGAACCATGTGTTCGTGTGTGGCATCGTTCCAGTGGCTGTCATAGACCTCCCTAACATGGTTGGAAGTTAGCTTTCCATCCTCGCTATTCATGGAAATAACCCTGTGACCAGTGGCTTCAATTGCACCTGTTTCGTGAACGTTAATATGTCCTGTATTGGCTGAAACAACTCCCTGGTATGGCTTTAGTATGGATGCAATAACGGTCGTATTTGCCTGAGTCCCACCCACTAGAAAATGTACATCCAAACTGTCGTCCCGGCAGCAAGCTCTTATGTATTTTCTGGCATTTTCACAATGGTGGTCCACCCCATAGCCTGGAGTCTGCTCCATGTTTGTCTCAAGTAGCATGTCCAGTATTTTCTTGTGGGCTCCCTCTGAATAGTCGCTTTCAAATCTTATCATGATTATTCCCCCAATCTTTTTCTCTAATATATATACTATAGCATATTGATCTCTTCCAGATACCCAAATTTAAAAATCCCGGGCAAATTTTGCCCGGGAAGCTTATCTAATCCGTAATTACTGGAGTCCAATAGCTATTTCCATATATATCTGTAATCTTATAGGTCA
>CALGAG010000070.1 GCA_937951995.1 uncultured Bacillota bacterium
ACCTTCGGAGCATTATCAGGCAGGAATGCAGCGATTGCTTCAGCGGGATTTGCAAGAAACCTGAGGCAGGACATGTTCTACAATGTGCAGAACTTTTCCTTCTCAAACATAGACAAGTTTTCAACATCAAGCATTATCACCAGGCTTACAACAGACGTTACAAATGTACAGAACTCCTACCAGATGCTGCTTAGGATGGCCGCAAGGAGTCCCATAATGCTGTCATTTTCACTTATTGCAGCATTTAGCATCAATAGGAGACTATCCCTGATATTCCTGGGAGCAATGCCAATACTTGGAATAGGCCTCTTCTTTATAATAAAGAATGCACACCCAATATTCAGACAGGTTTTCAAGACCTACGACAAGCTTAACAATGTTGTCCAGGAAAACCTCAGGGGGATTCGTGTTGTAAAGGCCTATGTCAGGGAAGACCACGAAAGAGGAAAGTTCGAGGACATCTCTCAGGAAATCTACGAAAAATTCACAAAGGCTGAAAAGCTGCTGGCATTCAACATGCCCCTTATCCAGTTCTGCATGTTTGGATCCATGCTACTGCTTTCATGGTTTGGAGCCAGGGCCATCGTAGCCTCTGGAAACAATCCGGCAATGGGGCTGAGCACTGGTCAGCTTATGAGCCTTATGACCTATACCATGCAGATCCTTATGAGCCTTATGATGCTGTCCTTTGTATTTGTAATGATCACCATATCAAGGGCTTCAGCTGAAAGGATCGTAGAGGTTCTGGATGAGGAGACAGACCTTAGCAACAATGACAATCCTGTCTATGAGGTTGCAGATGGCAGCATAGAATTCCAGAATGTAAGCTTCTGCTACTCGGACAAGGCAGACAAGATGGCACTGAGGGACATAAACCTAAAAATCAGATCAGGTGAGACCATAGGAATAATTGGTGGAACCGGGTCTTCAAAGACAAGTCTCATTCAGCTGATCCCCAGACTCTATGACGCCTCAAAGGGAGTGGTCAAGGTTGGAGGTAGGGATGTTAGGGAATATGACATCAAGACCCTCAGAGACCAGGTTGCGGTTGTTCTTCAGAAGAATGTGCTTTTCTCGGGAACCATCAGGGAGAACCTCAGATGGGGAGATGAAAATGCAAGCGATGAAGAGATAAAAAGGATGGCAGACCTTGCCCAAGCCGATGAGTTCATAAGAGACTTCCCTGACAATTACGATACACATATCGAGCAGGGGGGAAGCAATGTCTCCGGAGGCCAGAAGCAAAGGCTGACCATAGCAAGAGCCCTTCTTAAAAGACCAAAGATCATAATACTTGATGACTCCACAAGTGCAGTGGATACAAGGACAGATGCCCTCATAAAAAGGGCCTTCATGGAGGAGATACCAGATACCACAAAGCTTATAATTGCCCAGAGGGTATCCTCTGTCCAGGATGCCGACAGGATTATCGTTATGGATGATGGAGAGATAAAGTCCATAGGCACTCATGAAGAGCTGCTTGTGGATAGTGATATATACAGAGAGGTTTATGAGTCACAGGTGAAGGGAGGGATGGCTAGTGCCTAGACCAATGGGAAGAGGTCCCCGGGGAATGGGACCTGTAAAAATCAAGGACATCAACAAGGGCACTGTAAAGAGGTTGCTGTCCTATCTTGGCAAATATAAGGTAAGGCTTGTTTTTGTCGTTGTTTCAATAATAATCAGTGCCTTTACAGGGGCAATAGCCTCCCTGTTTCTAAGGACCCTGATTGACGACTACATTACACCAATGCTGATACAGGCTAATCCTGACTTTTCAGGCCTGTTCAGGGTAATCCTCATGATGGGAGGAATCTATATCCTGGGTGTGTTGGCATCCCTGTTCTACACCAGGTCAATGGTTACAATATCCCAGGGGGTGCTGAAGAGGATAAGGGATGAGCTGTTTTCAAAAATGCAGAGTCTACCCATAAGGTATTTCGACTCACGGAGCCATGGAGACCTGATGAGCCACTACACAAATGACATTGATACATTGAGGCAGATGCTGTCACAGAGTCTTCCCCAGATGTTTTCATCAGTGGTTACAATTGTGGCCGTAATGACTGCCATGCTATACCTGAGTCTTTGGATGACAGGATTTGTGATTCTGTTTGTCTTCATTGTCCTTAAGGTTGTAAAGACCATTGCAGGTAAAAGTGGCAAATACTTTGTGGAGCAACAGAAATCATTGGGAGACCTTAACGGATACATCGAGGAGATGATAAACGGCCTTAAGGTTATAAAGGTGTTTAATCATGAAGAGGTTGTGAAAAGTGATTTTGATAAAAAGAATGAGCTCCTAAGGGAGAATTCCACAAAGGCAAACCAGTATGCAAACATCCTTATGCCAATAATGATGAACCTGGGCTATGTGCTCTATGTACTGCTTGCCATAGTTGGAGGGGTTCTGGCCGTTGGGGGAGTTCAGAACTACAGCATAACTGGAGTGGACATAATTACACTGGGTATGATTGCATCATTTCTGCAGCTGTCAAGAAACTTCATACAGCCCATCGCCCAGGTTTCTCAGCAGCTTAATGCTGTAGTAATGGCAATAGCAGGTGCTGAAAGGATATTTGACCTGATGGACCAGGAGCCTGAAGAGGATGAGGGGTATGTGACCCTTGT
>CALGAG010000071.1 GCA_937951995.1 uncultured Bacillota bacterium
CTTTCAAAACTCAGGTCTCCCCTCCAATCCAGATAATCCATTATATTGTTCATTTCCCATGCACCTTCCATCCATTGCATATATCATGTCTAAGATTTTCAATTATCTTATCTATACCCTGTGTATGTGTTCCGCTCCAGTAAACCTTGCTACATAAGTCACATTTCTTGAATATATCATTTATCTCTGTTACACCTTTTGGAAGTATCCCAATAATCTCCTCTTTGTCAACAGGTTCAAGCACACCATTGCAGACCATACACCTTGTAAGAGGTTCAATCTGGTCAAGGAGACCAAATCTCTCCACTACCTCCCTAAGCTGCTCCAAAGGGTCTCTTGACCTGACAAGATAAGGAAAGGGAACTCTTTTTCTCATAAGAAGCTCCCTGTCAAAGGATAAGAGTACCCTGCCCTCGGCTTCAGACTTATCAGCCAGCCAGGAGTCCTCACCCTCAACTTCATATATGGTGTCAAAACCAAGCATCCTAAGGTAGCGGGCAAGCTTACCCAGATGCACATCCAAGATAAATCTCGGTGGCTTCGGATATTCAAGCAATGTTTTTGATACTTGTGCCACTTCAATGGACCTGAAAACAGGGTATACGGACACCCTCTCCCCTCCATGGAGCTTCCTGCCAAAGTCCTCAACCTCACCGTCAACCAGAAGAAGCCCAACCTCTCCATGGGGTATGCCCAGGGATTCCACAAGATCCTTTACTGAATGGGTTGATTCCAATTGGATACTGATGTCCTTCTCACCGTGATTTTTCCATATGATACTATTCAATTCACCATATATCCTAAAGTCAACCTTGTTCATGGAATTTCCTCCAAAAAGTCTCTCCCTTACATTATACCCCGTATTTCTCATGTTAGCGAACTATAAAACGCTTATATCCTTGGCCTGTATCTTTTTCAATCATAAGGCATTCCATCAAGATGTTTAATCAATCTTGAATTGTTATCCTTTCTGAAAAAATGCTCGAAGCACATCTTTGCTACCTTGGTGCTAAAAATCCCAGCCTTAACCTGGGGCCACTTGGCTGCCTGGTTATAGAAAAC
>CALGAG010000072.1 GCA_937951995.1 uncultured Bacillota bacterium
TAATTGATGCTGGGGGAGGATCAGAGGCGTTGGATGAAGGGTCAAAAGCCAATGAAAAGGAAGAGGTTGAAGAGGAAACAGCAGGGGTTGTGGGACAGGTTGTTGCGTCATCAGATGTAATCCCCTCAAGTACGGAAGGTTCTCCTCAGACAAAGAAAACAGAAGAAAGAAGGAAGGTTCTGGCAACTCCCGTTGCAAGGCAGCTTGCCAAGGATCTTGGTGTGGACATCAACGCAGTGAAAGGATCCGGACCCAATGGTAGGGTTATGAAGGATGATATCCGCAAGGCAAGCGAGGAAAAATCCAAGCCAGAGGTCAAGGAAACCGGCCAAAGGGATAGGCAGCCTAAAAAGCTTTCCATCTCAGAGGATCTTCCTGTTGAGAGAATCCCACTGACCAAGATAAGAAAAACCATCGCAGAAAAGATGAGCGAATCAAGATTTACGATCCCCCATACCACTGCAATGGATGAGATTGATATAAGCAGACTTCATGAATTCAGGAAGAAATACAAGGATTCTCTTAAGGAGGAGGATGTCAGTCTGACCTATCTTCCATTTATTATAAAGGCAGCCATTGCAGCACTTAAGAAGTATCCTGAGTTCAACTCCAGCCTGGATGAAGAAAATGATGAGCTGGTACTGAAGAAGTATTTCAACATTGGTGTTGCAACAGATACGGAAAGGGGCCTTATGGTTCCTGTCATCAAGGATGCTGACAAGATGAACCTTGTTGAAATTGCAAAGGCCATCGAGGACCTCAGCACCAGGGCAAAGGATAACCAGATTCAGTTGTCCCAGCTTAAGGGAGGGTCCTTCTCCGTAACCAATTACGGGTCAATCGGAGGATACTTTGGAATACCCATAATAAACTATCCCGAGTCTGCCATACTTGGTATTGGAAGGGTTGTGGAGAAGCCGATCGTGAAGGATGGAGAAATTGTAGTTGCCCATATCCTACCCCTTTCACTGTCCTATGACCATAGAATCATCGATGGAGCCAGCGGTGCAAGATTCCTTAATCTGCTGAAAGAGCTTCTTTCAAATCCGGACATACTGCTTCTTAAAGGATAATGGAGAGTGATATGATGGAAAAATATGATATAGCTATTATAGGCGGAGGACCAGGAGGCTATGTGGCGGCCATAAAGGCCGCCCAGAAGGGTTTAAATGTAGTTCTAGTGGAAAGGGAACGACTGGGAGGGCTATGCCTTAATTGGGGCTGCATACCCACCAAAACCCTCCTTATCTCCGCAAGACATTACAGAAACCTTCTTCGCAGTGAGGAATTTGGAATCACAGGAGTGGATCTTTCCAAGGCAAGAATAGACTGGACAAAAATGACTGAAAGGAAGGATACAGTTGTGGACAAGCTTGTTTCAGGGATTGAGATGCTATTCAAGAAAAATGGCGTTACGTCCCTCAAGGGCTCTGCAAAGTTGCTTGATGAACACACCATTCAGGTTGATGGTAGGACCTTGGAGTTTGATAGTCTTATCATCGCAACAGGTGCACAGAGTGCATATCCAGAAATCCCTGGTCTTGAGGGAATGATTCAGTCTGGAAGGGCCATTGATTCAAGAGGCTTCCTACAGCTGGAGGAACTACCTGAAAGGGTCCTTGTAGCTGGAGGAGATGTCTATGCAGTTGAATATGCAACTCTTCTAAATGCAATAGGAGTTGATGTGACACTTGTTCATGGGGATAAGACCATACTCCCACATACAGAGAAAGACCTTGCCAAAACCCTGGAGAGACAGCTTAAGAAGGATGGTCTGAAAATTGTTTCAGAAGCGGAGATCAAGGAGTTTAAAGAGGAATCTGTCCTGGTGGAAAGG
>CALGAG010000073.1 GCA_937951995.1 uncultured Bacillota bacterium
TGTGAGGACTCGTTCATCTTTCCCTCAACATTCCCCTGGATGTCTTCGACCCATGAAATCAGCGAGTCCGGTGTCTGGTTGCTATGACAGCCCATGCATGATTCATCAACTGTCTTAAGTGGACTTGTCCAATGATGTGACCTGAAGGAATCCCCTTGAGGGCTTTCCTCAGCAGGCATGTGACAGTCTATGCATGTCAGTCCAAAGCCTGAATGGAGACTTCCCTGGAAGGTTTCGAACTCAGGGTGCTGTACCTTCAGCAGCTGTGTACCCGTTGAAGGATGTTCCCAATCAGAATAGCCAATCTCATCAAAATACTCCAACATGCCATCGGTGCTTAGCCCATTATGCCATGGCAGGATAACCACCTTGGTCTCAGGATCCTGGTAGTATTCAACATGGCACTGACCACAAACCATTTCCTGAGGCTTAAATTCCTGTCCAAGGTTTTCAACTCCTGTAAAGAAATGTCCTCTGCTGACATTGATTACTCCAGGTGTATTCTCATGACAGTCATAGCATGATATGGTATTTACCATATGGTCTGTTGCCTCTTCAAATGTCATGGAGTGGGCTGTTTCCCCCTGGTCTTCAATCATCTTGAGATAATCAGGCGATTTGCAGGCAAAGCAGCTTGCTGCAGCTTTGGGTCTTTCTGTATGTATGACATCCTCCAATGCATAGGTGTGTCCCCTTGCCCGCAGATACTCAATGCTGAATCCATAGCCTTCATAGAATACCTTAAGTTCAGGGTACTTTTCAAGGTAGTCAATGGGTACAGATCCGCCAAATGTAGTCTCCACCATTTCATTGTTTCTCAGGTAGGTCTCATACACATGGGGATGGTCATCCTCCCACTCCGCTGCAGGTATGACCTGGTCTGAGCCTCCACCGCAGCCAGTGGTCATGACTGCAGCAACAAGTATTAATAGATATTTAAATCTCACTTCCTCACCTCCCTCTTTTCTAGGATTATACCCGTTTTTTAACACCTTATCGCGCTGAATCAAGGTGTTAAAAAAAACCATGTGTTGCATTGTTAATTCAACACATGGTTTTTATCTATCTCATCTTCATTGGTACACCGATTATCTCTTCCCATGCCTTTGCCATTGGTCTTATTATCTGAGGTCCAATCTTGGATATTACAACAAGCTGGTCCTCTTCCCTTGGCTCAGTGGTTTTTATATCCAGCTTGTTACCAACAACATCAATCTGGCTCCATCCATTTTCAAGTCTTGCAAATCCCTTAATTCTATAGGCGTCTTTCTTTATTTCATCAATGAAGCTGGTTAGCTCTTTTTCCCCTAAGGGACTTTCAAAGCTTATGGTCAGGGTTTTTGGCTTGTTTTCCGGTGCATTTGTGGTGTCTTCCCCTTCAGTCCACTTGTACTTCATAAGGTCCTCCCCAAGAAAATTGTAATCCAATCTTCCGTGGCTTGATGTTTCGATTGGAACCAAGGGGTTTATTTCCCTGATTCTGCCTATTGTTTCAGTAAGCCTTGCTTCATCAACCAGGTCAGTCTTGCTCAATACTGCAAGATGACAATGCTTTATCTGTCTTTCAACAGTTTCCAGGTCCTCTAGCTGATCCATAAAATTAAGTGCATCCGTTACGCAGATTGCTCCCTTGTATTCATAGACCCTTCCCTTTACAGACTCCACTCCCTCCATAATCTCACCTATATTGGACGGGTCGGCAAGGCCTGATGACTCAACAAAAAGATACTTGATGTCCCTGTCTGCCATTTCAACCATTGCCTGGGCGAAATTTAGCTTTAGGCATGAACAAAAGATGGAACCCCTGTTTATTTCAGTAAGCTGGAGTCCATCCTTCCTTATTATATCTCCATCTATCCCTATTTTCCCAAATTCATTCATGATGACCCCAACCTTCTCACTGGAAAGGTCCTCAAGAATATTCCTGAGGAATGTTGTCTTTCCAGCTCCAAGAAAGCCGGTCAACAGATACAGGTCGATTTTTCTATCCACTATTTATTCTCCTCTTTCTTAGCTCTATCAATAAGGTCCTCAACCTTTTCCCTGATCAAGTCCCTTGTCTCTCTGTAATCTTCAATGGGTCCTCCCGATGGGTCATCCAAGCCCCAGTCCTCCATAAACCTGTTTGGGACAAAGGGACATACAACATTGCAGCCCATGGTTATAAGATAGTCCACCTGGTCAGGTACAGCGTCCATAAGCTTTGGATAATGGTCGGACATATCAACCCCTGCTTCCTCCATGACCTCCTTGGCCAGGGGCTTAACCTCGGGATACTCCTCCGTTCCTGCAGAGTAGACCTCAAAATCGTCTCCTCCAAGATGTTTCAGCCAGCCTTCTGCCATCTGTGACCTGCATGAATTGTGAACACAAACAAACGCTACCTTAGTCTTCATCCTTTCGCTCCTTAAAGTTTACAAATTTTAGTCTTTCTATGACATATACAGTCTTCCTTCTGATTGGTCAGATAGGCAAGGTACTCTGAAAGGTCCTCCACAACATCGTGATTTATGCTGTAGTTCATCCATTTTCCAGCCTTTTTGCCTTCCACAACCCCTGATTTTACGAGGATTTTCATGTGATGCGATATTGTAGGCTGAGTCAGCTCCAGTCCGTCCATGATGTCACAAGCGCACATATCTCCGCAAGACAGCATATCAAGAATCAAAAGCCTGTTTTTATCAGCCAGTGCCTTTAAAACGTCCACTCTACGATCCATACCTACACCCCTTTAGCTTCTTTTACATTTAAATTTATCTATCTATATGTTAAAAGAATAACCCACTTTCGTAGGTTTGTCAATACTTTGTCAATGATTTTAATGAAAATTTACAATATTTTCATATTCATTGATCTAAGGGTGCAGATTTGGTCATTGTTTACCCATAATAATCCTTTTAAAATCTTCAACGGTTGGTATCCTTCCTGTCATTAAAACCTTTTCGTCCACCACGATTCCTGGCGTTGTAAGGATTCCATACTTCATCATGGTTACCAGGTCTTCGACCTTCTCAACCACAACATCCTCACCAAGGTCAGCAATGGCCTTTTTAGCATTGTCATAGGCCTTGTCACATTTGTCACAGC
>CALGAG010000074.1 GCA_937951995.1 uncultured Bacillota bacterium
CAAGCCTTGGAATCTCACCGCTGGCAAGAACCTCCTTGCTAAAGCCGAGATGGCCTCCTGCCAGGGGTCCCTCGATTATTATAAGCTCCGGGAAATAGTCATGACGCTTCATCCATAACTTGGTAATTACTGCAGCAGCCTTACCTGAGGAGACTATGGGAGCAATTTTTGTCTTGCTTCCCTTTACAAGTCCAGGTAGGTCGTTTGGCAAACCTGCTCCAGAAATTATCAAATCAATTTTTTCTTCCACTGCAGCCTTGACGGTTTCAGCGTAATTTTCTATGGCAACCATAAGATTTACCCCAAGTATGCCAAGTGGGCTCTTCTCCCTTGCAAGTCTAATTTCCTTCCTTAAGGCCCTTATGTTGGCTTCCATGGTGTTGGTCATAAAGTCTGTTTCCCTAAAGCCAATCTGGACTCCGGATATGACACCTATTCCACCCCTGTTGGCAACAGCTGAGGCAAGCCCTGAAAGAGATACTCCCACACCCATTCCACCTTGGATCACTGGTAGACGTGTACTCTTATCTCCAATTATCAATTGTTTCATCAACACACCTTCTCTCTATTTATCTATGGCAAACAGGAATTCGCCCTCTGCTGCAACCTCGCCATCAACATAGGCTACACCCTGGCCGATTCCTATTGAACCCCTAAGCTTTGTAATTTCAACCTCCATCTTCAGGATGTCTCCAGGCCTTACCTTCCTTTTGAACCTGAACTTGTTAATACCTGCAAAATATGGAGTTTTTCCTTTAAAGTCGTCTCTGGCCAAGAGGATTACTGCCCCCACCTGTGCCATTGTCTCAATGATGATAACTCCGGGCATTACAGGATTCCCTGGAAAATGACCCTGAAAAAAGGGTTCGTTGATAGTGACCATCTTGTAGCCGGTTCCAGACTTTCCTTCCTCTGTGACATGGATCTTATCCACAAATAGAAAGGGTTGCCTGTGGGGAATCAGTTCCATAATATCCTTGATATCATAGGATTTCACTTCTTTACACCTCCTTTAGGTCTAAGTATGAGAAAATAAAATATTGATTAAATTCTCATTTTGTACTATACTGTTCTTGAGTTTGCATGTACCTATAATCAATAATAATTTAAAAACGAAAAATTTGCAAACTTTTAATCCCCCTAATAACAGGAGGTGGTAAATTGAATAAGATATCCGTAGGAATCACCGGGATAGGGAGCTATGTTCCCGATAATGTCATGACCAACGATGACCTATCAAAGATTGTTGAAACCAGTCATGAATGGATAGTCTCAAGAACCGGCATAGAGGAGCGACGAATTGCGGACAAGGATCAGGCAAGCTCAGATCTTGCGACCATGGCGGCATGGAAGGCTTTGGAGGATGCAGCAATGGGGCCTGAAGACCTGGACCTGATAATCGTAGCAACTGCCACACCGGACTATATGTTTCCTTCAACAGCTGCAATGGTTCAGAAGAATATTGGAGCAGTAAAGGCAGCAGCCTTTGATATGAGCGTCGGATGTTCAGGATTTGTATATGGACTTGTAACCGGAGCTAACTTCATATCCACGGGAATGTACAAGAAAGTAATGGTGATTGGAGCAGAAATCCTATCCAAGGTAGTGGATTGGGAGGACAGAAATACCTGCGTTTTGTTTGGAGACGGAGCAGGGGCGTGCATTTTGGAACCATGTGACGAAAGTTTTGGGATTCTTTCTTCAGAGCTTGGGTCAGATGGTGTCAAAGGAGACGTTTTAATAATACCTGGAGGAGGGTCTAAAAACCCTGCAACAGAGGAGACGGTAAAGAACAAGCTTCATGCCATCAGGATGGATGGTAAGGAAGTGTTTAAGTTTGCCGTGAGAGTAATGGAGCAATCCTCACTTAGGGTTCTGGAGAGCGCAGGACTGGCTAAAGAGGATCTGGACTTTATGATCTCCCACCAGGCAAACAGCAGAATCATCGATGCAGCCATGAAGAAGCTGGAATTGAATAAGGATAAGACCCATGTTAACCTTACAAAATATGGGAACACTTCTGCAGCCTCCGTGCCAGTCGCTCTGGATGAGGCTGTTAAAGGTGAGCTTATAAAAAAAGGCGACAATTTGCTTTTGATAGCATTTGGAGCAGGATTGTCATGGGCATCTGTAGTCCTTAAATGGAACAAGGAGGTAAGAAATGTTTGATTCAAGAGTAAAGGATCTTCTTGGAATCAAGTACCCCATATTCCAAGGAGGGATGGCCTGGGTTGCAACAAGTGAACTGGCAGCTGCAGTTTCAGATGCTGGGGGACTTGGAATAATCGCAGCGGGCAACGCACCTGGGGACTATGTTCGGGAAGAGATCAGGAAGCTAAGGAAAATGACTGACAAGCCATTTGGTGTTAACATAATGCTGTTGTCACCATTTGTCGAGGATATTGTAGATATTGTATGTGAGGAAGGAGTCCCTGTTGTAACCACAGGTGCGGGGAATCCAGGAAAGTTTCTTGAAAGATTCAGGGAACATAATATCAAGGTCATACCTGTGGTACCTACAGTATCCTTGGCCAAGAGATTGGAAAAGCAGGGCGTGGATGCTTTGATTGTAGAAGGAACCGAGGCAGGTGGACACATTGGTGAGCTAACAACCATGGCTCTTGTGCCCCAGGTCCGTGATGCAGTGGGGATACCGATAATCGCTGCCGGAGGCATCGCCGATGGAAGGGGTATAGTCGCAGCCTTGGCACTGGGAGCGGACGGCGTTCAGCTTGGGACGAGATTTGTTTGTTCAACTGAAGCCAAGGTACACCAGAATTACAAGGACAAGCTAATAAATGCAAAGGACAGGGATGCGCTGGTAACCGGCAGAAGCACAGGTCATCCTGTTAGGGTAATTAAGAACCAATTTACAAGGGAGTTCATGGAGCTTGAGAAGTCTGGAGCATCAGTTGAAGATCTTGAAAAAATGGGATCAGGCAGGCTTCGTTTGGCGGTTGTGGAAGGTGATGTTGACAAGGGATCTGTAATGTCTGGACAAATCGCCGGCATGATCAAGGATATAAAGCCATGTAATGAAATAATTCAACAATTGATTCAGGAAGCCCAGCAGGTTTTGGGCAAGCTGAAAAACCAGGAGGGAGGTGAGACACATGAGTAAACGAGCATTTATCTTTCCTGGACAGGGAGCCCAGCATGTTGGTATGGGACAGGACTTTTTTCAGCAGATAAAAGAGTCAAAGATGGTATTTGAAGAGGCTGACGACACTCTGAAAAGCCCACTTTCTAAGGTGATATTTGAAGGGGAAGAGGAGGACCTGAAAAAGACCGAGACAACTCAACCTGCAATTCTAACTGCCAGCATAGCCATGCTTAAGGCACTTCAGAAGGAGGGAATTGACTGTGACTACACAGCAGGGCTCAGTCTTGGCGAATACAGCTCACTGGTTCTAAGCAAGGCATTGAGATTCCAGGACGCCCTTTCTATTGTTAGACAGAGGGGAAAGTTCATGCAGGAGGCAGTTCCCAATGGAGTAGGGGGAATGGCGGCCATTTTAGGTTTGGATAGATCAAGGTTGCCTGAAGTACTTCTTGCAGCCAAGGACTATGGGATTGTGGAGGTTGCTAATTACAATAGCCCTGAACAAATTGTCATCTCAGGAGAGAAAAAGGGACTTAGAATAGCTTGTGCCAAGGCTCTGGAAGAAGGGGCCAAGAAGGCAGTGGAGCTACCTGTAAGCGCTCCATTCCATACATCAATGCTTTCTCCTGCAGGGGAGAGACTCAAGCTTGAGCTTGAAAAGGTATGCATAGGTGATTTCCAGAAGAAGGTTATTACAAATGTTGACGGCAAGGCAATCAACAGCAAGGATCAGCTAGTGTCAAAACTGGTTGACCAGGTTTCAAATTCCGTCCTATGGCATCAATCAATTGAATACATGATAGATGAAGGTGTGGACACATTCATTGAAATAGGTCCCGGGAAATCCCTGTCAGGCTTTGTGAAGAGAATTGGAAAGTCAATGGGCAAGGATGTGAAATCCATGAATATTTCTGACATGGATAGCTTTAGAAGTACTGTTGAAAAGCTGACAAAGGGGGCTTAGAATTATGAATGGAAAAGTAGCTTTGGTCACTGGAGGCAGCAGAGGAATTGGAAGAAACATTGCAGGGAAGCTTGCAAAAGAAGGCTTTCATGTGGCCATAACATATAACAGTAACGAAGACCTGGCAATGGAAGTGGTGAAGGACCTGGAAGAATCAGGGGTAAAGGCTGCCTGCTACAAGGCCAACATCAGCATAAAGGACCAGGTTGACAGTCTTTTCAAGGAAATTGAGAATGACCTTGGGTCGGTGGATGTCTTGGTCAACAACGCGGGAATCACAAAGGATAATCTTCTAATCAGAATGTCCGAGGATGATTGGGATTCTGTGATGAATGTTAACCTTAAGGGAGCTTTTCTGACAACAAAGGCGGTCGCCAGAGGAATGATGAAGAAAAGGTATGGAAAGATAATCAACATCTCCTCAGTAGTAGGAGTCATGGGTAATCCCGGACAGGGAAACTATTCTGCCTCCAAGGCAGGACTCATTGGCTTTACAAAATCAATGGCAAGGGAGCTGGCAGGCCGTGGAATAAGGGTAAATGCAATAGCGCCTGGATTCATCAGAACAGATATGACAGATAGTCTTAAGGATGAGTTCAAGGAGGCAATGCTTTCAAACATCCCCTTGGGGTATTTCGCAGAGCCTGATGAAGTAAGTAATTTGGTGGCGTTTCTGGCAAGTGAGAAATCAGATTATATAACTGGCCAGGTAATACAGATAGACGGTGGAATGAACATTTAAATTTTTAGGAGGAATAAAAATGGTATTTGATAAGGTAAAGGAAATTATTGCAGAGCAGTTGGATGTAGAGGTTGAAAGAGTAACAATGGAAACTTCACTAATGAAGGATCTTGAGGCAGATTCACTTGATGCTGTTGAAATCATGATGGCACTTGAGGACGAGTTCGAAATTGAAGTGCCTGATGAAGATGCAGAAAAGTTCACCAACATCGGTGACATTGTAAAATACGTGGAGGCTAAGTTAGCTTAGACTAAAGAGAGGTGTAAGGATGAATAGAGTAGTAATCACCGGACTTGGTGCCATAACACCTGTGGGATCGGGTAAAGAGGAGTTCTGGAATTCAATTGTTTCCGGAAAATCCGGAGTAGGATATGTAACTAAGTTTGACACCAAGGACCACGATGTGAAGATTGCAGCTGAAGTAAAGGATTTTGACCCCACTGAGTATATGGGCAAGAAGGATGCAAAGAGAATGGACCTTTTCAGCCAGTATGCCATTGCTGCAACAAAGCAGGCACTTGAGGATTCAGGGATTGATCTTGAGAAGGTAGACCTTGACAGGGCCGGTACAATAATTGGTTCGGGAATAGGCGGAGTATCCACATTGGAATCTGAAAAGGAAAAAATGGATGAAAAGGGACCTGGTAGGATAAGCCCCTTGTTTATTCCAATGATGATTTCAAACATGGCTGCAGGTCAGGTATCAATGGCTTTCGGGCTGAAGGGTTCATCTATGACAATAACAACAGCGTGCGCATCAGCAACCCACGCCATAGGTGAAGCCTTCAGAATGATCAAGTACGGAAATCTTGACTTTGCTGTTACTGGAGGTACAGAGAGTTCAATAACTCCCTTGTCCATGGGGGGATTCATTTCCATGAAGGCTCTCTCAGCAAATAACGACAATCCACAATCTGCAAGCAGACCCTTTGACAGGAACAGGGATGGATTTGTCATGGGTGAGGGAGCTGGAATTGTGGTTTTGGAGGATCTGAACCATGCCCTCCAAAGAGGAGCAACAATATATGCCGAGATAATCGGCTATGGCTCCACATCTGATGCCTTCCACATAACCCAGCCTGACCCTGATGCAAGGGGAGCAAGAAATGCTATGGAAATGGCGGTTAATGAGGGAAACATCAAGCTTGAGGATGTGCATTACATAAATGCACACGGGACCAGCACATATTTCAACGATAAGCTTGAGACTCTTGCAATAAAGACACTTTTTGGTGACCATGCCAGCAAGATAAACATAAGCAGCACAAAATCAATGACAGGTCATCTCCTGGGAGCCGCAGGAGGGATAGAGGCAATTGCAACTACACTGGCCCTAAAGGAGGGAATCATTCCTCCCACAATCAACCATGACACCCAGGATGAGGAGTGTGACCTTAACTACACGCCAAACAAGGCAGTGCATAGGGACATTGAACATGCCCTGTCAAATTCCCTGGGATTTGGTGGACATAACGCAAGTATACTTTTGAAGAAGTACAAGGCTTAGTCAAAGTAGCTGATCGGAAAAGGACCGGTCAGCTACTTTTTTTTCCAGTACTTCCTATTTTATGCTATACTTATATGTATAGTAATGGAGGTAGAAAATGGAGATATCTATACCTGAATATATAGAAAAGATAATTGATAGATTAGAGGGTGCAGGCTTTACTGCATATCTGGTTGGAGGCTGTGTCAGGGATTTCATATTGGGAAAGCCGCCAGTTGATTACGACCTTGCTACCTCGGCCACGCCAATTCAGATATTGACACTTTTCAAGGACAAGAAAACCGTTGATATAGGCAGCGAATACGGAACAGTTGTAATCGTGGAGAGGGAAGGCAATGTTGAGATTACAACCTACAGGACTGAAGGCATATATAAGGACGGAAGACGGCCTGAGAATGTAAGCTTCACAGAGGATATACTTGAGGACCTAAAGAGAAGGGACTTTACAATAAATGCAATGGCATACCATCCTGGACGAGGTTTGCTGGATCCCTTCAATGGGGTTGAAGACATCAGGGATAATCTGGTAAGATGTGTTGGAAATCCACGGGAGAGGCTTTCGGAAGACCACTTGAGAATATTGAGGGCAGTGAGATTTGCCACTCAGCTTGATTTTCTGATAGATATCAAGACTGCTGAAGCCTGTATGGATTTGGCTCCCAAGCTTGAAAAGGTAAGCATTGACAGAATCAGGGAGGAGTTTTTCAAAATTTTGCTTTCAAAAAAGCCTTCCAGGGGCTTTCTTCTTATGAGAAGCCTGGGGTTACTGAAGGAGGTAATTCCGGAGTTGATTCCAGCCATAGGATTTGATCAGCGGAATCCCTACCATGACAGGTCTGTTTTTCAGCACACACTGACTGTCATGGACAACACACCACCGGTTCTTCATGTTAGACTGGCTGCATTGCTCCATGATATTGGGAAACCATACACATTTACCCTTGATGACAGGGGGGTTGGACACTTCTACGGACACGACAAGGTCAGTGTAAAGATAGGCAAGGAGATAATGGCAAGGCTGAAATGTTCAATAGAGCTGACTGAATGGACCCTTAAGCTGGTTAAAGATCATATGATCCACCATCCAGACCTTAAGAAGAAGGGGTTGAAAAGACAGCTGCAGCGAGTTGGAGAAGAAAGGATACAGGATCTGATAGACCTACAAATTGCAGATAGGTTGAGCAAGAGTGGGAACAGGGATGTTTCAAATCTTTTGGCAAAGCGAAAAGCGATTGATTCAATTCTTGCGGCAAAGGAACCCTTCTGCAGAAAGCATCTTGCCATTAATGGGAATGACCTTAAGAAAATGGGCTATACACAGGGGAAAATCATCGGAAAGATACTTGAGTACCTTCTGAATTGTGTTTTGGAAAAGCCTGAGCTGAACAATAAGGAATCCTTGATGAAGATTGCGGAGGAAATCTATCCTTTGGATTAAAATATTAATGATTATGGGGGAATTTTGATGGGAAAATTATTTGGTACTGACGGAGTCAGGGGTGTGGCAAATGAAGACCTGACTCCTGAGCTGGCATTTGATATTGGCAGGGCTGGAGCATATGTTCTGGCACGTGAGAAAAAAGGAAGGGTTCTTGTGGGTAAGGATACCAGAATCTCAGGTGACATGCTGGAGTCTGCCTTGACAGCAGGAATCTGTTCAATGGGACTGGATGTTGAACTGGTAGGAGTCATGCCTACACCAGCTGTTGCTTATCTTACAAGGAAGCATGGGGCAGTTGCGGGGGTTGTTATTTCTGCATCTCATAACCCAGGAGAGTACAATGGAATAAAGTTTTTCAATAGTGATGGGTTGAAGCTCCCTGACTCAACAGAGAATGAAATTGAGGACTTACTGTACAACAAGGGAGAAATAAAGGACAGACCAATTAAAAACCTGGTTGGAAGGGTATATATTAACGAGAATGCGGCAGAGGATTACAAGGAATTCCTCAAGTCCACTATTGAAACAGATCTATCAGGTATTAAAGTGGCAATGGATTGTGGTCATGGAGCCCTTTATGAAATAGGACCCCAGTTAATTGAAGAAATGGGAGGGGAAGTATTCCCAATCAACACCCAGCCTGATGGAATGAACATCAATGATGCCTGTGGATCCACCAAGCCCCAGCTTGTGCAGAGGCTTGTCTTGGAAAAGAAGGCGGATATAGGCATTGCCTTTGACGGTGACGCTGATAGGATAATAGCGGTTGACGAAAAGGGAGATATTATTGACGGTGATCATATACTGGCCATTTGCAGCAAATCCCTCAAGGAAAAGGGTAAGCTTGCCAAGGATACGGTTGTGGGAACTGTCATGACAAATATGGGCCTTGATGAATTTCTGGGTAATAACGGTATGGATATTGTAAAGACAGCGGTAGGAGACAGGTATATTCTTGAGGAGATGCTTAGGGAAGGTTACTCCCTGGGTGGAGAACAATCCGGCCACATAATCTTCCTCCAGCACAACACAACAGGTGATGGCTTGGCGACGGCACTTCAACTGATTCAGGTAATCAAGGAAACTGGACAGAAGGCTTCAGACCTGAATGGATTGATGAAGAATTACCCTCAGGTCCTTGTAAACGCCAAGGTGGAGAATTCATACAAGACAAAGTACATGGAAATACCTGAAATCAAGGAAGAAATCCTAAAGCTTGAAAATTATTTTAAAGGTGAGGGTAGGGTCTTGATAAGACCTTCTGGAACGGAGCCTCTTGTCAGGGTAATGATAGAGGGAAAGAACCAGGATACAATATCTGAAAAAGCCCACCAGCTTGCTGCATTCATTGAATCAGTGATAGGACCAAAATAAGTCAGGGAGTGATGATATGGTAAATAAGATCGTAGCAGACAGCAGCTGTGATACAAACGAACAATTGGACGTATTTATGGAGGTTCACAAGGTTCCATTCAAGATTGACATAGATGAGAGGACCTTTACGGATGATGAGGCAATTGATATGAAGGATTTTGTTGCTACCATGAAGGCAAGTCCAAATCCAATCAAGTCATCATGTCCTTCACCTGGAGATTTCAAGGATTCTTACGGGGATGCAGACAATGTTTTCGTTGTTACAATTTCAAAGGAGCTCTCAGGAACATATAACAGTGCTATGCTTGCAAAGGAAATGGTAGTGGAGGAGCATGAGGACCAGTTTGTACACGTATTCAATTCAAAGTCGGCAAGTGTCGGGGAAACACTGACTGCCATGAAGATTCAGGAGTGCTTGAACAATGGCATGACCAGGGAGGAAATAGTCCAGACAGTGGAAAGCTACATCGATGCCACTAAGACATTTTTCATTTCAGAGGACCTGAGCAACCTGATCAAGAATGGTCGAATATCAAAGACACAGGGTCTGATTGCAAATGTGCTAAACATTAAACCAATTATGAGGGCGACTGATGATGGTAACATTGAAGCTGTTGAGAAGGTAAGAGGCAGTAAAAAGGCCTTTAAGAGACTTGCGGAAATAATCGGGGAGACGGCGGTTGACTTTGAGGACAGAATTGTTGCCATATCACATGCAAATGCTTTGGATAAGGTCCAAGACCTTAAAAAAGACCTGGAAAAATACAGTTTCAAGGATGTAATCATAGTGGAGACCAAAGGACTTTCCACTGCGTATGTAAATGATGGTGGGATAATAGTATCCTTTTAGGTATCTTAAAAAAGTTGAGGGATTTGGCAAAAAAATAATTGACAAATCACTTTTCGATGTTATAATAGTAAGAGTGAGTGATATTCACTTTACATTTCATGCGGGAATGGCGGAATTGGCAGACGCGCTAGACTTAGGATCTAGTGTCATTGACGTGGGGGTTCAAGTCCTCTTTCCCGCACCAGATTAAACCAGTGGTTATTGCCATTGGTTTTTTTCATATGAGTATTGGGAAAGCTTCTTAATGTGTAAGATATGCTTTTCTACATATACCAAAATTGTTGCGTATATGGTATAATACTATGATGGAGACTAAAATTCGGATCAGAATAAAAAAATATACTAGGGGGTTCATCAATGAAGGCAGTTTTTGAAAAGAAGGAAAAAAATACGGTACACTTTAATATGGAATTACCAGCTGGTGATTTTGAGAAGGCTCTTCAACAGACATATCTAAAGAACAGGGGAAGATTCAATATCCCTGGCTTCAGAAAAGGCAAGGTACCAAGAAAAATCATCGAAATGAATTTTGGAGAGGAAATCTTCTATGAAGATGCAATCAATATGTTGCTACCAGACGCTTACTCAAGTGCAATAGAAGAGCTTGAGCTGGAGCCGGTGGATAGCCCAGAGGTTGATGTGGAAGAGATAAAGAATGGCGAACCCATAAAGGTAAACTTCAGTGTTGAAGTGAAACCTGAGGTAAAACTTGGCGACTATAGCGAAATTGAGCTTGAAAAGGTGGACTATTCAGTAACCGATGAAATGGTCAAGGCAGAGCTTGAGAAGGCAAGGGACATGAACTCAAGGATGGTTGATGCCGGAGATAGGGAAGTACAGGAAGGCGACATTCTTACAATAGACTTTGCTGGATTTGTTGATGGGGACCAGTTCCCGGGAGGAACAGCAGAGGACCAGACTCTTGAAATCGGTGCAGGACAGTTCATTCCAGGCTTTGAAGAGGGTCTGGTAGGTAAATCCAAGGGTGAGGAAGTGGATGTTGAAGTGACATTCCCAGAGGAATACCACGAGGAATCACTTAAGGGAAAACCTGCTGTATTCAAGGTTACAATAAAGGAAATCAAGGTTAAGGAGCTTCCTGAGCTTGATGATGAGTTTGCCAAGGATGTAAGTGAGTTCGATACTATTGAAGAATACAAGAACAACCTAAAGGAAGAGCTTGCCAAGTCACTTGAAAATCAGGAAAGAATTGAGACTGAGAATAATCTTGTGGACAAGGTTGTTGAGTTGTCAGAGGTTGAGATACCTGAGGCAATGATCCAGACTCAGGTTGAGAATGAGATCAAGGACTTTGAATATAGGGTTAAGAATCAGGGCTTTGAGCTAGATCAATACCTTGAGCTTACTGGTACAACTATGAGCGACCTTGAGCTAAACTTCAGGCCTATGGCAGAAAAAAGGGTTAAGGCAGACCTTGTACTTGAAGCAATAGCTGAGGCTGAAGGTGTGCAGGTGACAGATGAGGACCTGGATGCTGAGCTTGAAAAAATGGCTGACCAGTACAATCAAGTTGAAAACAAGGATAATTTCATAGAGCAAATGAAAAAAGGAGATTTAGGATTCCTTAAAGCGGGTATATCCAATACCAAGGTTTTGGAGTTGCTGAAGGAAAAAGTTAAGTATATTGGATAGGAGGATTTAATATGTCATTGGTTCCAATAGTTGTAGAACAGACCAACAGGGGAGAAAGATCATACGATATTTATTCCAGACTGCTAAAGGATAGAATAATAATTCTAGGTTCAGAAATCAATGATGTGGTGGCTGACCTTGTAGTGGCTCAGTTGCTGTTTCTTGAGGCTGATGATCCTGAAAAGGATATACAGATTTATATCAACAGCCCAGGTGGATCTGTAAGTGCTGGATTTGCAATATATGACACGATTCAATATATCAAGCCGGATGTCACTACCATATGTATTGGTAGAGCAGCTAGCATGGGAGCATTCCTGCTGGCAGCCGGAACAAAGGGCAAGAGGTTTGCGCTGCCCAATTCGGACATCATGATTCATCAGCCACTGGGTGGAGCTCAGGGACAGGCTGAGGATATCAGAATACAGGCAGAGAAAATCATTGAAATCAGGGAAAGAATTAACAGAATACTTTCTGAGAGAACAGGACAACCCCTGGATAGAATAGCAAAGGATACAGACAGGGATTATTATATGAGTGCTGCAGAAGCTGTGGAGTATGGAATAATCGATGCTGTTATGGAGAGAAAGAAATAGAGGTGATTCCATGGCAAAAAATGATGACAAGCAACTTAGATGCTCTTTCTGCGGGAAACCACAGGATCAGGTTAAAAGACTTATAGCAGGTCCAAATGTGTATATCTGCAATGAGTGCATCGAGCTGTGTCAGGAAATAATCGACGAGGAGTTTGTTGATTACAATCAGGATTACGAATTAAGTGACCTTCCCAAGCCCTCAGGCATAAAGGAGACACTTGATGAATATGTAATTCAGCAGGAGAGGGCAAAAAGGAATCTTGCAGTGGCGGTATACAACCACTACAAGAGGATTAATAGAAAGGTATCAAAATCAGAGGACGTTGAGCTTCAAAAGAGTAATATTCTTATGATAGGACCAACAGGTTCAGGTAAAACTCTACTTGCTCAGACCCTGGCCAGAATTTTGAATGTTCCATTTGCAATAGCGGATGCTACTTCACTTACTGAGGCGGGCTATGTAGGGGAGGATGTGGAGAACATCATCCTAAAGCTTATTCAGGCAGCTGATTACGATATCGAAAAGGCAGAAAAGGGTATAGTATATATAGATGAGATTGACAAGGTAGCTAGAAAAACAGAGAATCCATCCATTACGAGAGATGTAAGTGGAGAGGGAGTTCAACAGGCACTTCTTAAGATTCTTGAAGGTACCGTGGCCAATGTACCTCCTCAGGGTGGCAGGAAGCATCCACACCAGGAGTTCATCCAGATCGACACAACAAACATCCTATTCATTGTAGGTGGAGCATTTGACGGCTTGGATAGTATCATACAATCCAGGGTTGGCAAAAAGACCATGGGCTTTGGAGCAGAGGTTAAGTCAAGGAAGAAAAACATTGGTGAGCTGTTGAAGCAAATTCAGCCTGAAGACCTTATTAAATTCGGATTGATTCCAGAATTCGTTGGAAGATTGCCGGTTTTGGCAACTCTGGAAGAACTGGATGAAGACGCTTTGGTTAGAATTCTGACGGAACCCAGGAATGCGCTTGTGAAGCAATACACCCAGCTATTCAGCATGGATGACATTGAGCTTGAATTTGAAGATGAAGCACTGACTCTTATAGCCAGAAAGGCCATAGAGAGAAAAACAGGTGCCAGAGGTCTAAGGAGCATAATTGAAGAAAAAATGCTTGATATAATGTATGAGCTTCCAACAATGGAAAATGTTCAAAAATGCATTGTAACCAAGGATACAATTGAAAATGGAACAGAGCCTACCCTTGTACTAGCAGACAAGAAGAAAAGTAGGACAAAAGAAAATGGCAGTAAGGAATCTGCATCATAAAGGCTCACAACTGTGAGCTTTTATTTTGCATTTAGGAGGGACGAAAATGAATAACCCTTATATTATAGAAGAGAGAAAAATTCCTCTGATACCACTTAGGGGAATATCTATATTTCCACACATGGTCATACACTTTGATGTGGGGAGGGATAAGTCAGTACAGGCACTAGAGAAATCCATGATGGATGATTCACTGATAATGCTTTGTACACAAATAAATCCAAAGGTCGAGGAGCCAGGTTTTGATGATTTCTATCACGTAGGTACCATGGCCAAGGTCAAGCAAATGCTCAAACTGCCTGGTGGAAGCATCAGGGTGCTTGTTGAGGGAATAAACAGGGGAAAGGTAAAAAGCTTAAGTCAGGAAGAGCCCTATTTTGAGGCCATAGCTGACATTTACTCATATGAAAGCGAAGACCTGGAGAAGAACCAGGACTCAGAGGCTGCCATGAGACTGGTGATTGAAGACCTGGAGGAATATATAGGTTTAAATCCCAAGGTTCCATCTGAGGTGCTCTACACCATTTCGGACATTGAGGATCCCGGTAGGCTTGCGGATGTCATTTCTTCATACATCTTCCTTAAGCAGGAGGATGACCAGAGGATACTACAAACCTTTGACTTCTTTCAACGGCTGGAAATCCTCCATGAGATACTACAAAGAGAGATTGAGCTGCTGAGGATTGAGGAGAAAATCAACCAAAGGGTCAAGAAGCAGATAAACAAGGTCCAGAAGGAGTATTATCTGAAGGAGCAGCTTAAGGCCATTCAGAAGGAGCTTGGAGAAGATGACACTTTTTCAAGCGAAATGGAGGAATATGCAAGCAAGATCAAGAAGCTAAAGATGCCAAAGGAAGTCAGGGAAAAGGCATTGAAGGAAGTTGACAGGCTGGCCAAGATGTCACCACATTCAGCTGAGGTTGGTGTAATCAGGACATACTTGGATTGGATAGTTGACCTTCCCTGGGATAAGGAAACAAAGGAAAAAATCGACATTAAAAAGGCAAGAGAGATCCTTGACAATGACCATTACGGTCTTATGGATGTAAAGGAGAGAATCCTTGAGTTCATAGCCATAAGAAAGCTTACCAATTCTATAAAAGGGCCGATTCTATGCCTGGTAGGACCTCCTGGAGTAGGTAAGACCTCTATAGCCAGATCCATAGCATCCTCACTAAACAGAAATTTCGTTAGGATGTCACTTGGTGGAGTTAGGGATGAAGCTGAGATTAGGGGCCACAGAAGAACCTATGTAGGCAGCATGCCAGGAAGGATAATAAGTTCAATCAAAAAAGCTGGAACCAGAAATCCAGTATTTCTATTTGATGAAATAGACAAGCTTGCAAGTGACTTCAGAGGGGATCCAGCAAGTGCACTTTTGGAAGTTTTGGACCCTGAACAGAACTCAACATTCACTGACCATTTCCTTGAGGCTCCATTTGATCTGTCCAAGGTTATGTTTATAACAACTGCAAATACCACATCAACAATACCACCTGCCCTATTGGACAGGATGGAGGTAATTAGAATCAGTGGATATACTGAGGAGGAGAAGCTGCAGATAGCCAAGAGGTACCTGTTGCCAAAGCAGATGAAGGAGCATGGGCTAAAGGACGACCAGATCAAGATTTCGGATGCCGCAATCAGAGGTGTGATCAACTACTATACCAGAGAAGCCGGAGTCAGAAACCTGGAAAGAAACATTGCCAACCTATGTAGGAAAGCTGCCAAGAAAATTGTTGAGGATGGGAAGAAATCAGTATCTATCAATGCTGGCAACATCACAACATACCTTGGAACTAAAAAGTTCAGATATGACAAGCTGGAGGAGAAGAACCAGGTCGGTGTGGCAAATGGTCTTGCATGGACTGCTGTTGGTGGAGAGACACTTTCTGTTGAGGTAACCACCATGAAGGGTACAGGAAAAACTCAGCTTACAGGGAAACTGGGAGACGTAATGAAGGAATCGGCCATGGCTGGAATCAGTTATGTAAGGGCAAATGCTGAAAGGCTTAAAATATCACCGGACTTCTACAAGGATGTTGATATTCACATACATGTACCTGAGGGAGCAATTCCTAAGGACGGTCCGTCTGCTGGAATAACAATTGCAACTGCTGTAATATCCGCATTAACTGAGAGGGCCATTCTAAGAGAGGTAGCCATGACTGGAGAGATTACCCTTAGGGGAAGAGTCTTGCCTGTTGGTGGAATCAAGGAGAAGCTGCTCGCTGCCCACAGGATGGGCATAAAGAAGGTACTCCTGCCATATGACAACAATAAGGATCTGGAGGAAATACCTGATAAGATTAAGAAAAAGATGGAATTTGTCCTAGTCAAGGATTTGGACCAGGTTTTGGAACATGCGTTGGAAAAGGGTGAAACAAATGAAGATAATTAGTTCAGACCTCCAGGCAATGGCGGTAGCTCCAAAAGGATACCCGGATGACGGGATGCCTGAGCTTGCCTTTGCGGGCAGGTCCAATGTTGGAAAATCATCATTTATAAATGCCATGCTAAACAGGACTAACCTGGCAAGGACCAGCGGAAAACCTGGAAAGACCAGAACCATAAACTTCTATCTGATCAATGAAAAGTTCAGATTTGTTGATTTGCCAGGATATGGCTATGCCCAGGTCTCCAAAAGTGAGCGTAAAAAATGGGGAGACATAATTGAGAAGTATCTAAGGAAAAGGGATAACCTAAAAGCCATAGTTCTCCTGGTTGATATCAGGCACAAACCTTCTGGCCAGGATATCGACATGTACCATTGGATTAAAACATTCGGTTATGATGCAATCATAGTTGCCACAAAGGCTGACAAGATTGCCAGAGGTCAATGGGAGAGACACATGAAGATAATTAGGGACGAGTTGGAAATTGAAGGAAATGACTTCGTAGTGCCTTTTTCATCATCCAAGAAGCTAAATGTAGACAAGCTATGGGAGATATTTGAGCCCATGCTGGTCCAAAATCCAATAGAGGAATAAAAAGACAAATAAAGAGCCAGTGGTTTCCACTGGCTCTTTGTAAGTACTTTTACTCCTTTTCAAACATATCTTTGGTTGCTCCACATACTGGGCAAACCCAATCCTCTGGAAGATCTTCAAAAGCTGTTCCTGGAGCTATACCTCCATCTGGATCTCCCTCTGCTGGATCATAAACATAACCGCATGGTCCACATACCCATTTGTCCATTGTGCATTCTCCTTTCGTTTATGAATTTACTTAGATACCTTATTATACCATATTTTAACTAAAAAGAAATAGGTAATTTATTTTGGGGAAACTGTTATATTAGATTATAAGCCCAAAATA
>CALGAG010000075.1 GCA_937951995.1 uncultured Bacillota bacterium
CATGGGATAGGGGAGGACTAAGGTATTGCATCAATGGAGCCGCCCTAAGGTTTATTCCAAAGGATAAGCTGGAGGAGGAGGGGTATGGAGAATACCTGGAACTGTTCAAAGCCTAGTATAAGGGGAGGAAGTCCTCCCCTTATACTAGGCTTTAGATAATTTGTGTATACTTCAGATTTAGCCAGGAATATGATAAAGGATCATCCTAGTCCTGGTGATTTCCCATTGTCTAATAGGTTTAAACTTCAACCCGAGTGGATTTCTTTTTTAGTCCAAATCTACTACATTTCCTGGATTCAGAATGCCATTTGGGTCATAGGCTCTCTTGACTCCCTTCATGATTTCAAGCTCCCTTTGAGTATATTGTAGGTGCATGTACTTTTTTCTTGTCCTTCCTGTTCCGTGCTCAGCGGTTATGGATCCACCGTAGTTCATTGCCGCCTTGTATATGTCAAGTCTGATATCTTCAAACCAGCTGGGTATTTCTCCGTTTTCCCTTAAGACAAAGTTGTGGATATTGCCATCTCCAATATGTCCTACAGAGGGGAGCACAGTATTGTATTTCTTAGCGATAACTGCAAGGTCCCTTACAAAGTCTGGAACATTACCCGGTGGTACAGATATGTCCATTGCATCTACAGCATCCTCCTTGTAGGCGGTATAGACATTACTCCTTATGACCAGGATGTTTCTCTGGTCCTTTTCTGTTTCTGCAATGATACTGTCCACAACATTGTGCTCCTCTGCAATTTCAATTATCTTCTCACTGTTGTTGAAAAGGTCATCCTCTGTAGATTCCTCTAGAATTATCATAAGGTCCACAGAGCCTTCTTTTGCTGGCCATACAAGACCCATGTGTTCTGCAGCCTTTTGGATTACAGTTCTTTCAACAAATTCAATGGCAAGAGGGTTGATACCTGATTGTAAGATCTTTGGAACCACCTCAGATGCATCCTCATTATTATCAAAGGAAACAATGAGGGTACCTGTGAACTGCTCTTTTGGATATAGCTTAAGGTTTGCCTTGGTAATTATCCCAAGGGTACCTTCACTTCCGATAATCATGTGGAGCAGGTCAAAGCCTGCGTTGTTCTTAATTAGCTTGCCTCCCAGGTTTACTATTTCACCTGTGGGAAGCACCACTTCAAGTCCCTTGACATGGTTTCTCATGATGCCGTGCTTAACTGCGCTCACACCTCCGGCATTTTCTGCAACCATTCCACCGATTTGGGCTCCCTCATCACCGGGGTGAATAGGGAAGAACAGTCCTTTTGTGTTTTTCAGCTCATCATTGAGCTGAGCTAATGTAACTCCACTGTCAACAGATACCATTAGGTTCTTCTCGTCTA
>CALGAG010000076.1 GCA_937951995.1 uncultured Bacillota bacterium
AATGAATTCTATCGCTGGGCACAAGCGGAGTTTGCTTGGCCAAGTAATGTCCTCAAAAAATGTTCCCATCGGATTTCTTTAAAGGTTGTCACTCTGAGCCTGCGAAGAGTCTTAGTCTCCAAACCTTCGCCCGAACTAATTGTGATTTGTGATCTGTGAATTGTGAACTATAATTCCTGTCATCCTTCTTGCCAAAAAAACATTTACAAAAAATGAAAAAACTTGACCATTTACCCGTTAATTGGGTATAGTAATACTTATAGGGGTGGGTGAGATTATGAAGCTGTATATTACAACACTTGGCGACTTTGATATGTTGGTTGATGACAAGTCCATAATGCAGGATGCTAGTCGCTCATACAAGCTTTTCAAGCTTCTTGAGTACTTTTTGACCTTTAAGAACAAAAAGCTCCTTCCTGAGGTCATAATCGAGAACCTGTGGCAGGACCAGGATTCCATGGATCCAAAGAACATGATTCGTGGGCAGATATTCAGGCTGCGCCAGATCCTCAAGGACATACTTCCAAGTGAGGATTACCTTACGATTACCTTCAGCAACGGCTACTATACCCTGGAAGTGGGAAAGGATGTTGTCCTTGATACTGATGAAATGGAGGCCTGGATCAATGAAGGCGACCAACAGCTGGAATTTGACCAGGAGAAGGCAATGCTTGCATACAGAAAGGCAATAGACCTTTACAGAGGCGGATACCTTGCAGAGAATCCCTATGAGATATGGCTTGTACCTGTAAGAAGCTACTACAAGCGCTTGTATGTAAAGACCCTGGAGAAACTGGTTGACCTTTGTTCAGAAAAAGGTCGGGATGAAGAAATAGTCAAGCTGTGTGAAAATGCCATTACAATCGAGCCCTACGAGGAAATGCTACACAAGTTTCTGATTGAGAGCATGCTAAGACTAGGAAAGATACAGAACGCCCACAACCATCTGGAGTTTATGCAGGTGGCATTTGAGAAGGAAATGGGAATAACCACAACCTCCCTTATGCGGGAAATGCAAAGAAAGATTCAAAGCTACTCCGCTGACAAGGGAGACCTTACAATAAACGACTTAAGCAAAAAGCTAGATGAGAATGGACTCAACGGACCACTGAAATGTGAATCGGAGTACTTCAAGCTTCTCTACAACAGCCATAAGAGGAGAAGAAAGAGTGGCCAGGAGGATAATGATTACATCAGTCTGGTGACCCTTGATGAGTCCCAGGAGGAAAGCTCCGAAAAATGGCAGACCCTAATGTCAAAGGTACTTCAGAACACCTTGAGAAAAGGAGATGTCTACACCCTCTGGAACGACTCACAAATCCTTATACTCCTACCAGAGGTAAGGGATGGGGGAATAGAGGTGGTAGAGAAAAGAATAAAGAACTATATTAGGAACAACAACGGAAATTTATATGATATGTCATTTAAGTTCATACCAATAGAGAACAAGACCAAACTGGATTTTAAAATTCAATAACACCCTCCTAGGAAAATAGGCTCATAAAAGAGCTTATTTTTTTACTTTAGAATGCATAAAACCGAAATAAAACTGAAATAAAACTGATATAAACGCTATATAAAACTGGACTATGGTATATTTGTAATAATAACAGAAACACTAATTTGGAAAGAAGGAGGGGATGGTAATGGAATACCCTTCAAAAAACGACTTTTTCATAAGGTTTAAGGCATTGATCAATGAAAGAGGAAGATTCATAGACTACGTTTTAGTGGAGGTAAGTGATAACTTTTATTTTGCAACAGGGATGAATTCCGACAGGGTTTTAGGTGAAAAACTTTCAAGCATGGTAATTGAAATGGAAAATCCCATTTTAGGATTGAAGAACTTCCACTACCATATGCTTCCAAGGACAAGAAGAAAGTTTGAACATTACATAGAGGAAGAGGACAGGTGGTACCTGGTCACCCTCTATAGTGATGAAAGGGACTATCTTATGATGGTCTATACAGACATTACAAGATACAAGGAAGGATCATCAGGGAGTACAAAGTATAGTATTGGTAATAATGTAGGCAATGATAGCAGTAGAAAATTAGGATAAGGGGGAAAGGGTAATGGGTAAAACGAGATCGAGATTTTTGACATTTTTAGTGGTTTTTTCAATGATAATGAGTATGGGAGTGAGTTTTGCGGTTGATGGAAACTTTACATCAGTGGAGGATGCAGACCTTACAGGTGTATCAACTAACAAACAATCAGCAGCAGTTTTCGCTTGGTATGATGCGGACAATAATTTATACATTGCAGTGGCATCAAACTTTTCAATGAAAAACTCGATGCAATTGAAATTAGGGAGTAATACCATAACAGGTAGTTCGTTAGGGGAATATGATACGCTTATACTGGATGGTACAAGCTATAGCCCGGTAGCTTTTACACAAGGAAACACAGTCGGTGCTAGATGGAAGGTGTATAAGTTTGATAGTGGGGACTTGATAGATGGAAAATTTGATATTTATGTTTACTCTGAATCCCATGGTACAGGTCATGATATAGTTGGGACTCAGACAGTTACTGTAAAGGACCCAGAGCCAGATCCAACCTACGAAATATCATATAGTGCAAATGG
>CALGAG010000077.1 GCA_937951995.1 uncultured Bacillota bacterium
CTTAACCTTGAGGTATTTATAGTTGTAAACAGACTTCACTGGGACAAGTACAAGGCACTTATGGAGGACTTCCCCTTCAAGACCGTCTTCATTGACCCATCAACAACGGAAGGCTACGACTTCACCTATGAGATGGTGCAGCTTAATGAGAAGGCGTACGGGGCGGGAATGGCTGCACCGGACTGGACCTTCGCAAACTTCGGAACCATTGGAGCGGGCCTTACTGCCGGATTCCTGATAGACGGCATACCTGTTGCCAAGCTTTGCGTGGTTGGAAACGTATCGGATCCGAAAATCGCCCACGAGTGGACACTTCTTGTGGATCCAGCCCATGAGGGAGAGGGACTTGGGTCACTTACCTTTGCACTTGCATTGCATCTTGTTCAGGACAATGATTATCTGACCTTCATAATTCAGACCGACAATGCAAGCTCAAATATCTATCTTAAGAATGTAAATCCACTTAACATCCTGTCCTACGGCTTTGTACACACCCGTAAGAACAGCATGCTGGTAAAGACCAAGATACCTAAGGAGAACACCTTTGAAACAGTACTAGGGAATACAACTGAGAAGTTTGAGCTTGAAGACTACCCAATGGCAAAGGACGATTTGGAAAGTCTTGGGGATACCTTCTGGATTCAGCAAAACAATTCCAAGGTATACAGAATGATCAACGATGAGATCAAGAATGGCAAGAAATATATTATCAAGGGCAAGCATCAGGATAACGGCATATCATACTTCCTGATTTCTGAAATAACCCCAGACCAGGAAGTCTAGAAGAGGAAAGTAGGTAGTTGGATGAAATTATTGTCAGACCTAATAGGAATAAACACATATGAGGGCAATTACAGGGAGATGGTTGACCTTCTGGTTGGGAGACTGGAGGCAATTGATGGCTGCCAGGTTCATACCCAGGAGATCGGAGAGAACAAGGCCAATGTGGTAGGCATCTTTGGAGAGCCGGACCTCCTGATCAACTGTCATATGGATACGGTTAAGCCCTCCAGGGCCTGGTCCCAGGACCCTCTTCATATGTACCAAAAGGATGGAAGGATCTACGGACTTGGGGCATGTGACACAAAGGGAAATATCTACATGACACTTAAGGCTCTGGAGGAGAAGAGACCCAAAAACCTTATGGTCCTCTTTTCAGTCGATGAGGAGTCTGGAATAAAGACCGGGGTCAAATACTTCCTGGAATCCCAATATGCGGAGGGAATCAAGAGGGCCATAGTCTGCGAGCCAACAGAGCTTAAGCTGGTCAACAGGCACAGGGGCTACTACTCCTTTACTCTGGAGGATATTGCAGAATCAGCCCATTCCTCAACAGGGGCCAAGGGAGCAATCATAAAGGCAGCCCATAATGTGATCAAGCTTGATGAGCTGGGCTTCAATGTGGGAATCATTGAAGGTGGTACCGCAGGTAATGTGGTTTCATCAAGCTGCACCTACAGGGCATCCATAAGGACCTTTGAAAGCCTGGACCTTGTTGTTGAAAAAATCAAGAATAATTGCCCAGGTACAAGAATTGAAAATCGCTTCAACGGGCCTCCCCTGATAAATGAAGACCCCAAGTTTGAGGGCCAATTCCACCAGGTTGACTTCTGGACCGAGGGCAGCCTTTTCCAGGAGGCTGGAATCAATACGGTGGTATTCGGGGCAGGAAGCATAGACCAGGCCCATTCGGAGGATGAGTTTGTTGAAGGGTGGCAGCTTGAAAAGGGAATCGGGATAATAAAGGACATTATTGATAAAAAATAAGAATATTGTACATTTAGAACCATATGGCCTGGCTGTATGGTTTTTGTGCTGTTGTGGGTATATACCTAAAAACGGATTATAACAAGTGGCATTTCCAAAAGGGGGAGATGGAATGTCTGGCAAGGTTGAAACCTATGTAGATCTACTGAGCAAGAGGGACTCTGGGGTTAGGTTGAATTTTGATGAGGTATCCGATGAACAGGTTATTCATTTCTGCCTTGAGGAAGACCTGATTGATGCTGAAATTGCATACTTGTACAACACAACTACAGATGTTGTTCGCAAGAGAAGACAACAGGCATATCTAAACCAGATACATAGGCTCCAGGAGAAGGTTCTCCAGGAACAGTTTGTTGTAATGGCAAAAGGTGAGAAGGAAAAGGACCTGGGATCCATCAAGTCGGATAATGTAAGGGACCTGATCGGGCTGATTCACAATCTAAGCAATTCGGACCTTGACGAGTTGCTGGACTACCTGATAATGAATAACAAGCGACTGAAATCCACAATCATCAGACCTGGAAAGGTCTAGCAAAAAGCATGGGGGACGGTTCTTTTTACTTTTTATATACAGCGTCATGCTCCTGCTTATGATTGTCCTTTTGCTAAACTTCTTCTAGAAATCAGACAAAAGTAAATCAAGCTCATCGCAAATGTAATGAGCTTGATTGTTATTGATCTTACTTATTCAGGTGCTTTTCCAGGAGGTCCCTATCAACTGAACGGAGGTGAAGATCATGCTGCGGAAATGGTATCTCCACGCCGTTTTTCTTGAAGCTCTTGAATATCCTGAAATTCAAATTTGTTTTGACCCTGCGTAACTGCTTGGGATCAGCAACCCATACCATAAGGTCGAAATTCAGGGAGGAGGCACCAAAGCCATCGAAGTGTACAGATGGACTGGGGTCAAGGAGGACAGAAGGGTTTTCCTTTGCCTCCGAGTATACAACATCCAGGAGAAGTTCCTTCACAAACTCTGGGTCTGAATCGTAGGAGACCCCAACAGGTGCAATAAGTCGCATATATGGTGAGCCATGGGACCTGTTGATTACATGCTCTTCAAGAAAGTAAGAGTTTGGAACAATGATATGTTCGTTGTTTATGGACCTGATAATGGTAGCTCGCATATTGATCTGTTCCACATCACCGACTATATCCTCTACAATCACACGGTCGCCGATCTTTATGGGCCTTTCAAACAGTAGAATTATTCCTGATATGAAGTTGGATGTGATGTTTTGTAGTCCAAATCCGATACCTACACCTAGAACTCCAGCAAATACAGTAAGTGAATTTAGATTTATTCCAACTGCAGAGGCGGTCATTAGGATTGCCACTATCATGATTATATAATGAAGCAGCCTGTTGAATGTAAACTGGACGCCTCTGTCAAGTTGGTACCGGGTGTAAATACTAGGTAGAAACTGCTTTGTAAAGATTTTTGATATGTGAAATGCCATGGTTATTATGAGAAAGGATACAATCAGTAGGTTGAGGTTTATGCCAATGGACCCAAGGGTTATAAAGGAATAGAACAACCAATTGGAATTCTGGTAATAGCTAAGGAAAAAGACCAGTAAGGCATAGAGGGCAACCCAATTCCCCAGATGTGAATTGATATCCCATTTTTTTAGAATCCTGTTTATTATTGGTCTGACCACTATTACTGCAACTATGAAAACCGCCGGCAGTAAAGGATGGTCCATTAGGTAGGTGTATATATTTTCAAACATTGACAACCTCCTCTTAGTGTTTGAGTATATTTTAATGGAAGGGGAGTTGGATTGCAAGTAAATGGAAATATTAATGTCAGATTATGATGGAGTTAGA
>CALGAG010000078.1 GCA_937951995.1 uncultured Bacillota bacterium
AGATTCTTCACTATCGTTCAGAATGACACTAACAGATTGTTCACTATTCATTGTTCGTTGTTCATTGCCTTCAACTCTTAGATATTACCTAAAAGCTAGATTCCTCGACTACGCTCGGAATGACATTCTGGTTGTCATCCCGACTGAAATGGAGGGATCTCTCATTTTTCTTCCATTTTCAGCCTTTACCTCTTACTTCTTAGATATTAACTCAAAATCCAGATTGTTCACTATTCATTGTTCATTGTTCATTATTCATTATTCATTGTTCACTATTCATTGTTCGTTGTTCATTGCCTTCAACTCTTAGATATTACCTAAAAGCTAGATTCCTCGACTACGCTCGGAATGACATTCTGGTTGTCATCCCGACTGAAATGGAGGGATCTCAGACCCCATAGAGATGACCCAGATTATATGATTGCTTGTGCCCGGCGATAGAATTCCTAAAAATCTACGATTTTTCTGGAATTCATCGAGAGGGTATGAATCGTGAATTGAGAATTGTGAATTAAACATGGTGGGCGATATTGGACTCGAACCAACGACCTCTACGATGTCAACGTAGCGTTCTACCAGCTGAACTAACCGCCCATGTAAACATATATTAGCACAAATCCAATCCTATTTCAACAAAAATAAACTACTCCAAGGCATGAAATATGGGGGAAAGTATTTACAATACCTGTGATTAATATTAAACTTAACTTAGGAACACAAACCAAGGGGGGATTTTCTTGCAGAAGATATTAGAGCCGTTGGGATTCCTGGTTTACATAGCAATTCTAATCTACATGGGAATATACATATACAGAAACCACAATGGCAACAAGGTCCACATGGCCTTTGGGTCTCTTGCAGTGACCCTTGCCATAGGGGAGAGCATATACTTTCTTCCCAGAATCTATGCCCTTATTACAACAGGTCTTGAGGATAACATCAATCTCATTGGCTGGGGTAGGCTGGGCCACCTTATTGTAATGACCCTGTTTTTTTCAATGCTGATAGATCTGAACAAGGAATGCTTTGGTCTGCGAAAAAAGGTACCCTTGGACAAGCTTCTTTACGGACTTCTTGTATTTAGGGTGGTAATCGGGATTTTTCCGCAAAACGGACATTTTCAGCTCCAACCGGACAGGACCTTTCTTTTCCTTAGAACCGTACCCCTGGTCGCTTACCTGGTAGTCGTAGCCATTGTGATAATCATATGTTCCTGGAAGAAAGGGTCCAATGGAATGCCCCTGCTGGCAATAATGCTCCTTCCCTTGGGATTGGTCATTGAGCCTGAACTGTTTGAGAGTTCGTCCTACCTGGTGCTTGTTGCAAAATCGGTTTTAAGGGCATTGCTCCTTCTGGGAATCGTCTTTATTGGATTTAAGCAGGTGAGAAAGGCCAACGAACTCAGTAGATATTAATCGCACAACTATGGAAGGATAAATACCTTTCTGTACCTTGAAGGGAGAGACTATGAAAAGAGTGATTCTGCTGTTACTCCTAGTAACGGCTTTTATAACAGCTGCCATGCCCACGGCCTTCGCCATGGAGGCGGGGATGAATGAATTTGAGACCGAAATGGAATTTGCAAACTACACTGAAAGGGGAACCGTGCTTCAGGCTTCAGAAATAGAGGAAAGGCCAGAGGACTATTTCAGTGTCCAGAATGTTACATTAAGGATTGACTCCGGAAAATTCAAGGGAGATATCCACGAAATCGAAAACGTTCTGTCTGATCATGCCTATTATGATATAATAGTGGAGGAGGGTCAGAGGGTTTCACTTATGATTGAGGAATACCCGGATGGAGGCTACAATGTATATATTTCTGACTACTACCGTATAAACAGCATTATCTACCTTTTGGGAGCATTTGTAGTTCTTGTTGTCCTGATTGGAGGGTCCAAGGGGGTAAAATCCCTGATTTCACTTGGAGTTACAATATCAGCGGTCCTCTTTGTAATGCTGCCCCTGATACTTAAGGGGATTAATCCAATACTTGTAAGTGTAATAACTGCTGTTCTGGTAACTATAGTGACAATCGTCCTGGTGGCGGGTTTCAACCACAAGTCCCTTTCCGCAATCGCTGGAACTTCCATTGGCGTAATTGTTGCAGGTGTGATATCCTACATTGTAGGAAACCAGGCCAGCCTTTCAGGGCTTTCCGCCGAGGAAGCCACAATGCTTATGTATATCCCACAGGGAATACAGTTTAATTTTAGGCATCTACTATTTGCAGGGATAATCATGGGTGCCCTTGGTGCAGCCATGGACGTTGGAATCTCAATAGCCTCTGCAATAGATGAAATACACAAGGCCAACCCAAGACTTTCCGCAAGAAGGTTGTTCCGTTCTGGAATGAATGTTGGAAAGGATGTCATGGGTACAATGGTCAACACCCTTATTCTTGCATACACGGGAACATCCATACCAATGCTTCTGCTTTTCATGGCATATGAGACAGACCTTAGCAAGGTCTTCAATCTGGATGTAATCGCAACTGAGATTGTAAGGTCCCTTTCCGGAAGCATCGGACTGATATTGACCATACCCATAACCGCAATGATAGCAAGCTATTATGCAAAGGATAAGAGGGTGGCAGGAGACAAAGACCAGGAGGAAAATGAGGTGATATAGATGAAAGTGACAGTAACGGACAAGGCAAGAGACTACATCAGGAACAAATCCGAAGGGGAGCCTGAGGTTACCGTGGCCATTGTAACCGTTGCATCCGGCTGATGCCAGACCAATCAACTATCGGTCAGGATAGGAAATCAAGGTGATGGCAAGAGGTTTGACATGTATGAGGACAACGGGGTTAAGGTTTATCTCATGAAGGGGATGAGAATCCCAGACAACAAGGTGGAAATAAACCTGACAAACTATTTAATAGCCAAAAGCCTAACGGCCAAAGGCATCCGCTACTAGGGTAGAAATATGATTATCAGCCTTTTTAATAGGGTAGATATGACTTATATCAAATAAGAAAACCAGGAGGTATCATAGTATGAGTGATAAAAAATTACTGGCCGCTCCAAGAGTGGGGATTGGGTCAGGTAGTGCGAAAAAAATGAGAAGGGAAAAACTGGTGCCGGGAATCGTGTACAGCAAGGGTGAAGAGACAAAGCACGTGCAGGTTGACCAGATTGACTTTGTAAAGGTATTCAGGATCGTTGGAACTTCATCCCTAATGGAGCTTGAAGTGGACGGAGAGGTTATACCTGTAATAGTTAAGTCGGTTCAGAGAAATCCTGTCAAGGGAGAGGTTATTCACATAGACTTCCAGAAACTGGACATGAAGCAGAAGATAAAGATCACAGTACCAGTATATCTTCTACACAGGGATGCAATAAAGCTTCAGCCATCGGTACTTATGCAAATGCTTGATACAATTGAGATCGAGTGTCTGCCAGGAGATATTCCTGAGTCAGTAGGCATAGATGTATCAGGAATGGATTTTGAGACTCCACTTTACGTTAAGGACCTGGAGATCATGGGTGAGGACAGTGTTGAAGTCCTTACAGATCCTGAGTCAATCATCTGTACCCTCAACGAGCCTACAATGGAGGAAGAGGAAGACGGGGAAGCGGTTGAGGATCCAATGTCTGTACCAGTTGTTGGTGAAGAAGAGGAAGGACAAGACGAATAATAACTTGGAAACAGGGACAGACCATGGTGTCTGTCTTTTTTTTTCCTATGAAAGGAGGAAGCAGAAATGGGGAGACTATTATCGGCATACCTGACACCACACCCTCCAGTCCTAATCCATGAGATCGGCCAGGGTCAGGAAAAGCTTGCTGGAGACACCCTGGCTGCAATGGAGGAAATTGGAAGGGATATTGGAAAGAGGAGGCCAGAAACCATAATCGTCATAACACCACATGGTCCCTTGTTTTCCGATGCCCATTCAATAGCCCTTGAGGAGAGCCTCAAGGGAGACTTTGGAACCTTTGGCCACCCTGAGCTCAGCTATTCCTTCAGGAACAACCTTGACCTGACCTACGGGATAGTCAAGGAGGCACTGTTGGAGGGGGTTTCCCTGGCACAGATGACAAGGGAAATGTACAAGAGGTACGGCCTTGATGGAAAACTTGACCATGGAGTCCTGGTGCCACTACACTTTGTGGATAAGTACCATTCTGACTTCAAGCTTATCCCCATAACCTACGGACTTCTTTCCCCCGGAGAACTTCATATATTCGGAAGGGCAATCACAAGGGCAATCCAGGCTGGAAAAGAGGACGTATGTGTAATAGCGAGCGGCGACCTCTCCCACAAGCTTAAAAGTTCCGGCCCCTATACCTATGCAAGGGAAGGACCTGAATTTGACAAGAGGATCATGGATGCCATAGAAAATGGTGACCTGGTCGAAATTGGAGGCTTTCCTGCAGACCTTGCAGACAAGGCTGGAGAATGTGGTTTGAAATCACTTCAGATTCTTGCTGGCATACTATCTGTCTACAGGATATCCACAAGAGTCCTGTCCTATGAAGGGCCCTTTGGTGTTGGATACGGAACAGTTGTATTTGATATATTGGGAAACTCAGACAAGGACATCCTTCATGAGATTTCAAAGAGGGAGAGGAGGGGCTTGGAAAAAGTGCGGGAGGGGGAGGACCCCCTTGTTGGCCTTGCCAGAAAAAGTCTTGAGCATTATGTGAGAAATGGAGACTACCTGAGGCTTCCAGAGGGCCTTCCCGACGACCTTTTGAATGAAAGGTTTCCTGTCTTTGTATCCATAAAGAAGCACGGGTCCCTAAGGGGGTGCATAGGGGCAACCGAGCCTACAATGGACAATCTGGCTGGGGAAATCATCCAATACAGCGTCCAGGCTGGCACCAGGGACCCGAGATTTCCATCTGTGGAGGAGGACGAGTTGGACCAGCTGACTTATTCTGTTGATGTCCTTATGAAGCCCGAGCCCGTTGAGGATAAGGCCGGTTTAGACCCATCCACATTTGGGGTAATAGTAGAGAAAGGGCACAGAAGAGGTCTTTTGCTGCCAAATCTTGATGGTGTGGACACGGTGGAAGACCAGCTGAGAATTGCACTTAACAAGGCCGGAATAGGTCCAGAGGAAGATTTTTCAATCCAAAGGTTTAAGGTGGTGCGCCACCAATAGGAGCTGATTACCATGAAGGAAGCTTTGTTCTACAAAAACCATGACGGACAGGTCTACTGTACCCTGTGTCCCCATTACTGCAAGCTGTCAGAGGGTGAAACTGGCAGATGCATGGCAAGAAAAAACACAGGAGGCAAGTTGTATTCCATAAACTACGGGAAGGTAACCTCCTATGGCTTTGATCCAATAGAAAAGAAACCCCTGTTTCACTTCCACCCCGGGTCCACAGTCTTTTCCTTTGGTAGCTTTGGGTGCAACTTCAGGTGTGATTTCTGCCAGAACTGGCAGATTGTAGAGGACTCAAGCCTCTATGTGGAGATGGAGAATTCCCAGATTCTGGAGCTTTCAAGTCTTAACGGGTCCATTGGAGTAGCTTATACCTACAATGAGCCCTCAATCTTCTATGAAATGGTTTTGGACATTGCAAAGGAGGTCCACAAAACCGGAGGTAAGAACATCATGGTGACAAACGGCTTTCTCAACAGGGAGCCGCTGGAAAACCTCCTCCCCCATATTGATGCCATGAACATCGACCTGAAATCCATGTCCAGGACCTACTACACCACCCTTTGCAAGGGGAGCCTGGATCCGGTCCTTGATACCATCAAGCTGGCTGCAGGAAAGACCCATGTGGAGATAACCAACCTTGTAATCGATGGGGAGAACAGCTCCCTGGAGGAGATGGAAGACCTTGCTTCTTTCATCGGTGAAATTGACAAAAATATCCCCCTGCACCTAAGCAGGTATTTTCCCCACAACAGGATGGAGAATCCCCCAACGGAAATTGAGACCCTGGAAAAGCTTAGGAAGGTTGCCCAGAGGCACCTTAATCATGTATACATCGGAAATGTATGGGGAATAAACAACGACACCCTTTGTTCCAATTGCAAGAATATCCTAATTGAAAGATTTCCCGAAACCAGGGTGGTTGGTATAGATAAGGGTCGCTGCACAAACTGCGGTGAGAAGGTTCCAGTAGTGCTTTAGAAACAGGAAGAAAAAAACCGCAAAAAAGTTTACAAATAGTAAAATAATAGTTTACTTATATTGTGAGCTACGCTATAATTATTACGTTATTCAAGAAAAAATTTGGGAGGTTGATCAATATACAATGAAAACACCTGTATTTGAAGCACTTAAGAATTTAATTGAGGAAAATAGTACCCACTTCCACATGCCAGGGCACAAGGGAAAGAATTCCCTGATAGAATGGGGTAAATACGTTCCTTATATAGACACCACTGAGACTGAAGGTATGGATTACCTCCTTGAGCCAAGGGGGATAATAAAGGAGTCCCAGGAGAATGCCGCCAAGGTTTTTGGTTCCAAAGCAACATACTATGGAGTAAATGGATCCACAGGCAGCATATACATCGCACTGGCAACCATAACCAAGCCAGGTGACAAGGTCCTAATCCAGAGAAACTGCCACAAGGCAGTCTATAATGCCTTGATCCTGAACAGGCTGCAGCCTGTCTACATCTATCCAAACTACAATGAAAACCACAATGTCCTAACAGGGCTATACCCTGAGGATGTGGACCAGGCCCTGACTGAAAATCCTGAAATAAAGGCTGTAGTTATGACATATCCAAACTACTACGGGGTTTGTTCAGATGTTAAGAGAATCGCTGAGATCGTCCACAAGCACAACAAGATCCTGATGGTTGACGAGGCACACGGACCACACATGACATTTTCCGACAAGCTTCCAATTTCAGCAATCAAGGGGGGAGCCGACATTGTCATACACTCCACCCACAAGACCCTGCCAAGCCTGACTCAGACATCCCTGATACATGTCTGCTCAGACAGGGTGGACCTTAACAAGCTTAGGGACAGGTACCAGCTTTACACAACCACCAGTCCGTCATACCTCTTCACCCTATCCAATGAGATTGCAACAGCATATATGGATGGTGAGGGAAGGGAAAAGCTTGACTGGAGCATCAGGAAAATTGACCAGATAATCGAAAGACTCAACAAGAATCCAAGGATTGAAGTGTTTACTGGAGATCCTGAGGACGAGACAATCTTTGACAAGGACAATACCAAGCTTTTGATAAACATAGATGGAATCAGGGGGACTGTTCTCAAGAGAATGCTCCTTAAGGACTACAACATTAGGATCGAGATGTCAGATTTCTACTATGCACTTGTCCTTACCAGCGTCATGAACACTGAGGAGGAGTATGAAACCATAGTCAGTGCTTTGGAGGACATCGCGGAAAAGGCGCCCTATGAGGAGATTAATTGGGTGGATGTTAAAATGCCAACCCCCAAGGTAATCATGAGACCATCCGAGGCCTACTACAGCAAGAAGGAGCAGATTAAGCTGGAGGATGCCATCGGAAGGGTATCAGCGGCGCCAATAAT
>CALGAG010000079.1 GCA_937951995.1 uncultured Bacillota bacterium
TGGTTTCTAATAGAAATCATTCCAACTATGTATCTCTTTTCAAGGGTATGTCAGAAAGTGAGATATTTGATGACTTGATTCTTAATCTACCTTCAATAAGTGCGGAAGGTACCCTGATAAACTTTGAAGGTTATGATGTTCAAAGGACTGGTGACAACAAGATAACCAGAATCTATGCATTTGTCAATGAGGATGGATTTGAGGAAATGCTTAAAGGGGATTCTGATGTTGTAAGAGGGATTGCAACCAGACTAAGAACGGTTAGTGTGAGATATGCGGAACTTATACAGACTGATGTTGAATTGACTGTTCTATACTTGGGTCTGTATGACGAATACCCTCATTTTCTTGAGGATAATTATATAAATCCAGATGGAATAAGAAGGGATCAATTCATAGGCCTATGGGAGGCTGAGTATCCACTTATAAATGTTGCAAACAATTCTGGGGTTTATATTACATGGTATGGACCATATAGCTTCTAGGAGCATATGAAATGCAGTGGTCTTCACTGCATTTATTGCGGATGTTTCTCAACTTTGTTTTGAGATGGGTATAAATAAGGTGTAAAGAATTACAGACCAGGTCTGGAGGTTTTTGGAATGAACAATTTTAAATCAGCAATTTCAGGAGTATTTAAAAGAGCTGCTGAAGCTTTTCAGACATATCCTGCAGCCATGGGCAACGCTTTTTTGTTTGCATTGGTTTCAATTGTAAAAATCAATATGGATTGGGAAGTCCAACAGGATTATAGCATCTTGCTTAACTCTTTGCAGTGGGGCATGGCAGTTGGTGCAATTTGGAGCCTTGCGGCAATCACTGGTGCAAATAGTAGATTCAATACCACTAAGGCCTTTATTGGTGCCAATATTTTTGGATTTGCAGCTACAGGAATTACCTTTATCCTCCTGTTTCTATTTGGGGAAAGTGGGTTGGACAGAGATTACAGCTACCTCTCTTCCATAGCCCAGTCTAGAACATCCGTTGCAATTGCAATAGGTATTGTAGTATTTGTTTATCTGGCATCATTCCCCAAGGAGGAGTCAGATTTTTCACGGGCATTCTTCATGACCCACAAGGCATTTTTTGTTGCAGCCCTGTATGGAATGGTCCTGATGATGGGGGCATCTGGAGTGGCTGGAGCAATACAGGCACTCCTATACAATGATATGAGCAATAAAGTATTCCAATATATTGCAGTAGTGGCAGGTTTTATGACATTCAGTATTTTCATTGGCTATTTTCCTGATTTCAGAATGGGTGTCAAAGACCCCAGAAGACATGAGCTTCAGGACCAGCCAAGGTTTGTACAAGTACTGCTTGGATCTATACTGGTACCCATACTGCTGGCCTTGACACTTGTTTTGCTGCTATGGACAGTTCGAACTGTACTATCTGGAGTTGAATCTTCATTTGTAAGGCTATCAGGCATAGCTGCAAGCTATGCTCTGGGAGGTATCTGGCTTCATATAATGCTGACAAGGCAAGATGCAGGTCTTGTGAACTTCTTTAAGAAGGTATATCCTTTTACAGCCTTGGTTATTTTGGCATTTGAGGCCTGGGCATTGATTGCTCAGTTAAATGATACAGGTTTGAAGACAACTGAGTATAATTTTATAATGGTTTGGGTCTTTACTGTAGTTTCTGTACTGTTACTGATTTTCATGAAACAGGAATCCCACAGAAAAATTGCACTTATGGGATGTCTGATTGCAGCCATAGCAGTTTTACCTGTAGTGGGATATCACGTCCTGCCGGTCAAGTATCAGGTTAATCGACTTGAGAGGGTTCTATTGGATGAGGGAATGCTACAGGATGGTAAGGTTGTCCCAGCTGCTTCTGAGCCAGTCAGGGAAGTCAGGGAGGATATTACAGATGCTGTAAGCTTCCTGGCATTCAGGGAAAGTAATAATCTTCCTGTATGGTTTAGTGATAATATTTATAATGACAGTGAATTTGAGGATACCTTTGGCTTCAAGAAAACATGGCCAGAGCCGGATTATGAAATACCAAGAGAGTATCTTAGCACGAATCTTGTTCTCCAATCAGGCTTTGTAGAGATAGATGAGTATGACTGGGCGATAAGTTTCAGGGATTATTACGGAAGTGAAGCGGTAAGTACAGAGATTGAAGGACAGAGGGGGACCTATTCGATATCCTGGCAATCAGATAAATTAGATATCCCTAAGTTATCAGTTGAGCTGGATGGTGAACTGATACTTGAGGGTGACCTGGAGACCTACTTTGATAGGGTTCTTGAAAAGTATCCGCCAGAGGCCAGAAGGCCTGTGGAGGCGGGCATTGAGGATATGAGCCTTCTTATGGAGTCGGAGGAAATCAGGTTACTGGTGGTGTTTGAGAGTATTGAAATTGGTGTGGATACAACCAACAACAGAAAAAACCATTGGTTTATGCTTGCAGGAATGTATGTAATGGAAAAGTGAAACAACACAGCTTAATCTAAGTCAATTGAAGGCTCACCCCAAGGTGAGCCTTCAATATAAGTAAATCAGAAGGATACTGCATTATGTGGACATACCTGGATACATCTTCCGCAACC
>CALGAG010000080.1 GCA_937951995.1 uncultured Bacillota bacterium
GGCCTTGGCCTCATGGAGACTGTAAACTACGGGATGGATACCTTCTTCTACATCCAAAGGCATATTCCCGAGGATGTTATTGAAATGGGCGAGAAGGTGATCAAAGCCTTCAACCTAAGGGAAAGGCTCTTCCATTTCGAATTCTTCAGACTGGAGGATGGCAGCATGATAGCCCTTGAGCTTAACGCAAGACCCCCAGGAGGGCTTTGTCTTGATGTCATGAATTATGCCATGGATGCAGATGTCTACAGGCAGTATGCACAGGTTGTGGCAGGAAAGAATCCCCCTCCCCTTCTTGACAGGGTTCACAACTGTGCCTTTATAGGGCTGAAAACCACAATGAACCCCCTGCTACACACAAAGGAGAAAATCTATGAACTCTACGGTGACCTTATAGTCTATGACCAGCCAAACCCACCTCTTTTCCATGAGGTCATGGGAGAACAGGCCATGATTGTCAGGGCCCAGGGCCTAGACACCTTAAGGGAAGCCGTTGAGTTCATAACAAGGCGCTACTAGAAAATCCCCCTTCCAAAACGGATGGGGGATTTATTATTACATAAGCTTTGCTATCTTGTTTGCAAAATCAACGGGGTCCTCAATTGGAAGCCCCTCTATCAGCCTTGCCTGGTCGTACAGTAGCTCGGTGTAGAGCTCAAACTTTTCCTTGTCGTCCTTGTGGGCTGACTTAAGTTTGCTGAATATCTCATGGTTTGGATTGATCTCAAGGATCTTGTCTGCATGGACATCACCTGCATTTGGCATGGTGTTAAGGACCTTCTCCATCTCGATTGAGATTTCACCCTCTGTTGCAAAGCATACCGGATGGTTCTTTAGCCTCTTGGAGAACCTTACCTCCTTGACCCTGTCACCAAGGGCAGCCTTCATCTCCTGGAAGATCTCCTTGCCTTCTTCCTCCACCTCTTCCTCCATCTCCTCTTCCTCTATGCCAAGGTCCTCTCCGGATACTGACCTGAACTCCTTGTCTCCGTACTCATGAAGCATCTTTATTGCAAACTCGTCCACCTCATCGATGAAGTAGAGGATTTCATAGCCCTTGTCCTTGACCAGCTCAGTCTGGGGCAATCTATCTATCCTGTCCACGGAATCACCTGTTGCATAGTAGATGTACTTCTGGTCTTCAGGCATCCTATCAAGGTACTCCTTGAGGGTTACAAGTTTTCTTTCCCTTGATGAATAGAACATCAATAGGTCCTTGAGCCTGTCCTTATTCATTCCATAATCTGAGTAGAGACCGTACTTGAGCTGTTTACCGAAGTTCTGGAAGAAATCTTCGTATTTTTCCCTCTGGTTTTCCTGAAGGTCCATTAGCTCATCCTTGATCTTTTCCTCGATCTTTTTGGCCATAAGCTTCAGCTGCCTATCATGCTGGAGCATCTCCCTGGATATGTTCAATGAAAGGTCCTCAGAATCAACAATCCCCTTCACAAAGCTGAAATAGTCAGGCAGAAGCTCGGGGCACTTGTTCATGATAAGGACTCCGCTGGAATAGAGCTCAAGTCCCTTCTCGTATTCCTTGGTGTAGTAGTCAAAGGGTGCTGACGAAGGGATATAGATGATGGCATCGTATCTGAGCATCCCGTCTATTCTCATATGGCTCCACTTAATGGGCTTGTCAAATCCAAAGTGTTTTTCTGAATAGAAGTTCTCATAGTCCTCATCAGTAAGCTCGTTCTTGTTCTTTCTCCAGATTGGGACCATGCTGTTTATGGTCTTCTCCTCAAGGACTGTTTCATAGTCATCTGAGTCTTCCTTCTTTTTGTACTCTGAAACCATCATCCTGATGGGGTACCTTATGAAATCCGAGTATCTCTTCACTATCCGCTTTAGGGTGTGTTCATCCAGATACTGGTCATAGTCCTCATCCTCAGTGGATTCCTTAAGGGTTAGTACTATTTCTGTGCCGTAGTCTTTCTTCTCAGTCTCCTCTATGATGTAGCCATCAGCTCCCTGGGAAACCCATCTGTGGGCAACATCCTCACCAAAGGCCCTGCTTGTTACCTCAACCTTATCAGCCACCATAAAGGCCGAGTAGAAGCCCACCCCAAACTGGCCGATTATGTCGTAGCCGTCCTTCATCTCCACGGCCTTCTTGAAATTAAGGGATCCGCTCTTTGCGATTGTACCCAGGTTATCCTCAAGGTCTTCCCTGGTCATCCCGATTCCCATGTCTGTGATCCTCAGGGTCCTCTTTTCCTTGTCAGCGGAAATTCTGATGTAGTAGTCGTCCTTGTTAAATTTTATTGATTCATCCGTTAGCGCCTTGTAGTATATCTTGTCGATTGCATCAGAGGCGTTTGAAATCAGTTCCCTTAGGAAAATCTCCTTGTGGGTGTAAATGGAATTGATCATCAAGTCCAACAATCGCTTGGATTCCGCTTGAAATTCCTTTCTTTCCAACCTTATCCTCTCCTTTGTTTTAATAGAAATTAGCACTCAAGTGTTTAGAGTGCTAATTTAAAATTACCATATGTTTTTGTCCCTGTCAATATTCATTTCTAGTAGGGCAGGACCGTAAGGATATATCCTCCCCCAAGAAGGCTCAGGATGTTTGCAAGAAGTACATGAAGTGCAATTCTCCATTTCTTGTGCTCCTTTACAAGTCCCAGGAAGGCAACCATTTCGACAACAAGTATTATAAACTCAAAGAATACCAAACCAAAGAAAAGCGAGTAATCATTGTAAGTTACTGTGTTTATCCAAAGATTCAGCCCACCCTGTGTTATAAGATTTAACATGAGGAATACAGTCCAGGACCTCCTGGTCCTAAAGCCCATAAGGAGGAAGACCAGCCCTTCAACAATTAGGGTCAGGACAACCCTCATGGCCACATAGACCCCTGCCCTTACAGGATCCTTTCCCTCAATGAGGGTGCCGTCGTCCAGGTCCAGTGTATAGACATTACGGTATTTTTGTGTCAGCTCTCCAACCGGAACCCTCAGGTCATGGCCTCCGCCGGAGACCCAGAGATGGAGGTCATCCACCCCTTCAATCTCCCTATGGTAGAAGAGGAAGTAGCTTTCAAGCATCTTGTCCCTTCTTGCAGCCTCAATATACTCCTCCCCATCTCCCACGCCTACCACAAGCTCATCCGGTGCACCCGGCACAATCAGGAGTATCGAAGGTGGCTCGGAGGCATTTCCCCAAGCCGGAAGAGCCACAAGAAGCACTGCCAATATTCCAAGTAATACTATCCTCCACCTGTTCATATTTCTCCCTCCCAAAAGTCACTTAAGAATTGTCGCTGCCCATCTATGTCCCATACCTTCCTGTAGCCCTTCCATTCAGGGGGCATAAGCCTTTTGTATGTATTCTGAAGGTACCTGTCATCAATAAGTAGAACCGCGCCCCGGTCCTCCTCTGTCCTTATTACCCTTCCTACTGCCTGGAGAACCTTGTTCATCCCCGGATATGTGTAGGAGTAGTGGAAGCCCTCCCCCAAAGTGTGGTCAAAATAGTCCCTGATGATGTTTCTCTCAAAGCCTATCTGTGGCATTCCAACCCCCACTATGACAGCTCCGATCAGCCGGTCACCGGAAAGGTCGATCCCCTCTGAGAAGACTCCTCCAAGAACTGCAAAACCAACTATGCTGTCCCCATCCTGGAAGACATCCAGAAATTCCTCCCTTTCCCTTTCATTCATGGCTCCCCTCTGGATAAGTGTGGAAATTTCGGGAAAATTATCCACAAATTCCTCATATACCCTGTTCATATATGTATAGGACGGGAAAAACACCATATAGTTTCCCTTCTTTGTGGTGACAAAGTCCCTGATCATGACCATGATCTCCTGGTAGGTCATTTCCCTGTCCCTGTATCTGGTGGACAGGTTCCCCCTTATGGCAAGTCCAAGGTTCTTCCTTGGGAATGGCGATTTCAGCCTGATGTTGTAGTCCTCCTCCCCTCCCCCAAGCAGGTTCATGAAATAGTCCATGGGGTTCAGGGTAGCCGAGAAGAAGATGGCGGAAAGTCCCCTTTTAAGTGCCCTCCTAATGTGGCCTGAAGCATCCACACAAAAGAGCCTGAGCTTAAGGTCCCCGGAAAGCTCCTGGAGGGTTGTGACAAAGCTGTCATCATACATGTCAGATATTCTGATAAAGCTGGTCAGCTGAAAGTAAAGGTCAAGGACGTCGTCATAGCCTTGTGCATCCCTCTTTTCCATAAGGAAGCCCTCCATGTTGGCAAGGACCCTCTTGATTGGAAAGTAAAGGTCACTTATCTCCTCCTTCTGGTAGTAGCCCTCACCTGATAGGTGCTTGTTCTTGTATTCGTTTATGATCTTTATTATTCCGTAGAGTGACTTGTAGAGCTTGGGGTCAAGGTCCTTTACAATCCTTCTGGCATTTAGAAGGGCTGACTTTTCAAGGGATGCGGAAAACATCTCCCTGGACCTGTCCACAAGGTTATGGGCCTCATCTATAAGGAAGACATAGTCTCCCTTCTCCATATCAAAGAACCTCTTAAGGTAGACCTGAGGGTCAAACACGTAGTTGTAATCGCATATTATGACATCCGAGAAGAGGCTGATGTCAAGCTGGTACTCAAAGGGGCAGACATTGTGCCTTCTTGAATAGTCCAGAACCGTCTCACGTTTAAGAAAATCCTCATTCCTGAAAATGTCCATGATCGCATCATTGACCCTGTCAAAGTGTCCCTTTGCATAGGGACAGTCCTTGGGGTTGCACTTTACCTGATCGTTTAGGCACACCTTGTCCTTTGCTGTTATGACAAGTGTCTTTGCCCTGAGCCCTCTTTCACTTAAAAGCTCCATAGAGTAGAGGGGAATCTCCCTGGTTATGGTCTTTGCTGTCAGGTAGAATATCTTTTCCACCGAGTTCTCCCCCATTACACGTATTGCAGGGTAGAGAACGGACATGGTCTTGCCTATCCCAGTTGGAGCCTGGGCAAAGAGGGCCTTCCTTTCTTTGATGGTCTTGTATGCGGCAACTGCAAGTTCCCTCTGCCCCCTCCTGTATCTTGGAAAGGGAAATTCCAGGTCCATTATGGATGCGTTCCTGTCCTCTCTCCATGAGAAGGTCAGACTTGCCCAGTTTATGTATTTTTGAAGCAGGTCCATAAAGAAGCTTTCAGCCTCCACAAAGGTCAGGGTCCGTCTGATCCTTCTGGTATCCTCGGTCTCCAGATGAAAGTATGTAAGCTGGACCTGTATCTCTCCTAGCTCCTCTTGAAGGGCATAGAAGTACCCATAGCAGATTGCCTGGGCCCAGTGTCTGAGGTTAAGGCCTTCACCCACCTCACTCAGGTCCCGGGTTGTGCTCTTTATCTCATCCACTATCACGGCTTCATCTTCAAGGAGGATCCCGTCTGCCCTTCCATCTACCACAAAGATGGTGTCTCCAATCTGGACCTGGTGCTTAAGGGTGACCTCCTTAAGGTCGTCCTTTCCGTAGGTTTTCTGGACCTTCTGATGGGCAAGGGTCCCTTCAACAGCTCTTGACATGGATTGAAACCGGTTGTCGATATCACCGGAGCGAAGGACGTATTCAACTAGATTTCTTACGGAAATCTTTACCTGTCGTGTCATGGGGACCCCCTTTTGATTAATATAAAATATCTAGCAAGACTATTCCCCCAGAAGATACTCTTCAAGGGTCAAGTTCTCCTCATATATCCTCTTTGCGTGGTCTTTCCCAACATATCTGAAGTGCCAGGGTTCATAGGCATATCCTGTGATGTCCTCCTTGTCTTTTGAATATCTTAGGATAAATCCAAATCGGTGGGCATTCTCAGCAAGCCAGATACCCTCTTCCGTATCTGCAAACTCAGGTTCAAGCCAGTACTTCATCTGTCCGCCCAAGTCAAAAGCCAGCCCTGTCTGGTGCTCAGAATGGCCTGGCTTTGCGCTATATCTCTGTGCATGTTCCTCACCGTCCGTTTCCACGCTGCTGTTGTATAGCTTCTTCTGGTAATTGTAACTCCTGAAGCCTGAAAAAGCTATGATCTCCCTGTTTATTTCATCCCTGGCGGCCCTGATCATCTCGTCAACCTTGGCCTTGGCCTCTGGATCCACATCAGGGTAGTAGTCAGACGGCAGACCGTAGGTCTTGTTGACCAGTAGTATGCCGTCTATCATCTTCATGGTTTCTCCGGTGTCCTCTTCCTCTTCCGTATCCTCAGGGGCCTCTATTTCCGGACTGTCCGGATTCTCCTCGCCACCTTCCATAAGCTCTGACAGGTAGTCCCCGATGCTGTAGCCTGTCTGGCCGTTGTATTCTATCTGGTACCAGCCGTCCTCATATCCGATTGCGCGTACCTTCTCCCCCACTGGGATGGTCCTTATCTTCTCGTATTGGGTTCCAGGCCCTGTCCTCATGTTAAGGTAATCCGTGGTGAAGAGATATGTATCTGAAAACTCTTCCTCTTCAGGCTCCTCAACAGGTTCCTGGACCACCGGGTCTTCCGGTTCCTTTGAATCATCCTTAAGCATGCCAGGTACAATCATAACCCCTGCTATAACAAGAACCAGCACCCCCAAGACCATTTTTAACCTCAAGTGCATGGGCTCACCTCCTCTATCTTAAATCAATTATTCTTCGTATCTGAATATCTCCAATATATTTTCCGGCCTTATCTCCCAGATATTCGCCTGGGTTGTAAAGATGTTCCAATCATCTATTTCAAATACCCTCTCCCAGCTGTCCATAACCCGTGCTCTCTCTTCTGGATAGAGCCTTGAGTATTTCCCCTCTATAAAGTTGAACTGGTCCTTAAAGCCCTTGCTTTCAATGTCCTTGAGGTATTCTTCCTGGTCCTTTCTATCCTTGGGGATGTAGATGTGGTTCAGCACAAAGTCCCATTTCCCTCCATCCAGATAGATTATCTTTGATTTTGGAATCTGCAGCTTATATGCAACTGTTCCCTTGATTGGCCTTAGCATGGATTCATGGCTTATTGAGCACCAAATGTGAAACTCCACCCCAGGGGGTCTTTCCACCCTCTTGGCTGCAGCATCTGAAAACCACCTGTACAGGTATATGAAATGGTCCGCAACATCCTCGTAGTAGTCCCTGATATATCTTTCCCTGTTTCTGAACACTCCCAGCTTTTCCAAGTCCCTTAGGCTTCTTTCATCCTGTCTGGTCCACAGGGTTACCATTTCCTCCATAAATCACACCTCCCTCTTCTATTCTACCCTATAACCCACCCATATTTCCATTTGATTTAGAGTTTTTTCTTAAATCTTCAATATTCATTGAAATATCCTGTTATAATATCAGAAGGAGGAGGTTTTTCTTATGGGAAAGGTTGGAATAATTACATCCAGTGATTACACTTATGACAGGGTCCTAAGGGATGTTGAGAATCTACTGTCGGAACTCCCTGTGCTAAATGATCTTGACAAGGGCAGTTTTCTTGTAAAAACAAACCTCTTGAAAAAGAACAAGCCTGAGGATGGGGTTACAACACACCCCTATGTTGTTGAGGGGGTTGTGAGCTTCCTTCAATCCCGGGGACATGATGTGGTCATTGGAGACAGCCCAGGAGGACCCTTTAACCCGGTGATCCTAAAGTCGATCTACGAGGCCTCAGGAATAGCTGATGTTGCCAAAAGGACAGGCTGCAAACTGAACTACGACACATCGGTTATACAGGTCAAACCACCTGATGCAAGGGTGATAAACAACCTAAAGCTGGTGAAGTCCTTTACTGAGGTTGACCATGTGGTGTCATGTGCCAAGCTTAAGACACATACAATGATGACCTACACTGGTGCTGTAAAGAACCTTTTCGGCATGATTCCGGGGGTGACCAAGGCCGATTACCACCTGAAGATGAATGATATCGACAACTTTGCAAATATGCTGATCGATGTGTGCGACTTTGTGGACCCCCTGTTTTCAGTGATCGATGGAATACAGGCAATGGAGGGTGACGGTCCCTCAAGCGGAGACATAAGAGACCTTGGACTTCTTCTTGTTGGAGAAAATCCCTTTGAGCTGGATTATGTGGCAACTGGAATTACAGGACTTTTAGATTCTCCTGTAAACCATCATGCCCTTGATCGGGGCTTACTCCATCCAGACCGTATTGAGCTATTTGGAACTGATATTTCCAGTATTGATATTGCTCCCTTTAGGCTCCCAGGATCCACTCATGTAAACTTTGTTTCAGGCAGGATACCGGAATTTGTTAAGGATTTACTACTGGAAAGGGTCAGACCCTATCCAGAGGTAGAAGGGAAACTTTGCATCGGTTGTGGAATCTGCGCAAGGAACTGTCCACCCAAGGTGATTTCAATGAAGAGCCACAAGGCTGTAATTGATACTACAGATTGCATAAGATGCTTTTGCTGCCATGAACTGTGCCCTGAAAAGGCAATAAAGGTAAAAAGACACCCTCTTCACAGGATGGTGTTTGGAAAATAGAAAGGAGACCCATATGAAAAAATACACTCTAGACAGAGAAGATACACTACTGCTTATGATTGACATCCAGGAAAGGCTGGCTCCAGCAATCCACAATGGAGACAAGATTGTTGAGAAGAACAGGATCCTCCTTACAGCCATGAAGGAGTTGAACATGAAGGTAATCCATACAGAGCAGTATCCAAAGGGGCTTGGCAGCACACTGCCCCAGCTTGCAGAATTGCTTGAAGGAAAACCACACGAAAAGGTCATGTTCTCAGCCTACAGCAATGATGTAAGGGAGGACATATTTAAGAGCGGGAAGAAAAATATCCTTGTCACTGGAATGGAGACCCATGTCTGTGTTTTCCAGACCGTTAGGGCACTGCTTGAGGGAAACTACAACGTGTTTGTCCTTATGGATGGGGTTGGATCCAGGACTCATGAAAACTACCAGAATGCACTGGATATGATGAAGGATATGGGAGCAGTCATAACAAATGTTGAGACCGTTCTGTTCGACCTGATAAAAACCGCAGGGACACCAGACTTCAAGATGATATCAAAGCTTGTTAAATAGAGCTGATCCAATGGATCAGCTCCTTCTTTTTTCTTTATACAATTGCTAGAGGACCCGCTCTACAAAGACCTTTACAATTTCCGGATCAAACTGAGTGCCTGAGCATTTTAAAAGCTCCTCTATGGCGATCTCCTTTGATCT
>CALGAG010000081.1 GCA_937951995.1 uncultured Bacillota bacterium
TACTTGTAGTTCTTTTGAACCAGGTCCTTGACCAGCTTGTCATCTGCAACATATGGCAGGGTTATATGGTCAGTTTCCTTGTTGTTCTTGTTGAACTCGATTATTGTATCCAGTGAGTTGTCATTTCTAGCCCAAGCTCTTCTTGCAACTCCACTGATAACATCCCATGGCATTGCCAGGCTAAGGATGGTGTCAACCCTTTCAGATCCATCCAGAACCATTCCAAAGCCGCCATTGATGGATTTACCGATTCCTACTCCTCCACCGTTGTGAAGGGCGATAAGGCTCATTCCCCTTGCAGCATTTCCTGCGAAGCAATGGGTTGCCATGTCGGCCATGATGTTACTTCCATCCTTGATGTTTGCAGTCTCCCTGAATGGTGAGTCGGTTCCTGATACGTCATGGTGGTCCCTACCAAGCATAATTGGTCCAACCTCTCCATTCCTGACCATTTCGTTGAACTTCAGGGCAATCTGGGTTCTTCCAACCTCATCCTGGTATAGGATTCTCGCCTGGGTTCCAACCACTAGCTTGTTCTTTTCAGCATCCCTGATCCAGTTGTAGTTGTCTCTGTCCTGTCCCCTTCTGTCAGGATCTATGCAGTCCATTGCAGCCTTGTCAGTCCTTATAAGGTCCTCGTGCTTGCCGCTTAGGCATACCCATCTAAATGGTCCATAGCCGTAATCAAACAGCATTGGCCCCATGATGTCCTCAACGTAGGATGGGAAGATGAATCCATCTGTATCGTCTATTCCGTTTGCTGAAATTTCCATGACACCTGCATCGTAGATTGCCTTCATAAAGCTGTTTCCATAGTCAAAGAAGTAGGTTCCCTTGTCAACAAGCTTCTGTATCAGGCTGAAGTGGTGCTTAAGGCTCTTGTCAACCTCCTTGATAAAGCTCTTCTTGTCCTCAAGAAGCATCTTTGTTCTTTCCTCAAAGGTCAGTCCCTGTGGACAATAGCCTCCATCATAGGCTGCGTGGCATGATGTCTGGTCTGAAAGAAGCTCAATGTGTATATCCTTTTCCAGAGCGTATTCGAGAAGGTCTATTATGTTTCCATGATATGCGATGGCAGTTGCCTTCTTCTCCTCCATTGCCTTGTGGCTAGCATTGAAAAGCTCTCCAAGATCGTCAAAGTACTCGTCTATCCAGCCCTGCTCAAGCCTTGTGTTGATTCTTGAGATGTCGACCTCTGCAATTATTCCAACACCTCCGGCTATCTTGGCGGCCTTACCCTGTGCACCGCTCATTCCACCAAGTCCGGAGCTTACAAACATGTGGCCTGCAAGGTCCTTGTCCTCAGGAATTTCAAGCTTAAGTCTTCCTGCATTAAGGATTGTATTGTAGGTACCATGAACGATCCCCTGTGGTCCGATGTACATCCATCCACCTGCTGTCATCTGGCCATAGTTTGCAACACCCATTGCCTGAGCCTTGATCCAGTGTTCCTGGTCGTCAAATGCTCCAATCATCAATGCATTTGTGATTATGACCCTTGGACTGTTTTTGTGTGATTTAAACAGACCCAGTGGATGACCTGACTGAAGTACAAGTGTCTGGTCGTCAGTGAGCTCCTCAAGATATTTCATTGTCAGCCTGTACTGCATCCAGTTCTGGAATACCTGACCTGTCTCACCATAGGTTACCAGCTCATATGGATAAAGGGCCACATCAAAGGATAGGTTGTTGTCTATCATAACCTGGAATGCCTTGCCCTCGATGCACTTACCCTTGTACTCATCAATTGGCTTTCCATAAATTATCTCATTTGGTCTGAAGCGGTAGCCGTAGATCCTGCCCATTGTAAGAAGCTCCTCCAGAAACTCCGGAGCCAACTCCTCGTGCAGGTCTTCAGGAACATATCTAAGGGCATTCTTAAGGGCCACTTCTGTTTCCTTCTGGGTCAATGTGAACTCCCTTTTTGGTGCCCTTCTTATGAACTTGCTGAATTCGGGGTATTCTGGAAGATAATTATCCAGCTTGATTTCCATTGCCTCACCAATACTTTTGTTATTCCACATATTACATCCTCCTTTATTTTTCAAATACTACTTTTCCGCCCTTGATGACCTTGTCAGTGTGATTTATACCAAAGTGGTAAATCATGTAGTCCAGGTTTGGAGCGTCAAATATTGCAATGTCAGCATTCTTACCAATTTCAAGTGATCCGGTGTGGTCTGATATCCCAAGGGCTGCAGCTGCATTAAGCGTTACCGCTGTTATTACCTCTTCAGGCAGCATCTTAAGGTCATGGGATGCCAGTGTCATCATCAGCTGAAGGTTTTCGCTGGGGCAGCTTCCTGGATTGTAATCAGTGGAAACCGCAACAGGTACTCCAGCAGCTATCATATCCCTGGCCCTTGCACCATCCTTTTTAAGGTTAAAGCTTGTTCCAGGTAGCAGGACAGCTATTGTACCAGCCTTTGCCATATCCTCTATTCCCTGGTCGCTGGCCCCAATAAGGTGCTCAGCGGATATGCAGCCTGTTTCCGCTGCCAGTTCCGCTCCACCAAGTGATACTATCTCGTCTGCATGTATCTTTGGAATCAGTCCATTCTCCTTTGCCGCAAGGATTATCCTTCTTGACTGGTCAACAGTGAATACTCCCTCTTCGCAGAATACATCACAGAACTTGGTCAGATTGTTGTCTGCTATGTGGGGGATCATTTCATCTACCAGCTTGTCAACAAACTGGTCTGGATTTTCCTTGTAGTCTGCTGGTACTGCATGTGCCCCCATAAAGGTTGGGAGGATGTCCACAGGATGGTCCTGGTTCAGTCTGTTTGCAACATCAATTTGCTTTAATTCAGTCTCGAAGCTTCCAATTCCATAGCCTGACTTTGCTTCCACTGTGGTTACCCCAAAGCCCAGCATGGTGTCAAGGCTCTTCCATGCCTTTTCATACAGCTCCTCTGGTGTCGCCTTTTCTGTGGCCCTTGTAGTTGAGTGGATCCCTCCTCCAGCTGCGAGGATTTCTAGGTATCCCCTGCCTTCCAGCTTCATGGCAAGCTCATTTTCCCTGCTTCCTCCATGAACCAGGTGGGTGTGGCAGTCAATCAATCCAGGGGTAACGGTCTTTCCAGATCCGTCTATTACCACCGTATTATCATCGATTTCAATTCCTTCAGGCAAGCCTCCCTCACCTACAAAAATTATTTTACCGTCCTTCACTGCAACAATGCCATTCTCGATTATTCCAGCCTTTCCTTGGGCCTCTCCGGTTCTTGGCTTTTCTCCTCCCCTTACTGTTACCAGGGTCTTTATGTTTTTAATGACCAATGATGCCTTCATATAATTCCTCCTCTCATTTCGCTCAATAAATATCCACCTTAATTCTATTGCAATTTCCGTGCCAGGTTTTATCATCTCTACAAACACCTAAAACAGTAGATTCTTGAATATCTCAAATTAGAAAACGGCAGATAGTGTTTTATTTTCAAACACCATCTACCGTTTTTCTTGATTTTTATTGTTTTATTTTCAATCACTTTGTTTTATTTTAAAACATATCTGGATTTAATCCCTATCTATGTCGTATTTTCTCATTCTGTAGATCAGGCTCTGTCTAGTGATTCCAAGGGCTTTGGCAGTCCTGGTAACATTCCAGAAATTTTTTCCCAGGGCCTGCTTTATGAGCCTCTTTTCCAGTCCGTCCAGACTGTCCTGAAGATTCTCAGTCGAGACCTCCCTTTCCTGAATGCCAGAGTCGCTCCACTTCATTGCCTCAAGAATATAATCCGGTGTATTTTCAAGCCTTAGGACCTTCTCTTCCTCTCCACTTCTGACCATGGTGTTTTCGATAAAGTGTTCCAGTTCCCTTATGTTGCCAGGCCAGGGGTAGGTCTTCATCATGTTCTTCAGGTCCTCTCCAATACTTGAAATGACCTTATCCATCACCAGGTTGTACTTCTTGATGTAGTGATGGCTGATATGAAAAATATCCTCATCCCTGTCTCTTAGGGGTGGGATGTACAAGTTATAGCCAGATATTCTGTAGAAGAGGTCAAGTCTTAGCTTGCCTGTATCAATAAGCTTGTAGGGGTCTGTGTTCATTGCACTTATGACCCTGCACCTGATTGGGTAGCTGTCCTTGCCCCCAACCCTCCTTGTATTTCTCTCCTGGAGTACCCTAAGAAGCTTTGTCTGCATGTTTATTGGCATTGAATCAATCTCATCAAGAAAAAGTGTCCCTTCACCTGCCTCCTCAAAAAGTCCCGGTGAATCCACAGCTCCCGTGTAGGCCCCCTTGACAGCACCAAAAAGTATGCTTTCCAGAAGGTTTTCAGGAATTGCAGAGCAGTTTATCCCAATGAATGGGTGTCCCTTTCTCTTGCTGAAGTTGTGGATGCTCTGGGCAAATACCTCTTTTCCCGTCCCTGTATCACCAACCAGAAGTATGCTGTTGTCAAGCCAGGCGATTGCCTGTGCTTCCCGGATGACCTTCTTTATGGCTGGACTTGACCCGATTATGTCCGAAAAGGTGAACCGGGTACCGTTGAGAAAGGCTCCCTCCCTTTCCTCAAGTCCGTAGGATTCCCTTTTAAGGTCCATTATCTGGGAAAGGAGATTCTGAAGCTTGGTCTCATCCTTGCTGATTGAAAAGACTCCAATGGTCTTGTCCCCTTCCTTGATTGGGATTGTTGAATAGGACTTGTAGACCGGCTTTCCTTCATTGTATGCATGGGCGGCGTACTTGTTGATTATGGGCTTGCCTGTCTTGAATACCTCCATATGCTCGGACTTGTCCTTGTCGCTGTAGCCGTAGGCATCCCAGATATACTTGCCAAGCATGTCCTCTGCCCTTCTTTTCTCCAGGTCCTCCATGGACTTGTTGTAGACCTTTACCCGCCCTTCCTTATCGCTGAGCAGGACTCCATCATACAGGTTCTCTATCACCTGTAAAAGACTATCTGCCCTTACCCTGGGGTCCTTGTAGTCTCCAATCTCTTGGAAATCGATAAAAGTGTATTCTCCTGCCTTGAAGGTCCGAACCCGGTAGTCCCTATCCTTTAGAAAGATCTCTATTTCCTTTCCATCGGGAAGATTCCAAAGACCTCCCCTTTCAAGACCCAGGACCTCCTCCATATCCTTTTCTTCAAGGGAAAAAAGCCCTTCAAGGGAAGAGCTGGTCCACAATATTTTTCCTTCCCTATCGGTGATGGCCGAAAGGGGTGCCAACTTTTCAAATATACTTCCTAAAACATTAAAGTCCATCAAAAACCTCCGATAAGCTTACACTATTTTATTGGTCAAGACTCCAATCTGGGGGATCTCACACTGGATTTCATCGCCCCTCTTCATGAATCTTGGGGGTTTAAGGCCCATTCCAACTCCCGCCGGTGTTCCTGTGGCGATTATATCTCCAGGCTCCAGGGTAATCCCCTTTGAGAAATCCGAAATCAGTGTTGCTATGTCATTTATCAGCATTTTTGTATTGGAGCTTTGTCTAACCTCTCCATTGACCCTGGAAATCACATCAACCTCCATTGGGAATGGAAGCTGGGATTTGTGGAGTATGACCGGCCCCATAACTGAATAGCCATCAAGGCTTTTCCCCTTGTACCACTGAATATGTTCCCTTTGAAGCCTTCTTGATGACAGGTCATTGAATATAGAATAGCCGAAGATGTAATCCTCAACCCTATCCTCCGGTATGTCCCTGCCCATCTTTCCAATGACAACAGCCAACTCAACCTCGTAGTCAAACTCCCCGTCAAGGTCAAATTCTCCCTTGATATCCTCATCCGGTCCCATTATCCTTGTGGTCCTTTTTGAAAAATACACAGGCTTGGTCACCTTGTCAAGATTTCCATCCTTTATTGCAGATTGGGATTCCTTCAGGTGGTCGGCATAGTTGACGCCAACACAGATGATGTCATGTACCGGCCTGGTGATTGGTGACAAAATTGAGACTTCCTCAAGGGAAAGAGCTTTGATGGACTCCTCCTTCAGGGTTTTCTCAACCTTCCTTATATGGTCCTCGTCAGCCTTCTCAATAAAGTCGACCATGGAAGGAAATCTACCTACTCCAAAAATCCTATCAAGGCTGTATACGGACCTTTCATCCCTTGAAAGCACCCCTGGATGCTCCTTGTTCCTATTCAAGTATGTAACAAATTTCATCAAAACACCTCCAGAATTTTCTTGATTATATCATAGACCTGATTCATATTGAAAAAGGGCGTAATAAGCTACGCCCCCTGTTTTTCCATAAAGAACATGGACAGTCCACCAAGACCTACATGGGTTCCAACGGCTACCCCCATCTGCATGATGTAAATATCCCCATCAAAGTCAGTATCCGTTTCTATTTTGTCCCTTAGTGCGTTAGCTATGTGGATGTCAGAGGTATAGCCTATGATGATGAAATTGGTTTTTTCCCTGTCCACCCTTTTTAAAAACTCATTTACATAATACCTAAGGACCTTGTTCCAGCCCCTTTCCTTAGCTACTATGGCACCCTTGCTCTTTTTCATGGTCATAATGGGCTTGACCCTTAAAAGCTTGCCAATAAATGCACTGGCATTTGTCAGCCTTCCACTTTTTATGAGGTTGTTAAGGTCGTCAACACAAAGGAAGTGCTTAACCCTCTTCTTGTTTTTCTCATTGAAGTCCACCAGCTGGTCAAAATCATACCCCTCCATAAGGAGCTGGGCTGTTTTCATAATAAGCCAACCGCTTCCATGGCTCATGGATAGTGAATCAACAACGTGTATTCTAATCTCTGATCCAGGATTTCTGTCGTAAAAGTATTCCCTTGCAATTTCTGCTGACTGGTAGGATCCACTGGTACCACTGGACATGCAAATTATGAGGAATTCATCATACCCCTCAGAAATTGCTTCATTGATAATGGACAGATATTCCTCCGGGCTTGGCATTGACGTGCTTGGAAGCTCCTGCAAGGTAGGCAGCAGCTCGTAGAACCTTTCCGGAGTTATGTCTATCTTGTCCTTGTAGGTCCTGCCTCCTATTTCAATGTTTAGGGGTGCCACGCCTATGTTGTACTTGTCCAGTATTTCCTGTGACAGGTCACAGGTTGAATCAGCCATGATCTTTATCAATTTACCCACTCCTTATTGCTGGAAGTATATGAGATAATCACCGTAGCCATTCTCCTCCATCTCTCCCAGATAAATAAATTCCAGCGCTCCACTGTTTATGCAGTACCTGAGACCTCCCTCTTCCCTTGGTCCGTCTGTAAAAACATGACCCAGGTGGGTGTCTCCAGCCCTGCTCTTAACCTCGATTCTCTCCATCCCCATGGTATTATCTCCATAAAGGTTTACTACATTCCAATCAATTGGTCTGGTAAAGCTTGGCCAACCCGAGCCTGAATCAAATTTGTGGGTTGACAGGAACAGTGGCTCCCCTGTGACAATATCCACATAGATACCTTCATCCTCGTTGTTCCAGAAGGGATTCTGGAAGGCGGTCTCTGTTGCACCCTCCTGAGTTATTCTGTATTGTAGGCTTGTTAGCATTTCCTCTATCTCGGCCTGGGAGGGCCTGGGATAGTCAGATGCCCTGATTGGCGGCTTTTCACTTGGGATATTGCTAAGGTCAACGTGGCAATAGCCATTTGGATTCTTGTAGAGATAGTCCTGGTGGTAGTCCTCACCCAGCACATAATTCTCCAGCTTTTCAATTTCTGTTGCAATTGGCTTCGAATGGTCCGCCTGCTCCATCTCAGTCACCCTATTGATCACTTCAAGGTCAGCATGGTCCACATAATATATCCCTGTCCTGTACTGGACACCCACGTCATTACCCTGCCTGTTGACGCTTGTTGGCTCAATTATACCATAGAAATATGTCAGAATCTGTTCAAGCTCCAATATTTCTGGGTCATAGACCAAATAAATTGTCTCTGCATGGCCTGTATCCTCTATGGAGTAATAATCAGTTGTGTCAGTCTCTCCATTTGCATAGCCAACATTTGTGTAAACAACTCCATTTATCCTATTAAAATATGCCTCCACTCCCCAGAAGCATCCACCTGCAAGGTAGATTTCCTTGTAGCGACTGTTGGCGTAATCCGGAATTAGCGTCACATTCGCCACTCCTTCAGGATTCTCCTCTTCAGCTGGTATGGCCAATGGTGCACAGGATGAGATTATCAGGGTAAGCGATAGCAGGATTAAGGCTAAAAATCTATTTTTCTTCATAAAAACTCCTCCACTATTTAGTCTAAGGTATATATACCCAGTCCTAAACATGGAGGAGTATCTGAATTCTAGTCTTCCTCAAGCATTAGCATAAATCCCTGCTTTCTTATTACATTGGCCAATAGGTGCCTCTTGTCGATTGCATTTGGCATCTTGGCAGCCACCTGGTCTGTGAAGCTGTCCACCCTTTTATTGGCGTTTCTCAGGTCGTAGTAGGTCTGCATCTCCCTGTCGTATTCCTTCAGCTCTTCAATGTAGCTTTCATGAGTCTTATAGGTGTTTTCAAAGACTCTCAAGCTCATATCCATCCTGGGCTTAAGCTGAGGCTTCTGATTTGGGTAACCAAAGCTTACTCCCACAACAGGGAAGGTCAGCTGGGGAAGGTCCAGGATCTCAATTATCTTCTGGGCATCATTCAATATACTCCCCAGATAGTTTGCTCCAAGGCCAAGGGATTCAATTGCCACCACCATGTTCTGGGCAGCAAGGGCTGAGTCTGTGAAGCCCTGGAAAAACTTGTCCATGTCCCTTGAATGAATTGTGTCAACCCCCTTCTCCTCAGTGATTTTGGCGTTTCTGTACTGGTCCACAACAAATATCAACAGCTCTGGAGCCCTGCTAATATACTCCTGCCTTCCAACCTCTGAAATGGCTTTCTTCTTTTCAGGATCTGTCACCCTGATGATTGAATAGGTCTGCATCCCGTTGGAGGTGGCCGTCCTCTGTGCCACATGTATCAGTGTATCAAAGATCTCCTTGGAGACTGGCTCCTGTGTAAATTCTCTGATTGTCCTGTGTTCAAGCTGTGTTTTTATGGTGTCATTGGTCACTGTCATCCTTTTACCCCCTTTTTTTTCTCTAATCCACTTATACCCTTATAGGCTATTGGTCCACACAAAAAAGAGTGGCCAAGGCCACTCAAGTTAAGCTTATCCAATTTTTCCTGAACCAATCTATGGCTGCAAACCAAAGTCCAGATAAACCAAGGTTGCATCATCGTGTACCTTCAATCGTCCCATTCTACTCCTGTCAGAGTCGGATTTCTCGATTCCTCTCAACTCCTTGATCATTTCCCTTACACCTTTTTTCCCAATACTCTCAAGTAGGCTTTTCCTGGAATATCTAAGACTCAAGGGAACAATTCCATCAGTTGCCAGAAGGCATTTTTCAATATCTCCCACCCTAAACTCCTTGTATATTCCCATGTCCACAGCATCAAGACTATGGCCCAGTATGAAATATCCTCCAGGTGTGTTCATCCTGCTTCTATTTCTTATGAGCAGGTCCAGCTCCTGTCCGGTAAAGCCCTTGAAAACCTCCTGGCCTTCCCTTTGATGGTTCCTTCTCATCAGGTCCACCACTTGGGAATCAAGGTCCTTGATTGAGCTGTCTGTTACAACCAAGCATTCTCCACGCTTGCTTTCCAGTGAAATTTCAACATCACCCAAAACATATGCTTCAAGGACGTCCCCATGCTTTCTTACAATCCCAATTCCTGCCGACAATTGTTCATGGGCTTCCAATGAATCAATATCTGCAAATCTCCCAAAGTCCCTGTTGAAATCCATAATTCCTATTTTAAGTATTTCCTGTATGGTCCTGGTGGTATTGTCCAAATTGTCATCCAAAAATCTTTTCCACCATTGCACCATCCAAGTTACATCATTTCCACCGGGTGTAAAGCTTCTGCTTGTCAATGCAGAAGCCCCATCAATTACATAGGCACTTCTTCTTGTTAGGCCATATATGTCCTCGTTGTTCTTTTTTGCCGTGTCTGAATGAAATTCAATCCTCATGTCACACCTCATCTATGTAGTGAACTTTCTTTGGCCTATTCACAGGCCCTAAATAATGATAGCACCTTTAAAATATGGATGTAACAAATATTAGATTTTTCTATGAGGATAATTTTTCAATAAGATTTTCTTATGGCATAGAAAAACCTGCCTTATCAGCAGGTAATTTCTTCCTATTTTTCCTTGTAGTCAATTCTGACCATGATGTCATTCCTTTTGATAAAGGGCAGCTGAAAGGGAGGGTCGTAGAAGGCATTGTAGTAGTTGGACAATTCCCTGTAGCCCCTTTCCCTTATGAAGTCCCTAAGTCTATTTTCATTCTCCTCCAGCCTTTTATCCGTAGGGTTTCCCCTAAACCTGATGGCGGCAAAATAGCCCTCCTCCATGACCCTGACACTCAGAAAATCACTTTTAGGCAGGGGGATATCGTCCTTGTTGAACTTGGATGGAACAACAAAGGACATGGTGGTCCTGTCCTCCTTCTTCTCATCGATGACAGGAACCGTCATGGAGATTTTCTCCTCCCTTTTATTTCCCTTGGAGATATAGGAGAACAGACTTGAAAAACCCTGACTGGAAGTTTCGTCTCCCGGATTGTCATAGGTCACTATGCTATATGAGGAGTACTTCCTTATCTCAATGTCTCCGAAGGTCTCCACAACTTTATAATCCGGACTTTCATAGAATCCCATCCTAATAACCCTCTTAAGTGGTCTCTTTTCTCCACTTCATCCTAATTAGCATGTAGGTACCGATACCTGTAAGTGCCCCTGCCGTATCTATCATAACATCCCGCAGTTCCCCGCTTCTACCTGGAACAAAGGTCTGATGGAACTCATCTGAGGCAGCATACAGGAAGCTGATCAGGAGGGCAAGTATAAAGGCCTTACCACCCCTCTTGCCGTTTAAATACAAGGCATTTACCTGAAGAATTCCAAGAACAAGGTATGCAATGAAGTGGGCATTCTTTCTTACTATGTGGTTAAGCCACTGAACCTGAGGTGATAGCCCGGGAAAAGTTCCCGATATCAGGTCCATAATGAATTTTGTGATGCCGGTACTCAGTTGGTTGGAGTCAGCAGCCTCCTGGCTGCTGAGAAAAAATATCAGACCCATCCAAATCAATACCACCAGCCATGGTGTCTTTCGTTTGAACATCTATCTTCTCCTTAATACTTTAATCTACCTCACTCTTCAGCCTGTCAAGGAAGCTTATTAGCATGTCCCAGTAGTCCTCTGTTTCAGCGATTGACAGGTACTCGCTTGGGGAGTGGGCTTCATAATATGGGGATCCCAGGGATATGACTGTCGAGCCTGGAATATTCATGTTGAATATGCCTGCCTCCAGGGTAGCCTGGCTTGCATGGAACTCTGTATCAGGATACACATCATTTAGAATTTTCATCAGCCCTTCACTTACATTGTATTCCCAGTGTGGCAGATCTCTTCCAATCCTGTGTTCAATGCCCAAAAGCTCACAAAGCCTGACCGCCTTCCTTAAAAGGAAGTACTTCTTGCCTGGAAGGAAGCTCCGTATCAGCATTGTAACAAATATTTCCTCCTCCAGGGTCTCAATCACTCCAATATTGGTGGTGGATTCCATTGCGTCAGGAAATTCCCTGTTCAGCGAGAAAAGCCCATCCGGTAGGATTGTCAGCAGGTCCAATAGCTTGTCCTGGGTCTGACCATCAATCACCTGGTCATAGACCTCAACCTGGAAGACAAGGTCCATCTTTACAGCTGGATCTCTCCGCTCCAACTCTCTTTTGATAATTTCGAACTCATCCTCCAGAATCCCTGTTACCTCCTCCCTTGCATTGGAGGGATATGAAATAACACAGGTTGAGTTTCTTGCAAAGGCCGAGGACATGCCCTGACCACCTGTTATATCCGCCAACCTGAAGTCAACCTTGTTTTGCAAGGCAAGTAGGAGCCTTGTCAGTATTAGGATGGCATTACCCCTCTCATCCATGGAATTCATTCCCGAATGTCCACCCTTAAGACCTGCTATCTTTATTCTGCAAAGTTCCGACTTCTTCCTAACAGGCTCCCTTTTGATGGGAAGGGTCATTTCCACTTCAAGCTCTCCTGAACCACAGACTCCGATTGCCTCAGCGTCCAGGTTGAGGATAAGCTTGCTGTTTAGCTTTGAATAATCAAGATTAAATGCTCCTCCCATGTCTGTTTCTTCATCGGTTGTAAAAACCGCTTCAATCTCAGGATGCTTAAGCGTCTTATCCTCCAGGATTGACATTATAAAGGCAACTCCTATCCCATCATCAGCTCCCAGGGTTGTACCGTCAGCCATTATGATATCACCCTCCCGGATGAGCCTTATTGGATCCCTGGTGAAGTCGTGGCTGGTGTAAAGTTCCTTTTCACAAATCATGTCCAAATGTGCCTGAAGCATTACTGGGGGCTCATCCTCATAGCCCTCTGAAGCTGGTTTTCTTGCAACCACATTCAGGTGGTCATCCTGGTAGACCTCAAGACCAAGTTCCTCAATGAAGGAGAAAACATAATTGCTTATACCCTTCTGATTTTTTGGTACCCCTGACCCCCTTGGAATCACTGAAATATCAGCGAAGTGCTTCCAAAAGGACTTGTCCTCCAAACCCTCGATTGCATCGTAGTTAATCATCTGTTCATCTCCTTCCATTTTAGGTTCCCTTCTACTCCTTAAATTTCTTTCTCTTTCTTCTGGTTATAAATGAGTCTATGTCATCGGCTATGGATTTCCTTATTACCTTTCTTGCTTCCTCAAATAGGAGGTCAATTGTATCCTTGAGGTGGACCTTTGCAGTGGAATCCATTGTCTTCAGGGCCTTGATCATTGCATCTGCAGCTCCAAACTTTTCATTGTTCAGCTCTGCAAGAGATGTTGCTCCCGTCTCTGACAGCACCTGGAACATTGCATCCACAAATTCCCTCCTCTTATCATAGGAAAGCTGGGTGATCCAGGACCTGATGGCAGTGTTTATGTTCAGGCTTTCCTTGCTTAGGCTGTCAACCAGTATGAACTCATTTCCTATGACCTCCCAAATAAAGGGATTGTGCTGGGTAATGGCAAGCCCTGTGCTCTTTACAACCTCGTATTCCGTTCCATGCTCAAGTAGCATTCCAACTATGGAGGATTCTGGCAGGAAGGTGTGCACCCTATCCATAATGTCCCTGTAGCCCTCCCTCTTGACTACCTCAGGTTGAAAGCCTGGACCGTCATTATTGTATACTTCATTGATTCTGGACTTGTTGAGTTCATTCATGCTAGATGCTGCATAGATGGCCAAATTACCTCCCTTTGAATGACCTCCAAGAATAAAGTCTCCCCTAAGGGACATCATTGCCCTTTCAGTGTATGCCACTGCCTCCTTCTGGGACTGGACCTCCTCCATAAAGCTCATCTGCAGGTCTTCCTTCCAGCCGGCAAGGGTATCGTCAGTTCCCCTAAAGGATATGAAGTTCAGTCTTTCAGTTAGTTTTATGGTCAGTGCTGCAAACTGCTTTGTGGCCTCAGGGTCAACCTGATTTACAAACCAGGTAAGCTGAAGGGCACCATATCTTTCAGTTTCAGCAGCCTTATGTAAGAGACCTGGAATCTCATTTAGAAAAGGGATGTCCTGTAAATGTGACACATCCTTCTCCCCCTTGAACCTTTCTGCTGCCTCCCTAAGGCCTACTGAGTCCTTGGACCCAACCCCAGGAACTATTCCCTCAAAATCATTATAGCTTATCAGGGACAGTATTAGACCGTCAACTTCATTTATGGGGTCCCTTTCAAAACTCAGGTCTCCCCTCCAATCCAGATAATCCATTATATTGTTCATTT
>CALGAG010000082.1 GCA_937951995.1 uncultured Bacillota bacterium
CCTTCTATTCTTGAAAAATACTCCTCCACACCCCAGAAGCATCCTCCAGCAAGATATATTTCCTTCATCCTTATCCCTCCATTAGATAATATTCAACAGCCACAAGACTCCAGGAACCATCATGACAGTTACAATACCTGCCACACCAATTGCCAGGGAGCTCATGGCTCCTTCCACCTCTCCAAGCTCCATTGCCTTTGCAGTTCCAACTGCATGGGAGGTTGTTCCAATACCGATTCCCTTGGCAATGGGGTGGACCACTCCAAAAAGCTTCAAAAGCTTTTCTCCAAACATATACCCACTTATTCCCATTACCGATACAAAAATTGCCGTGAGGGCCGGATTTCCATCAAGCAAGGTGGAAATCTCCATTGCAATGGGTGTTGTGGTGGACCGTGGAACCAGGGATGCAATCAAGAGTCTGTCCAGTCCCAAAATCTTTCCTGCCAATACCACGAAAAGGATACCTGCTGCTGAACCAACTACAATTCCCACAAGTATTGGAATGAGATTCCCCCTAAGAAGGGCCCTCTGCTTGTATAGGGGTACTGCCAGGACCACGGTTGCAGGTCCCAGGAAGAAGGTTATCATCTGTCCCCCAAGATTGTATGTCTGGTAGTCAATGTCAAATATCATTAGAATTCCAACGATTATAAGCATTGCAACCAGCAGGGGATTTAGTAGCATGATCTTGGTTCTCCTTGCAATGTAGCTTGAAAAGGTGAATGCCAGTATGGATACTCCAACTCCGAATATTGGCGTATTTATATAATCCAGCATTCCATCAGCCCTCCTTTCCTTCTCTTTTCCTCACAAGCCACTGGACCGTAAGTCCAGTTGTCACCATGACAACCACAAGACTTGCTCCAAGGATAAGCATAAGCCAAATCAGATTGTCCCCTAAGAGATGGGCAACTGTAATTATCCCAACTACCGTTGGCAAAAATAGAAAGGTCAGATGTGTCAGCAGCACATCTGATATTTTTTCAACCAGATTAAGGGGCAATATTCCTGTCAGGAGGAGAAGGAGCAGAATAATCATTCCTAGCACATTCCCAGGAAGGGATAGGCTAAAAATGCTTTGAATCGTCTGTCCTGCCCACAGTATCAGCAATATGAGTCCCAATTGTTTCAATGCCGTCATTTACCCTCATTCCCTTCTACAAAGAAATAACAGGGTAGCCCCTGTCATTTCAAGTCTTAAAACGGTGCAAAGCCCTGGTCTGACCACCAGTCTTCCTTGTACATGTTGTACTGCTCGGTGAATTGCTCAAGATGAACTCTTTCCCATTTGATCAATGTATCGTAAAGCTTTCTCGCCTCTTCTATTTCAGTTTCTTCCTTAGCCTTTGTATAGAAGTCCACTGAATCCTTTTCCATTTGAATTCCAATGCTGAAAACCGACATTGCCAGGGAAGTCAAATCCTTGTCCAGTTTATCCCACTTGTATATTTCTGGTGACGGAGGCCCTTCCATAAATGCCATTGCCTTTTCGTCCTCTATTCCATCCTTGATTTTTATGAACATGGCTTCAAGGTATTCTATATGCTTTTTCTCCTCATTTGCCAGCTCAAGGAATGCATCCTTGCTTCCACCCTCACCTGCCTGGGCGGCAGCCATCCTGTAAAATTCAAAGCCCTCTACCTCATTCATGATAGCCTGCTTGATTACTTGCAGTTCTTCCTTTAACATATGATCACCCTTTCTATTTGATTGCTTTTACATACATACCCAATTAGTAAAGAAATATCACTGTTTTTCCTATTCAACCTTCCCAAATTCCACAATTGCTTCCCTTATGGGTTCCCTGTTCCTCAGCCAGTCCTCATAGCTGTTCAAGGGGCCTATAAGATGTAAAAGCTTGTCCCCAAGGGTTGCTATTGTGCAGTTGTTTATAAAGTCAATGCTGGCTTCTGGATGGAAACTCTCATAGATGTACATAAGGAGGCAATCCTCTATGTCGCTTCTTTCTGAATCCTGAAGCTTCATCCCCTCCATTGACCTTTGAACAACCTCCCGGTAGCGGTATCTCAGGTAGTGCATAAAGCCTTCGAAATCCTCAGTGTTAGTTCCCTCTTCTATCTCGGAAATTATCTTGAAGAAAAGGTTCCACCGGAAGTCCTTGTTTATGACCTTTAGGATCCGGTTGCCAAATTTCCTTGAAAACTGGTCGTTGTATCCAATCTCCCTTTCGAACTCTATATAGTTGTTAAAGTCAATGTCGCTTCTCCCGATATCATTCAACCTGTTCATGACCCTAAGGAAGTTTTCGCTGTAGCTGCCATTCCCATCCTCAACCCTCATGAAGACAAAGTTTACGATTACATCTGTGGACTTCTTGAAATCAAGAACAAATCCCACCTCGTTTCGAACCTTGACTATGTATATGTCGTGGATGATCTTGGATAGCAGACCCTTCATCTGGGCTCTTTTGGCCGGTGTAGAGCTGGCATCCATACTGGAAAGATGGTTGTATATAAGCATAAGCTGCCTGTCTATCATGGTCAGGTTGTCCTTTATTGATGACATTATGTCCCTGAAGAAGTCCTCGGTCAACATGTAGTTGAAGTTCTTGTAGAGGACCCTGTGGTCTATGTCCCCCCAGAAGACATTTACCATTGACTTGATCTGGAGCTCAAAGTTGACAACTACCCCATCCTTGGAGTACTTGCCGTCTATCTTGTAGATTTCAAAGCCGTTTTTCTGTATCTGTGGCTGCTTTTCATCAAGTAGAAGTGATATGCTCCCGTTAAGCGGGTTGGAATAGTAGCCACCTTCCTCCCTTCTGTTGAAGAGCTTTACAATATCCTCATATATCTTGGCCTCATCCTCGATAAACCTACATTCAATCCTGAATCCGATAAGGTCAGATAGGTCCTCCACAAGCATTTGTGGAGTCTCGTACTTCAGATAGAAGTTGTGTCTAAGTATCTTCTCCTTAAGACTTTCGGAGGATTTTATCCTGTAGTTCACATTCAGGAAGTGGTCCTTTATAAAGAGGCTGTCGTTGAAAAACTTTTCCAGCTCCCCAGCAACCCTGTTCAATTCATCAGACTTATCCTCAATCAGGAATAACGTTTGGTCAATAAAATCAAATAGCTCTAGTTTCATCTTAACCCTCCCCATAGGCTCTCTCTTCATTATACCATATAGGTTGATGAGATTGAATCAATAATAGACATGAAAAGCCCCCGGATTCTCCGGGGGTTCTTAAGCTAGAATTTGTCGTAGTATATAAGCTCTTCAGGCATTCCCTTGGCTGTAAGGCTCTTTACAACACTGTCG
>CALGAG010000083.1 GCA_937951995.1 uncultured Bacillota bacterium
ACCTAAGGAGGAAATTACATTGAGAAATTCAAGGAAATTTATTTTATTGGCATTTATCATGGTGCTGACATTCGCGCTGACAGCATGTGGCGGTGGAGAAGAGGCACCGGCAGATAACGGAGCTGGAAGTGAGCTAGAGGGAGCAGTAATAGTTGATGGTTCAGGTACAGTATATCCGCTTATGGCCCACATTGCAGAAGAATACATGACAAATGAAGAGTCAGCGGTAAGCGTACAGGTTGGAAGAGCCGGATCAAGTGCAGGATTCAAGAAGTTCATCCCAGGAGAAACCGACTTCTCAGATGCATCAAGAAAGATAAAGGATGAAGAGATTGCTCAGCTTGAGGAAAATGGACTTGTGTTTGGCGAGGACGTAATGGAGATCAAACTGGCATATGACGGACTTACAATGGTTATTAACAAGAACAACGACTGGGCAACTGAAATGACAGAGCAGGAAATCGTGGATATGTACCTTTCAGGAACCTACTCAGATGATGACGTGGTACTATGGTCAGACATAAGACCTGAGTGGCCAGCTGAAGAGATCAAGTTCTACGGACCAAATGAGAACCACGGAACCTACGAGTTCTTCTATGAAGTTATACTTGACGAGCAGGAAATGGTTAAGACAGCAAACCTTCAACAGGAATACTCAACCTTGGTTGACCTGGTTGCAAATGATGAAAATGCAGTGGCGTTCTTCGGATTTGGCTACTATGTAAGCAACACTGACAAGCTTCAGGCTATAAATGTGGACTTTGGTAATGGTCCTGTGGAACCATCACTTGAAACAATAGGGGAAGACCTGCCATACGCTGGATTTACAAGACTTGTTTACACATACCTTAACCTGGATTATGCAACGGAAAAACCACAGGTTCTAGACTATGCAATGTATGTTGTATCACCTGAAGGAGCCGAGAGACTTGCAGGAGAGAACGGATTTGCTCCACTTCCATCAGAGATGTATGCAGAATACTACACCCAGCTGGAAGGCTTGAAATAAGAATACTATCCTGGCTTAGAGAGGTCCATGACCTCTTTAAGTCATGTATATATATTAGGAAATACCAGGGGAGATTAATATGGATAACAAGAATATCAGGGATATAATCCAACAGAATATAAAAAAGAAAAATCATTTTTCAGACAGGGTCATGCCAAAGTTTTTCCTTTTTATGGCATTGATTTCTGTTGTTACCACATTTGGAATTGTCTATACATTGATTTTTGATTCAATTAAGTTCTTTTCACAGGTGCCAATAAGAGAGGTCTTTTCAACAAATCTAAGTCCTTTGTCGAGAGAACCCTCTTTTGGTTTCCTCCCCCTACTGAACGGTACCTTTCTGACCACAATAATAGCAATGCTGGTTGCGGTTCCAGTGGGTATGGCGGCAGCGATCTATCTGAGTCAGTTTGCTTCACCAAGGCTCAGGAAGGTCCTTAAGCCTGTGCTGGAGGTACTGGCTGGGATCCCAACAATAGTATATGGATTTTTCGCATATTCATTCGTTACCCCCCTGCTTATGAGGCTGATTCCTTCACTGGGGGCAAAAAATGTCCTCAGTCCTGGAATCGTCATGGGGATAATGATAATACCAATGGTTGCATCACTATCGGAAGATGCCATGAATGCAGTGCCCACAATCATGAAGGAGGGCGCCATGGGTCTTGGTTCAACAAGGCTCGAAACCACAACCAAGGTAGTGATACCTGCTTCGATTTCAGGAATTGTAGCATCAATAGTTCTTGCAGTTTCAAGGGCCATCGGAGAGACCATGATAGTTACAATAGCAAGCGGTAGCTCCAAGAACTTCACCTTTGACATAACTCAGTCCATGCAGACCATGACGGCATATATAGTTGAATTTACAAGCGGCGATGCCGGAAGTGGAACAGTGGGTTACTACAGTCTCTATGCTGTAGGTTTGATCCTGTTCGTATTCACCCTTGGAATGAACCTTGTTGCTCAGTATATCTCAAGGAAATACAGGGAGGAATACTGATGAAGGATAAAAACTTAGAGGATTTTGTCCTTGAAGAGGAAGTGGACTCAATGAATGAGAAAATAGAGAAGCCTGTCAAAAGTCAGGTGACTTTCAATAAGAATAGAATATCAAGAAGGATTGTCCTTAACAACTTTGCAAAGCACTTGTTTTCACTGTCAACGGTGTTTGCCATGGTGGTGCTTGGCATCCTTCTCTATCAGATAGTATCAGGAAGCATTGGTTGGCTTGATTGGCAGTTTCTGACCAGCAACCTTTCAATATTTCCGGAAAAGGCAGGGATCCAGGGCGCCATAATCGGTACCGTATTCCTTATGATGATAGTAATTCCCGTAACCCTTATACTGGGTGTTGCAACTGCCATATACCTTGAGGAGTATGCAAATGAGGGAAGGATTCAAAGGCTGATCAAGGTCAACATTTCAAATCTGGCCAGCGTACCTTCCGTAATTTTCGGCCTCTTGGGTCTTACTGTATTCTCAAGGATGCTAGGCCTTGGATCAAGTATTCTGGCAGGAGGCCTTACCATGTCGCTGCTGGTACTGCCCATCGTTGTGGTTGCTGCCCAGGAGGCACTCAGGGCTGTTCCCGGATTTCTGAGGGAGGCGTCCTACGGAATGGGTGCTGACAAGTGGACCACAATATGGAGGGTAGTCCTGCCTGTATCAATACCTGGTATACTTACCGGGGCAATACTTGCAATCTCCAGAGCCATCGGTGAGACGGCACCACTTGTTGTTCTTGGGATACCAACATTGATAATGAAGATTCCAACTGGGATAATGGATGACTTTACGGTCATGCCTATTCAGATATACTATTGGACCCTGGATACGGTATTGACACCTGAGTATGCATACCTTGCATCAGCCACAATAGTTGTCCTTTTGATTACACTCTTTATCCTGAACTCAGTGGCAATAATAATTAGAAATAAGTTTCAGAAGACATTCTGATTGGGGGAGAAGATTATGAAGGATTTAGATAAATACATTACCAAATATGTATATGATGTTAAGGGACTGAACCTCTGGTATGGAGAAAATCAGGCTCTTAGGG
>CALGAG010000084.1 GCA_937951995.1 uncultured Bacillota bacterium
GGCATAATAATCGCCCTGGCATATATAGGCTATGGATATGGAGCAGTTATCCTATTCTTTGGACCTTTGCTTCTTGCAAGATATTCATTTAAGCTTTACATAGAGATGAGAAACCTTTACCTCTCAACAATACAGGCCCTTAACAAGACCGTTGAGGCCAAGGATCCCTATACAAGCGGTCATGCCAACAGGGTGGAAAAATTCGCAGTGGATCTGGCAAAGGCCTATCACCTGCCATTTGAATCCATTCAGAACCTTAAGACTGCATCAATACTTCACGATATCGGTAAGATCGGAATACATGACAGCATTCTAAACAAGGCATCAAGGCTTACCCAGGAGGAGTACCAGGAGATAATGAGACATCCGGCCATTGGTGCTGAGATAATCAGCAAGGTGGATTTCCTTAACGACATAACAACAATAGTCAAGCACCATCACGAAAGGTATGACGGGAAGGGGTACCCCGACGGTCTGGCAGGGGATGAAATACCAATAGAGGCTGCCATACTGACTATTGCTGATTCCTACGATGCGATGACATCAGACAGACCTTACAGAAGGGCAATGCTGCCTGAAGAGGCCTTAAGTGAGCTTGAGAAGAATGCGGGAACCCAGTTCCATCCAGACCTTGTGAAAATGTTTGTTTCCATAATGAGTCAATAGGAGAGGCCATGTTTTTTGAACCGGCAACACTGTCAATCATAATTGCAAAGCTAAGAGGCGGCAAGCTAAGAAATCTGGAAAACGTTCATATTGAAGGAGTAATCCTCTTATTTCTATCAGCCTTGACACAGGCGAGTCTTTCACTGGCAAAGAGGTTTGAGATAGAGGGATTGTACATCTTCCTTGAGGATTATTTTCTGTATGTAATGGTCATTTCCTACGCACTTTTACTTATTGCAATCATACTTAACATTGAAAAGAACTACATGAAGGTACTCTTCATAGGAGTTATGCTAAATGCAGCAGTAATTGCTGCAAACGATGGGAAGATGCCCGTATCCATGACGGGGATTTCAGGAATACATCAGGAGTCCGTGATTCCGGAGAGGGACAGTGACATAAAGCATATTGGAGTAAACAATAATACAAAACTAGTTTATCTGGCGGATATCATATTAATACCACGGCCTTATCCACTGCCGAAAATACTCAGTATCGGAGATGTTTTCATAATGGCGGGAGTATTTCTGTTTTTTCAGAAGGAAATGAAGCCCAGGTAGCGGACCAAATCCCATCACTATGTCATCAGTACTGGTAAATGGGATTTTTTCATGAAAAGAGATAATAGCCTTTAAGGAGGAAAGTCTAATGGCAAACAAAGCGGTTATACTGGGAACAAACTATTACATAGGACTTAGCATAATAAGGACCCTAGGCTATGAAGGCGTTGATACCATTGCAGTTGACTACACTGACAAAGACCTGTACGGATCAAAGTCAAAATATCTTGGTAGCCATGTAATGGCACCTGATTTCAGGAACCACAAGGAAGAGTACCTGAAAAAGCTGATTCAGATAGGAATGGGAGAAAAGGAAAAACCGGTTTTGTTTCCAAGCGCAGACCCATATGCTGAATTCATTGACGAAAATCTGGAGGAGCTTAAGAAATACTACCTTATACCAATGGAAGAACAGGGACTGTGGACCAGGGTCATGAAAAAGGAAACCCTTAATGACATGGCCAGAGAAAATGGAGTCCTTGTTCCTGAGACAATTATGCCAGATGAGGAAAACCTCTACTCCAGAGTTGAGACTGAGCTTGGGTATCCCTGCATTGTAAAGCCAACGGACTCCCCTGCGTTTGTATCGGTCTTCAGGCGGAAGATTTTTTTCTGCAAGGATGAAGAGGAGTTGAAAACTGCTCTCCAAAGGGCTAAGGAGGAAAACCTTGAGGTCTTTGTCCAAAGGATCATCCCAGGCTTTGATGACCACATGCACACCTTTGATTACTATGTGGACAGGTCAGGAAAGGTCACCCACTGGATGACCTGCAGAAAGCTCAGACAGTTTCCGATCAATTTTGGCGCATCTGTCTACACTGAACAGGTACATGTGCCTGAGCTGGCGGAAATTGGGATACCATTTGTTGAGAAAATTGGCTATAGAGGCTTTGGTGAAATAGAGTTCAAGAAGGATGCAAAAACCGGCAGGTTTTACCTGATTGAGATTAACACCAGGACCACAACGCTAAACGAACTCCTGTATAGGGCAGGTATAAATTTCCCCTATGTGGCATACAGGGACATGACAGGAAATCCTCTGGAACCAAAGGCTGTGGAGAAGAGTACCGGCCTTGTCTTCCAGTACCTCTTCGAGGATATCCTGGCAATCAGGGACTACATCAGGAATGGCCAGCTGACCACAGGAGCTGTGATCAAATCACTGTTCAGAAAAAAGGTTCCTGCAGTGTGGAGCTTTGATGATCCCAGTCCAGGCCTTAACTATGTATCAATTATACTGGGAAAGGTAATCAAGAAGGTTTTTAGGTAGGAGGGCAATATGATATTAGAAGATTTATTAAAATCAATGGATTTCACTGATGCGAGAAATCTCGATCCAAATTTGGAAATCCAAGGTGTAGCCTGTCATTCGGCAAGGGTTAAGCCTGGATTCATATATGTTGCAATAAAAGGCTATGTCACAGACGGTCACCTATATGTCGGGAAGGCATTGGAAGGTGGAGCCGCTGCGATTGTCGTTGAGGACTTCATGGATGAATTTGACAAAACCTGTCAAATCAAGGTCAAAGACAGCAGGAAGGCATTATCAAGGCTTAGCAGCTCCTTCTATGGCAATCCCTCGCGAAAATTGAAGGTTATTGGTGTCACTGCTACCAACGGAAAGACTACCACTACCTTTATCCTTGACCATATTTATGAAATGGCAGGCTATAGGACTGGGCTAATAGGAAGTGTCCTTGCCAAGACTGGTAAGCATACAGAGCTGGCTAGTCTGACAACACCTGAGAGTCTTGACCTTCAGAGGATTTTCTCTGAGATGGCTGAAGAGAAGATGGACAGGGCAGTTATGGAAGTATCCTCGTCCGCCTTGGAGCTGTCCAGGGTAAGTGACATAGATTATGATATAGTTTCCTTCAACAACTTCAGCAGGGAGCACATTGACCAGCATGGAAGCTACGAAAGGTATTGGGAGGTTAAGTCATCCTTGATTAGGGATGCAAAGCCAGAAGCTGTAGCTATACTAAATCTGGATAATGACAGGATCAGTAGCCTTGTAAATGAAACCAAGGCCCATCTGGTGACAATCTCCGTCTATGGAAAGGGTGGCATGATCACATGTTCAAACCTTAAGCTGGTTAAAGGCAGAGGGGCGTTTGATGTTGTTATTGAGGATGATATCCCACTTGCCAATGGGAAAATTCAGAAAGGGAGCTTTCATGTTGACCTTAAGATTCCTGGATACCATTCAGTGGAAAATGCAATGATGGCCATAGCAATTTCCCTTGTGGATGGGGTGGATAGGCAGACTATCATAGATGGTTTAAAGGACTTTGGTGGCGTGGAAAGAAGATTTGAGTTTATCTATGAAAACAAGATCACTATAATTGATGATCACTTTGCCAATATAAAGAATATAAACAGTACACTAGGTACAATTGCGGACATGCACAGGAACAAGGTGCACATCGCCTATGCAATAAGAGGAAACAGAGGGGTTACAGTCAACAGGGAAAATGCGGAGGCCTTGGTCAACTGGAAGGACAGGCTGGGAATAGATGAGATAATTGCCACTAGAAGCATTGGAAGCGTAACCCAGAAGGACAAGGTATCCCAAGAGGAGGAGGAAGCCTTCAAAGAAGTACTGGACAGGTCTGGTCTGGGATATACCATATACGATACCTTGGAGGAGGCAATTGGGATCACCCTTGAAAGGTCTGGAGAGGACGATATAGTTTTACTTGCAGGATGTCAGGGTATGGACCATGGTGCTGGAATTGCACTTGAGAGAATACACAAGGACAACCCACACCTGGACCGGGAGGCGCTTTACAAACCCCTGAAAAAGAGAGTGTCAGAGGGAGGCTTTCTACTGTAAAAAAATGTTTTTTAATGGCAACTTATATGGTAAACTAATATGTGAGTAGGAAAAATATGTAGTAAAGAGGAGGAAAAATTTTGGATCTTAAATCTAAAATTAGAGAAATTGAAGATTTCCCAATCGAAGGTGTGAGCTTTAAGGATATAACTACCCTCACAAGAGATGCCGAGGCCTTCACATCAGCTGTTTCACTTATGGTGGAGGACCTTAAGGATAAGAATGTTGACTATATAGTAGGACCGGAGGCAAGAGGTTTCCTGTTCGGAGCTGCTGTAGCATATGGACTTGGTGTTGGTTTTGTGCCAATAAGGAAGCCTGGCAAGCTACCTGGTGATACCACTAGCTACGAATATGAACTGGAATATGGTACAAATACATTGGAGATACACACGGAATCCATTGAAAAGGGAGATAGGGTGGCGATTGTAGATGACCTGCTGGCAACGGCGGGAACGGTTTCGGCTGCAACTGCCCTGATCGAATCCTTGGGTGGAGAGGTGGTTGCCCTGGAATTTGTTATTGAACTTACATTCTTAAATGGAAGAGACAAGCTGAAGGACCACTATATAAATTCACTGGTGAAGTACTAGACGTCGGCTTGCTGACGTCTTTTTTTCGGTGTAGGTATTCATAAGGAGGAATAATATGTGTGGAATAGTTGGATATGTTGGTAGAAAGAATGCCCAGAATGTAATACTTGACGGACTGGAAAAGCTTGAGTACAGAGGCTATGACTCAGCAGGGGTTGCTCTGATTGAAAACGGTTCCCTGTTGACCAGAAAACATGCTGGGCGGTTGAGTAACCTGGTGGAGAGCCTGGATGAGAATCCAATAAAGGGATATGTGGGAATAGGTCATACCAGGTGGGCAACCCATGGAGCCCCTTCTGATATAAATTCCCATCCCCATACAAATAAGGAAGGGTCAATAGCGGTTGTCCACAACGGAATAATTGAGAACTACAGGGCCTTGAAGGAAGAGCTGGTGGAGAAAGGTTACACCTTTGTCTCTGAAACTGACACAGAGGTGGTGGCTCATCTGATTGATTTCTACTACAAGGGTGATCTGCTGGAAGCGGTATTTTCCGCTGAGGAAAGACTCCAGGGGGCATATGCCCTGGGAGTGGTTGCAAAGAACAACCCCCAAGAAATCATAGCTGTCAGAAATGAAAGCCCATTGATCCTGGGAATTGGGTCCCATGAACACTTTATAGCATCAGACATCCCTGCGATACTAAAGTACACAAACAAGGTTATCTATCTTGAGAATAGGGACGTTGTAAGGCTTACGGAAGAAGGCTATGAAGTGTACACTACAGGTAGGAAGCCTGTCCAGAGAGAGATAAAGGAGATCCAGTGGGATGTGGAGTCTGCAAGCAAGGAAGGTTTTGACCATTTCATGCTAAAGGAAATCTACCAGCAGCCTTCAGCAATCGAGGACACCCTTGAGAGAAGGCTTGATGAAAATGGTGATATTTACCTTGAAAATATAGCCATAGATGAAGGTACACTAAAGAACATAGATAAGATCTATATAGTGGGCTGTGGTACTGCATACCACGCAGGGCTAGTTGGCAAATACCTGCTTCAGACCTTTATGGAGGTAAACGTAATAGCTGATATTGCCTCAGAATTCAGGTATGGAGAGCATTTCATAGACGAGAAGACACTTGTTGTCATAGTCAGTCAGTCAGGGGAGACTGCAGATACCCTGGCAGCCCTGAAGGACGCAAAATCAAAGGGAGCGAGAATCCTTTCCATTACAAACGTGGTGGGAAGCTCAGTGGCCAGGGAATCTGATGACATATTCTACACCTGGGCCGGTCCAGAAATAGCAGTGGCATCAACCAAGGCCTACACAACACAGCTTGTAGCCTTCTATATGCTTGCCCTATACTTTGGAAGACTCAAGGGTACACTGCTTGAAGAATGCTACAGGGAAATCCTTACAGAGCTTAGGTCTCTTTCACAAAAGGTCGAGGATTCGTTGGAGACAAGCAAAGAAAATGCAAAGGCCATAGGGGGACTTATAAAGGATAAGAAATCTCTGTTCTACCTTGGAAGAGGCCTTGACTACTTCACTGCCATGGAGGGTGCCTTAAAGCTAAAGGAGATTTCCTACATCCACACAGAGGCATTCCCAGCTGGTGAGCTGAAGCATGGAACAATTGCACTAATAGAGGAAGGAACCCCTGTTATTGCATTGGCCACACAATCAAGACTATACGACAAAATGGTGTCCAATATAAAGGAAGTTAAGGCAAGGGGAGCTTTTGTCATAGGTGTTACTAGGCGCAGCAATGCTGACCTTGAGGAAGTGTGCGACAGGGTGATATACCTTGAGGAAACATTCGACATTTTTATGCCCCTGTTGGCAGTGTTGTTCCCTCAGTTATTGTCCTACCATACATCACTGATCAGAGGAAACGATGTTGATAAGCCAAGAAATCTAGCGAAATCAGTTACAGTTGAATAAAAGAAGACAGTTAAAAGCCGTATTCCTTGGAATACGGCTTTGTTTTCGCAATTGATGTTATTTAGAGACGATTTTGGGTAAATAAATAATATCCATATTTTTGGAATAAGAAGTGGTTAATAATTAATCATGGGATAAAAAAATTAACCTCTTTCCTTTCCGGCAATGAGATTCATGTAGCCAATTATGTTTTTTCTGTCTTCACTGTCCAACCTGTGGTACATATCCAGCAGCATCTTTTCATCATTGCTAAGGTAGGCTGGAGTTTTTTCCCTAATGATCTCCTCTGAGGGAATATCCTTTGGTAGAGTGCCTGTCAGCATCCAATCTATGGAAACATTAAGTACCTGCCGTAATTGTATCAAGGTATTTGCAGATGGGGAGAACTTATCATTTTCAAGGTCACTTAAATTGCCAGTGGATAGGCCGGTAAGATCCCTGACATCCAACAGTGAAAGTTTTTTTGATTTTCTTGCGGTTCTTAGTCTTTGTCCGATGGTGGACATTGTTTCACCTCCGTATTGATATTAATATTGATCGTCTTATCGCTTTAACGTCACAATACATATATTCTACCACATGTAAGTGGATAAATGCTAGAAGAAAGTATTTGTGGAGAGGGTAGGATAGAGTAGACTTTCATAAGAAGGAGTGATTTTAAATGAGGAAAAGAAATCTCACACCATTCGGTTACCAGGTTAAGCAGCGACTAGTACAGATAAATCTCACACAGAAGAAGCTGGCAGAAAAAATTGGAACATCAGAAGTGTACCTGAGCATGATTCTGTATGGAGAAAGATCCGGAAAAAAATATATTCCAAAAATTATTGAGGCCCTTGACATGGGAGAATAAGCTGGAAGGTTGGGATTAGGCCATTTACGAAAATGACATAATCCCATTATGCATTGATAAATATACATTTAACGATATGTATTGATTACACTTCATCCCTGTGGTATAATCATAATGTTGTTTGAACCTATAAAAAATCATGGAGGGTGAAGAATGAAAAAACTATTATCATTATTATTGGTACTTGTACTTAGTATGAGTCTACTTGCAGGATGTACACAACCTGCTGAAGAACCTGCAGAAGCACCAGCGGAGACCCCAGCGGAAACTCCTGAAGAGACACCGGAAGAACCAGCAGAAGAGCCTGCAGAGGCAGGTGCAATCGCAAAAGTGGGTCTTGGACATGTAATTTCAATTGCCAAGTCAACTGATGCAGATGCAGACAAGACAGCACAGGCACAATCAGATGTAACAGTTATTGCAGTTGGATTTGACGCTGAAGGTAAAGTTGTAAGCGCTGAGCTTGATGTAGCTCAAACTAGAGTTGCATTCGACGAGAACATGGCAGTTTCAACTGACAGAGAAGGCGAGTTCAAAACAAAGAAAGAGCTTGGAGAAGAGTATGGAATGGCTAAAGCCTCAGGCATTGGCAAAGAGTGGTTCGAACAAGCACAAGCTTTTGAAGCATGGATGGTTGGAAAGACTGTAGAAGAAATTACAGGAATGGCTCTGGAAGATGGAGTTCCAGCTGAAGAAGACCTAGTGTCATCAGTGACTGTAGGAGTGGAAGCTTACCTTGAGGCACTTGAGCAGGCATGGGCTGAGGCTATTGAGACTGAAGGCGGAGAGACTGTAGGCCTTGGAATCAAGATTTCAATTGCCAAGTCAAAGGATGCTACAGCAGATGCAGGAGCTATGGCTCAGGTAGACAATGTGTTGGCAGCAACAGCATTTGACGCTGAAGGAAAAGTAACTGGTGCTGTAATTGACACAGCTCAGGTTAAGATTCAGTACGACCTTGAAGGAAAGGTAGAAACTGATAAGGAAGCAGAGCTTAAGACCAAGAACGAGCTTAAGGAAGAATACGGTATGGTTAAGGCTTCAGGCATCGAAAAAGAGTGGTATGAGCAGGCAGCTGCATTGGCAGACTGGATGGTTGGCCAAACTGTAGAAGAAATTGCAGGCATGTCAATTGAAGATGGAAAAACCACTGAAGAAGACCTGGTTTCATTAGTAACTGTCAGTGTTGGAGATTACATCTACGTTGTTGAAGAGGCTTTTGAAATAGCAAAGTAAATTAATTATGGCTCCCTTTTGGGAGCCATTTTGTTTGCCTGTAAAGGCTATTTTTGGTATGATTAGTTAGGGTGATTTTGATGAAAAAAATTAGTTTGATATTAATGTTAACTGTCCTGATAAATATTCTGTCAGGATGTTCAGAAGGAGTTGCATACAATAGATTCAACGATACCTTCTTTGATTCATTCGATACGGTTACACAGGTAATTGGATACACAAAGACTGAGGATGAGTTTGAGGGATACATGACCCAAATTCACGACAGGATGCTGGAACTGCACAAACTGTATGACAAGTACAATACCTACGAGGGTATCAACAACATCAAGACCATTAATGATAATGCTGGTATTGAACCTGTAAAGGTGGATAGGGAAATAATTGATCTTTTGACATTCTCCAAGGACATGTACTACAGCACAAACCAGAAGACCAACATAGCTTTTGGAGCGGTTCTTTCAATCTGGTCAGAGTATAGGGATGATGCCGAGTTTGATCCGACCAATGCAAAGATTCCCCCAATGGACAAGCTCTTGGAGGCAAAAGAACACACGGACATTGAGAAGGTCATAGTGGACCAGGAAAACATGACTGTCTATCTTGAAGACCCTGAGATGAGCCTTGATGTCGGAGCGGTAGCCAAGGGGTTCGCCGTTGAAATAGTTGTAAGAGAGCTGGTGGAGGCAGGCTTTGA
>CALGAG010000085.1 GCA_937951995.1 uncultured Bacillota bacterium
TCGAAGGTGTCCCTGGATATGCTGTGGCTACATGACAGCCGGCTTCGTAAGCTCCTCTTGCAATTGCTTCGTTTCCGGTTAATAGCTTTTTCATTTAATCACTCCTGTATTTAGATTTCTTACTTATATTATATAGGATAATTCTGAAAATGGACAATAATTACAAAAAAGTAATATATCGATTGCTTTAAACCAATATATTACTCCTATAATTATCTATCTGATCTGTTTTACGTTCTGGCTTGGATCTGTTGCCAGCTCGTCTGGGTCTTCACAGTAAGTGTCAACATTCTTGGCACCGCTCTTAAGCTCCCAGTGAAGTACGAATGAAAGCACTACCCTTAGTATTGCAACGGATGCTAGAATTATAAACTCGTCTATCGTCCTTATGACAACAGTCTTGATAATCTCCGCCGCCAACTTAAACTCAAGGCTTAGTGTCATTGCTTTCGCAAAGTCGATTGCAACGTCGTCTCCGCGGAAGTTGAATCCATTCTCAAAGAACTGGAATACACCCCGAACCGCTGCTATTGTAATAATTGCTACACCTATCAACTCCAGTGAAGCTGTGATGTAGGGTACTATCATTTCCAATAAATGCTCAACTATCACTTTTACCGCTCCTTAATAAAAATATTTGAGAATAATTCCCCTGCCCATTATTGTATCACAATAAACAGGCAACTTGAAATATTTTTTTCAGATTTGTTGCATCAGTTCAACAAAAAGCCTCTCTTTGCTGAGAGGCTTGGCAATATCTGTTATTTTACAATCATAACCGATGTCTTGATATGATGGATAACCTTGTCTGAAACGCTTCCCAGAAGAGTCCTTGAAAAGGCACCAAGGCCTCTGCTGCCCATAATTACAAGATCATAGTTCCCCTCTTCAGCGAAACTTACAATGACATCCACAACATCTCCTACCTTGTATACAGTCTTCCACTCTCCCTCAAAACCCTTGAATATCTCCTCTGCTTCCCTGAGAATTTCCTGTGTCCTATCCATTTCAGTCTTGCCCAACTGCTCCTTTATGTCCATATTATGGGAATACACGTTGTCCCACAGGTTGACAACTGATAGGATTGTTACTTCGCAACCCATGTCACTTGCCATTTGCCTGGCTTTAAAAAGTGCTTTCTGAGAGTATTTTGAGCCATCAGTGGTTACAAGAATCTTTTTCATGTTCTTCCCTCCCTTAATCTTGGTTTCCAAAGCTATCCTTATCCATATCCTTGTTACTATATTTACCCTTATAGCCTGCCACTTTAACGCTTTAGGATATATTAGGGATTCTATCACCCTGATTCTGGGTATATGATACAAAACTTTAATCTTTGATTTACTTTTAGGGAGGTGGAGGTATGGTACAAAAAACAGTCATATACTTTTTTCTCATGGCAATGGCACTTTCCCCTGTGATTTCAGGCACAGATGTGACACCAAACAAAATAGTAAATCCAATTGAGTCCACAGTTAATGTTGGAGATGAAAATCTGCCTCCACCAGTTGGTGACTACCTGGAAAACCCCTTGCTAAGACTCCAAGAGGGGACAGGGTATTCGTCCAAGGATTACTCTGAGATTGCAAGGGGGCTCTCTTCCCGCTATCCAGAGATACTAACCTACAAGACAATCGGCTATTCCCGTGATGGCAAGGAAATCTATTCCATTGTCATGACGGAGAATGTTAAGACAGTGTTGAACAGGGATGATTTTAACACCTTCAGGATGCACTATCTTATTGATGCAGGTGTCCATGGACGAGAAACCGTCAACCCTGCAATAGTCCTAAAGCAAATTGAGGATTACGCTGCCGATTACTACAAGGACTCCCATATTGAGGACTTTAACCTTAGGGATGTACTGTCAAAATCTGTATTTCATTTTGTTCCCCTGGTAAATCCAGATGGTCATGACCTGTCAAAGTTCGGACCTGATTCAGTCTTAACAAGCTCCTTAAAGGATGCCCTGGCCAATATCGATGACAAGGACTATTCCCAGTGGAAGGCAAACATCGCCGGAGTTGACCTAAACAAGAACTTCCCGGATTTCCACCTCCAGGATGGATCAGATGGATTGACTGACAAATGGCAGGTCTACCCTGGAAACTTCTTGTCAAGCAGACCAGCCGGGGAGTACTATCCAGGAGTATCTCCTGGAAGCGAGCCTGAGACAAAGGCGCTAATGGAGTATATGAAAAGCTTTGATTTTAGAAGCTATGTTTCCTACCACTCAAGAGGAAACGTTGTCTACTATGAATATAAATGGTATCCTCAATCCTACAGGGACAAGGCCTTGATCCTTGCACAGGCTACAAATGAAGTGACCGGCTACAGGCTTATTCCAGATACTGGGGAAGGAAGTGGCTATTCCACATCATATCATGCGGCATTATCCCTTAAGCCATCACTGACAATTGAAACCCTACCCTACAATACAGCTTTGCCTTCAGGTAACAGGACCTACCTTGATGCCTATGAAAAAACCTGGCTTCTTCCACTCCATTACCAGAGGATAGGTGAGAAAACAGGCTATTTCACCTACAGACTTTATGTAGATGGCAAATATGTTAGGGATTACCCTGATGAGGCTTATGCAAGGGCAATTGCTGGGAGCCTTGGTGGAGAAATTATACAGGGAGAGGGAGTTCCTGAACAAATTATAAGCAAATAGAAAGTTGCTGCCAACTGATGAATGGCAGCAACTTATTTTGTCTCTACATCTTTATCCTGGGCACATAGTATGTGTGCAGCAGCTCGTGAGCCTTTTCTCCGTATGGCTCTCCAAGGTATTCCTCGTAGATTTGCTTGATCATTGGATTCTCATGGGACTTTCTGATTGCCTTAGCCCTGTCCTCGGAATAGATTCCAGCAATTCTTTTTTCAAGGATTTCAAGGTCTCCGTGGTGGTAGGGCTGGCCTCCTCCATAATTGTAAGATCTGCTGCGAAATCCGTATCAAACACCTTGTCAAAGCCAATGCTTCTTAAGGCAGCAACCATTTTCCCCGTAACCACGGTTCCAGGCTCCATGCCAAACTCCTCTCCCAGGGCAACCCTCACCGCAGGAGCTGTCTGGACCACAACAAATTTTTTCTCGTCGTTTATTGCATCCCATACCTTGGGAAC
>CALGAG010000086.1 GCA_937951995.1 uncultured Bacillota bacterium
TAAACATATTGATTCCTCCTCAAAATATTATACCCCATCGGGGTATCTTACAATATATTATAATCTCCTTGTAGTTTTGTCAAGAAAAAATGCCGGATGGCTCCGGCATTCACATGGTATATTTACTTTTCCAGCCCCCTGCAATAATCCTCCAGATTCTTTAAGCCCTCAATGAGAGTTTCCCTTGAAGCGGCATATCCAATCCTGAAGCTTTTTTCATATTCAAAACAGGATCCGGGAGTTACAAAGGTTTTTGAGTGCTCCATCAAACCAGTACAAAACTCAAATGCGCTTATGTCATAATCATAGAATACCAATGCAGTGGTTCCTGCAATTGGCTTTACGTATGAAAACCTTTCATGTTCATTTATCCAGTCATCCAGGATCTTAAGATTTTCCCTGATAATCCTAAGGTTTCTCTCAAGGACCTTGTCCTTGTTTTCCAGGGCCAGTGCACCGAATACCTCATCCACCACTCCACAGCTTATGATGCTGTAGTCCCTGTGGCTAAACAACCTTTCCATCAATTCCATGTCCTTGGTGACAAGCCATCCCAATCTCAAGCCTGCCAGGGAGAATACCTTTGACATGCTGCTTGTGCCGATCCCCTTGTCATAAAGCTCCACAATCGACTTGTGGTAGCTGCCATCCTGATTAAGCCCCCTGTACACCTCATCGCATAGTATGTATGCATCCACTGACTTGGCAAGGTCTACAATCTCCTCCATCATATGATCGGGAATAAGGGCTCCGGTCGGATTATTGGGATTGTTAAGACAAATTATCTTGGTGTCCGCATCCACCATTTCCTTGAGCTTTTCCATGTCCGGCAAAAAATTCTTCTCTTTTTGCAGGTACATTATATGGACATCCGCACCCAGTGACTCTGGTATTGAGTAAAGCTGCTGGTAGGTTGGTATGATTGATACCACCTTGTCTCCAGGTTCCACAATGGTGGTTAGCACAAGATTGTTGGCACCGATACCACCATTGGTCGTTAGAATGTGGTCCCGTCCTATTCCCTTGTATAGGGATGATATTGCATCCTTAAGTCTGGGATTGCCTGTTATGTATCCATAGGTCATCTTCATGTCCAGGATATCATCGAGAAGACTGTCCTTGTCCTCTCCTGACAGTTGGATCAGTTCTGAAAGGGACATTGCATCCACACATGTTTCGGCTATATTATATATTGCATCCATTTCATAATCATTCATCCACTGCTCAACCTTGAATGGTTTTATTTTCATAGTCCTTCCTCCAATCATTCTTTGTTTAGGTTGCCTATTTTTTGATTATATCATATCTGGTGCATCAATACATTTGTTTCTGGTAAGATAGATGGCTCCCTTAAGGAGGGACCTCTCCCCAACCCATTTATCGTAGGAGTAGGTCCTCTTTTTTCCCCAGTTGGAGACGGTCATGTACTCCTCACCATATATTACATCCCAACCTGTTACGGTTACCCAGTGGTTCCTAAGTTCTCTGTCAGAGTAATTCCAGGTAAGCAAAAGGACTGGAGTTCCCTGGGCAAGTCCGCCCCTAATGAACTTACTGCCATCCTTAACATCAAAAATCCAGGTTCTTGTACAGGGTAGTAGCTGGATTCCCTTGCTGTTGGTGTAGCCTGTCAAACCTCTCCCCATCTTTCCCAGGGTTGGTATACCAATTATCCCAGGATTAAGATGCCTGTATAGGCCTTCCATAAGCTGGATGAAGTCCTCCCTTGTATTTCCTCCATAAAGGGTCGCCAGCTCAGGAAACTCACTTCCAAGGTAATTGATCAGATTTGCAGCCGCAGCAACCCCACAGGACCGGTCTGCCCAGAACTTTTTCCTAAGGCCAAATTCTGAAAGCCACTGCTGTTTACCGCCATAGTCCTCCCCTATTTGGAAGGCATCGTGGTTTAGAATCATGAATAATCTTCCTTTCACTTGAAACTGTTTATATTCTCCTTAAAGTATCCATATAGGCTGTCAAGTTCATCCTTAAAAGGCGAATCAGTGATGCTTACGAAGTTAAACTCCCTTGAAATCGAAAAATCACCTAAATCCACTTTAGCCAACTTACCTGTGTCCAGCTCCACCTTTGCTGCATCCTCATACATAAAGGTGATTCCAAGCCCATCCTGGACCATCCTTTTCATCAGGCTGACATTCCCAATGCTTATTGTCTCCTGAAAATCATCTAGGGAGTGATTCCTTTCGGCCAGACCGCTCTCCAAGACTTCTCTGGACCCAGAACCCTTCTCCCTAATTATCAATGTCTCCTTTAATATGTCCTCAAGAACCGGTCTGTTCTTATTGGCTAGACCGCTTGCAGGATGGACGACCAGAATGAAATCCTTCATGGCCAGCAGTCTTGAGTCATAGTCCGACTTGTTGAATAGACCTTCAATCAGGGCAAAATGAATCCCTCCACTATCGAGTTCCTCCATAAGTATTCTAGTGTTGTCAATCTGGATTGAGATCCTGTAATCCTTGTATTTGTCGTGAAAGTCGTTTATGAAGGGAGCGATTGTATATTCACCGATTGTCAATGTAGCCCCGAATTTAATGGTCCTTTCTCCCTTGTCAAGCTCCCTTATCTTTTCTGATACCAGCCTTTCCTTTGCCATCCCTTCTTTAAGATATCTTTTAAACTCCCTTCCTGCAGGGGTTAATCCAATCTGCCTGTTGGCATAGGAAAAAAACCTTGTGTTATACCTGGTTTCAAGGAACTTAATGTGCTGTGTCACAGCAGGCTGTGTAATGAAGAGGGCCTCCGCTGCCTTTGTGTAGCTCATCCATTTACAAACCTCAAGAAATGTTTTGGTTCTCTGGTCAAACATTTAATCACTTCCATAAATTATATTTATCTATTTATAATTATATATAATTTTATATTATATTAAAAGAGTGATAGAATCAAATTATATTTGAAAGGAGGCCTAGTATGAATACCATATCAAAATCCGTTGCACCAGGACTTCTTCTGTCAGTCCTCCTTGCAATTGTATCTGTACATATCAGCAATTCATTGCCATCACATATTATAGGGGCAAGCGTACTGGCGCTGATCCTAGGTATGCTAATCAACCCCTTTATCACAAGTTACCCAATATTCGCCAAGGGATTGACATTCACATCGAAAAAAGTCCTTAAATTTGCAATAATCCTTATGGGGGTCAGACTAAGCTTCCAGCAGATATTTCAGGTTGGCAGGTTTTCCCTTGTGGTAATGACCTTTACACTACTTGCTGCTTTTGGTGGTGGATACCTCTTGGGAAGGGTGTTCAAGATGGACTGGAGACTCTCCAGCCTTATTTCTGCAGGAACGGGCATTTGCGGCGGTTCTGCCGTTGCTGCCGTTGCTCCTGTAATTGATTCTGACGAACGCCAGATCGCATATGCAATTTCTGCAACCTTTATCTTTGATGTAATAATGGTTGTTCTTTACCCTTTGATGGGTGTCTATTTTGGCTTAAGTGACCTGGGATTTGGTCTGTGGACAGGAACTGCGGTAAATGATACCTCATCGGTTGTGGCAGCAGGCTATGCATTTTCAGATGCAGCTGGAGATTATGCAATAATTGTCAAACTTACAAGAACTCTTGCCATTGTGCCGGTTGTACTTGTCTTTTCCTGGATTGGTGCCAGGGTCAAAAGAAATGAATGCAAGGAAACTGAAATCTGCAATGTAAGCATCAAGGATATTTTCCCTTGGTTTATACTCCTTTTCATTGCTATGGTTGGAATTGCAAGTACAGGCATCTTTCAGGAGGGAACCAGAGCTTTGATGTCAGACACAAGCAGGTTTCTAATGGTTATGGCCCTGGGATCCATAGGTTTGAAGACCAACTTTTCCAATCTGGCAAAGTCAGGATTTCTCCCCATGGTCCATGGATTTTTGATTTCGACCTTGGTTGTGGTGGTCTCCTTCGCTGTTCAAAGTCTACTTGGTCAAATCTAGTTCAAGAGAACTCTCAAAACTCCGGTCTTCCGGAGTTTTTTCATTATAATTTGGGTATAATAATATGAGTAACAGTGAAAGGTGGTGATTTTTTGTCACTTAAGAAAAAGGTTGCAGTAATCGGCGGAATAAATATGGATATTGCAGGATTTCCTCACGGACAACTCATTCCCGGGGATTCCAATCCAGGAAGAACTAAGCTTTCATCTGGCGGTGTCGGAAGGAATATTGCTGAAAATGTAGCGCTTTTGGGGAACCATGTTGAAATGTACTCAGTTGTAGGAGATGACCTGTACGGTAAAAGCCTCCTTGATGAAACCTCCCTTTCAGGGGTTGACATGACCAGGGTCAAGGTAATTGCAGAGGAAAGTACTGGAACATACATGGCTGTTCTTGACGAAAACATGGACATGCATGTTGCCATAAGCTCCATGGACATCTACGAATTTCTTGACAAGGATTATATACTTAATAATCAGAAGGAAATTATGGAAAGCGACATCATTGCTTTTGATACAAACCTTTCAAGGGACAATCTCGAATTTGCAGCAAATCTTTTCAAGGAAAACAGGCTTTTCCTTGATACGGTTTCATCTGAGAAGGCAAAAATTGCAAGGGACATCATAAGGCTTTTCCATACAATCAAGCCAAACAGGCTTGAGGCACAAATCCTAACTGGCAGGAGAATAGAGAATGAAAATGACCTCCTGGCTTCGGCAGATCTGCTGCACGGTGAGGGAGTAAAAAACGTTTGTATCTCTCTGGGCTCTGATGGGGTGTTTTTCAGCAATAGCACTGAAAGGGGCATTGTCAGAATCCCAGATGTAAGAATCAAGAATGCAACTGGGGCTGGAGATGCCTTCCAGGCAGGTCTCATTCATGGAGAGCTTTCTGGCATGAGTCTTCTGGAAAGTGCAAAATTGGCCTCTGCCATGGCTGCAATGGCCATGGATGCTGAAAGCACAATAAACAAGAACATAACAGTGGAAAAGGTACTGGATCTATCGAAGAAAATGGAGGTAAGAAAACTATGAAAGAATATCTACACATAAGTAGCAATGTAAAAAAGGCTTTGGAGGATGGGAAACCTGTCGTGGCTTTGGAGTCAACAATCATTTCCCACGGTATGCCCTACCCGCAAAATGTTGAGACCGCATTGAGGGTTGAGGAAATAATTAGAAGTAATGGTGCAGTCCCGGCAACAATAGGAATTATTAATGGGAAGCTCATTGCAGGACTTACATCAGAGGAAATTGACTATATGGGCAAGACATCAGGCATTGCAAAGGTGTCAAGAAGGGATATTCCATACATCGTCTCAGCAGGAAAAGACGGAGCCACAACTGTAGCATCCACGATGATAATTGCTGAAATGGCTGGAATCAAGATATTTGCAACAGGTGGAATCGGTGGTGTTCACCGTGGCGCTGAAACCACAATGGATGTTTCGGCCGACCTTGAGGAATTGTCACAGACAGGTGTTGCAGTGGTGTGTGCAGGAGCAAAGTCAATACTTGATATCGGTTTGACCTTGGAATACCTGGAGACCAAGGGCGTTCCCGTACTTGGCTACAAGACGGATGAGCTGCCAGCCTTCTACACCAGGAAAAGTGGCTTCTCGGTTGATTACAACATGGGCTCCCCCAAAGAGATTGCAGACCTGCTAAGGGTCAAATGGGACCTGGAACTTCACGGCGGAGTTGTCGTAGCCAACCCCATTCCTGAAGAGTTCTCAATGGATGAATCCTTCATAACAGGGATAATCGAAAAGGCAGTTGTTGAGGCACAGGAAAAGGGCATCAAGGGAAAGGATACCACTCCATTCCTGCTTGCCAAAATCAAGGAGATAACAGGAGGAGATTCACTGGCTGCAAACATTGAGCTGGTATACAACAACGCAAAGCTTGCAGCACAGATTGCTGTGGAGCTGGCAAAATGATCAATTTGAACTGAGGATATCCTCAGTTCTTTTTTTATGCCCCCAATCGGTATTTCTAATGTTTAATATCCATATTTAAGTATATAAATATAGTAATAGATGATAGTCATTATCAATTAATATAAATATTAGGAGGTATCAACATGCGCTTGGAAGATTACAATCCAATGAAGAATGAAATGTATCAGGTTATTGATCCAGCTGGCAAGGCAAAGGAAAGGGATCATATCCCGGACCTGGATGAGGACCAGCTTAAGTATCTTTTTAGGACAATGCTCTATTCCAGAACAATAGATGAAAAGGCCCTTTCCTACCAGAGGCAGGGTCGGATGCTGACCTATGCACCAAATCTGGGTCAGGAGGCAGCCCAGGTAGGAAGTGCCTACTCCTTGGATGAGGAGGACTGGTTGGTTCCAACTTTCAGAGAACTGGGGGCCTGGCTGGTAAGGGGGGTTCCCCTAAAGAACATCTACCTTTACTGGTACGGTAATGAGTGGGGCAGTCATATGCCGGATGGAGTCAGGGTCCTCCCTGTTTCTGTGCCTATCGCATCTCAGCTGCAACACGCAACTGGAATAGGTATGGCCAACAATATCAAGAAGGAGAAAAACGTTGTCCTAACATATGTGGGTGATGGCGGAACCTCCCATGGGGACTTCCATGAGGCCCTTAACTTTGCATCGGTATTCAAATCACCAGTGGTCTTTATTGTACAAAACAACCAATATGCAATTTCCACATCCAGAAAGATTCAGACAATGAGTGAAAACATAGCCTTGAAGTCTACAGCTTATGGAATGCCTGGAATACTGGTGGATGGAAACGATATATTTGCAATGTACAATGCAACCAAGGCTGCAGTTGACAGGGCAAGAAAGGGTGAGGGGCCAACTCTAATAGAGGCCTACACCTACAGACTTGGCGCCCACACAACCTCAGACGACCCCACCAAGTACAGAGATGACGCTGAGGTTGAGGAATGGAGGAAGAAGGATCCTATCCTGAGATTTGGAAACTACCTTAAGGAAAACAATGTTATTGATGATAACTGGATAGATGAGACAAAGAAGGAGCTTGAGGAAGATGTCAAGACCACCTTCGAAGCAATCGAGGACAAGTCTGATACAGAGCTTGAAGATATTTTCAAGTACCACTACGAGACTATGCCAGCACAACTTCAAGAACAGCTGGATGAATATAGATCCTTTCTGGAAGGAGGCAAATAGAAATGGCCAATACTTTAAGCATAATACAAGCGGTGAATCAGGCATTGATAAATGAAATGAAGAACGACGACACGGTTATAGCATATGGTGAGGACGTAGGTCTAGAGGGTGGTGTCTTCAGGGCAACTGTTGACCTTCAGAAAACCTACGGTAAGGAAAGGGCCTTTGATACTCCTCTGGCTGAATCTGCCATTGTGGGTACGGCAATCGGAATGGCAATAAACGGTCTTAAACCTGTTGTGGAAATGCAGTTTTCAGGATTCTCTTACCCGGCTTTCAACCAGATCATAAGTCACGTTGCCAGAATGAGAAACAGGTCTAGGGGCAAGTATAATCTCCCCATGGTTATCCGTGCACCATACGGTGGTGGAATCAGAGCATTGGAGCATCATTCAGAAAGTACAGAGGCATTGTATGCACAGATTCCAGGTCTCAAGGTTGTAATCCCCTCTACCCCATATGATGCAAAGGGACTATTGATAGCAGCAATTAGAGATCCTGACCCTGTAATATTTTGGGAACCCAAGAGAATCTACAGGGCCTTCAAGCAGGAAGTACCTGAGGAGGCATATGAAATACCACTGGGCAAGGCCAAAATATTGCAGGAGGGTGAGGATATTACCATAGTCGCCTGGGGTGCAATGGTACCCGATGTCCAAAAGGCCGTGAAGATGGTCCAGGAAAAGGGGATTTCTGCTGAAGTGATCGACCTGAGAACCATTGCCCCTATGGACAGGGAAAGCTTTATTGAATCGGTAAAGAAAACCGGTAGGATTTTGGTTGTTCACGAAGCACCAAAGACCCTTGGAGTGGGTGCTGAGATAATTTCAATTGTCAATGAGAAAGCATTCCTGCATCTTGAGGCTCCACCTACAAGGTTGACAGGTTTCGATACAACATTCCCACTACCAAGAGGCGAAAAACACTATATCCCAAGCCCTGAAAGAATTGCAAAGACAATTGAGGATATTGTGAAATATTAGAAAGGAGGACAGCCATGAGATTTGAATTTCAGTTCCCCGATATAGGAGAGGGAATCCACGAGGGCGTAATAACCAAATGGATGGTCCAGGAAGGGGATAATATAGAGGAAGGCGAATCTGTCGCCGAGGTTGAGACAGATAAGGTGACAACAGAAATACCTTCACCCAGAAGTGGAAAGGTTCTCCAGCTTAAGGCCAACAAGGGAGACACAATCAATGTCGGTGATGTATTTATAGTAATTGATGCTGGGGGAGGATCAGAGGCGTTGGATGAAGGGTCAAAAGCCAATGA
>CALGAG010000087.1 GCA_937951995.1 uncultured Bacillota bacterium
GATTTTCTCAGCTTACCTGCAGTTATATACTTGATGTTGGCTCCTGCTCCAAGTGCAGCCTCCTTGGCCGCCCTTACGGTCATGTCATAGACCAGACCGTGTACGGTCATCCTAAGCCCCCCTGCAGCGGAGCTTGTGGCTATAAGCTCGTCATAGTCCACCTTGTCCACCTTCAGGTTTCTGCAAAGATCATCAATGGCTTCCTGAAGTCCAATTGTTACGTCTCCTTGAAGGACAGAGGTTGCCCCCTGTCCCTGTCCAAGAAAAACCGGATCTGTTTCAATCTGGTTAAATGCATTTACAACTGTTGTTGTACTTCCTATTTCAGCTACAAGAAGATTAATCTTCATTGGCCATATCACGTCTCTTCTTCACTAGGAAAGTGGCTACATGTGAACCCTTGGTTCCACGGCCAAATCCTGCATCCATTCCATTTGCAACTGCCTGCTCGTTTGATACCTGAGTTCCACCTGCAATGAAGATCATCTTGTCCCTTACGCCTCTCTCAATTGCGTACTGGTGAAGCTTCTTCATGTTCTTGTAGTGTATGTCGTCATGGGAAATGATTGTTGAAGTCAAGATCGCATCTGCATTGATCTCAATTGCAGCATCAACTAGCTTTTCCACTGATATTGAAGTTCCCAGGATGTGGCATTCTATACCATACTTTTCAATTCCACCATGCTTGATATCTATGATCTCACGGATTCCAACAGAGTGCTCGTCTTCTCCCACAGTTGCAGCAACAACCTTCATAGGCTTGTCCTCAATGTCCTCTCTGATCTGGTCATCTGACATTTCCTCAGGTTTAGGTGGAATTACAAGCTCGCTGGTATCGATTGAGAAGTCAACCTTACCCTTTAGCTCGATTCTCGTACCTTCTGCCTCCTGCATGATCTCCTTGTGGATTACCTCACAGTCATGCAGGTTCATTTTCTTACCGATCTCAAGAGCAGCAAACTCTGCAGTCCTTACATCTGTCGGCAGGAACATTGTCAATAGGATGATCCCATCACCAAGCCATTCCATTTCAGGCTTGAGCTTGGTTGTTCCTATAAGGTCCTTAACTTCCTCAAGTCTTACATTAACGTTGTCTGACTCGTCAAGCTCGTCAATGAAGATTATCTTGTCCGGATCCTCAAGAGTTGAGCCCCCAATAAGCTTTGATGGGTTTTCAACATACTCTTCCCCATACTGGGCCACATTGTTGTATCCAAAATGGGCTGTGACTGGAGCCATGTAGTCCTGGTCCCTTTCATAGACAGTACCTTCTCCAACTCCACCATCAATCTTTCTTATGATCCCGTCTCCATTTCTTTCAGGATAGTATCCTGAGTCTACGAAGAAGCCATCCTGGACAGCCTTGAAGTAGCCCCCGATTTCAAGCATTTCCTCCATAAAGAGAATAGCCCTTTCCTTAAGCTCCCTTACCTTGTCTCCAAGCTCGCTGTCATGTCTCTTGAGCTGAATCATTGACATCAGTCCGTCAAGTCCATTGAATACCTGCTTGGCTGTGTCAGTTGCCTCGATGTTGTATATGTGCCAAGGCACGTTTCTACCTTCATCTGGTGTTATTGTGGATTGAATGTCAGCTGAAGTAAGCTGGGAAATCATAAGGTTCAACACGTGGGTAACAGTGGCTTCCCTTGCTGATGACTCCATGTACTTTGTATTCTGCTGGGCTCTCATCCTGTATTCCCTGAAAAGGTCTCTCAAGGCAACTGCATATGGCAGGTCAAGTCTCATGCTTGGTGCCGGTGGTGCAGTTGGAGGAACTGTTGAAAGACAGATGTTGCCCTTCTTCATTCCAACCTTCACGGAGAATATTGAGTTTATTGCATGCTGAACCATCAGTTCAGGCATTACCTTCCATGCTTCCCTGGCAGTTGCATTTGCATTGTGTGCTCCATCGATCTGTGCTATGTCAGCCCAGGTCATAACCTTCTTTGCCTCTGCTGCGTCAACAAATGACCTGATCATGTTGATGTTCCTGTAAAGAACGTTATACTGTGGATCCTGGTGGGCTCCGTTTACGCCTTCTTCAGCAAACATTACTGCTATTTCAGGACCTGCAACTCCAGATACATATGAGTGGTAGTTTATTGGTCTTCCTACCTCTTCCTCTATCAGGTCAAGAGCCTTTCTCTGAGCCCTTACCTGCTTACGGCTTATGGGTATTCCTCCTACTCCCTGTGGAGTACCTTCTATAAGGCTTTCAAAGTGTGACTGTCCAGCTGTCCTTATAACCATAAGATGGTCAGCACCATGCCAGGCAGCCATCCTCATTCTTCTGATATCATCCTCAAACCTGCCTGAAGCGATCTCTGTTGTAATGACAGGCTGTGGTTGTGGGTCGATGTTTTCAAAGTACTTGGATGCTGGAAGTGGCTGGCTCTGCTTAAGGTTCTCTGAAGTGTCGTAGTATTCGAATTTACCGATCTGTCTCTTTTCGCCCACTCCTTCTCTCCAGTGCCATCCTCTTCTCTTGGGCCTGTAGTTCTCTATATCCTTCAGTAGTTCCTTTATGTTCAATTTCTCATTTGGTTTAAGCTCCATTACTTGGCACCTCCTTTAAACAAGGGTTTTACCTCATCCCATGAATCTCCTTCAACAAGAAGCAGACCAGCTTCCCTTATGCTTATTCCCTTCTTGTCGGCCAGCTTGTATACGATGTGGCCAGCACCCTTGCCGATCAGGCCTCTGTCAATTGCATTGTCAACAATACCTTTAGCCTCAACACTTGAGAAGCCCATCCTTAAAAGAACGCTTCTCTCGATTGAAGGACTTGTATTTTTGTAGCCCAGCTCAACAATTGGATCCACAAGTTTTTCTGCAAGCTCCCAGAACTTTGCCTCCAACTGGTCTTCTGAAAGATCTGCCAGGTGTTTTCTTCTCTCCTGAAAATCATCTGCTCTCTTCATTATCTTTCCTCCGTTTCAACTTTTACTCCCAATTCCTCCAGCGTTTCCCTGACGAAAGATTCATTTGACTTGGTGTCTGCCACCAGGAAGTCAAGGTCTTCCCTGTTTACACTGTCAACTTCCGTGTTCTTGATGCAGTTTCTGATATATGACTTCTTGGTTTTTTCTATGTCCAGCTCTTCCACACAAAGTTTTCCAGGATTCTCAGGTAGGATTATATTCTCCCCTGGAACCTCCTGTGAAGGATCTCCCTTAAGGATCTTGATCCCGTTTTCCTTTGCAAAGGTCAATTGGGGATTTATGTGCTTTCCTGCCCCTGTATACTCTGTTTCCTGTACAACAAGAATCTGGTCCTCATCCATTTCCTGGGCCAATACAAATGCCGCAGCCAAGGCTGTGTTTCCGGCTGGTCCCCTTTCAAGTCCCTCAACCTGTGCAAGAAGCTCTGTCATGTAGAAGACTGACCCCTGGTTTACTGTAAGGTATCTGTCCATGTATCTAAGAGGTCTTGCGGCAGATCTTGGAACGTCGGACCTGTCTGGCCAGGTTGCAAATGGGATCCCGAATCCAGTATGACCTGTGGTGAATGACTTCTTGTTGAACTGCTCATCACTTGCCATGTGGAGTCCAGCCAGGCTTACGCTGGCACCGATTACCTTGGTATCCAGGGCTCCTGCCTTGATCAACCCACGTGCAGTTCCTGTAAGGTTTCCTCCACCAGCATTTGTTACAACCACTACGTCCGGATCTCTTCCTTCCTTCTCCCTAAATTCCATTGACAATTCATAGCCCAGGGTCTCAACACCTGCTATTCCAAATGGTGTGTAGAGGGAAGCATTGAAATATCCCGTATCCTCCAAAAGGAGCAGGAATGAATAGAAAAGCTCGGGTCCCACTGAAAGCTGGACCACTTCTGCCCCATAGGCTTCACAGGCTCTTGCCTTTTCAATTATTTCAGGCTGGCCCACTCCCTTGGAATCGTAGCACTCCTGAACAATGATGCACTTGAGGCCTCTCATGGCAGCCTGGGATGCAACTGCTGCTCCGTAGTTTCCAGATGTGGCCGCTATAACACCTTTATACCCCAATTTCTGTGCGTGGTAAACCGCTGTAGCAGCCCTTCTGGCCTTAAAGCTACCAGACGGGTTGCTGGCCTCATCCTTTATGAAAATTCTCGCTCCCTTACCTGGACCGGCATATTTTCTTGCAAGCTTTGTAATGTTTCTCAATTCATAAAGTGGTGTGTTGCCAACTGTTGTCTCCTTTTGAATCTCTTCAATCTCCTGAAGGCTGTAACCGGTTTCCTTCATCATTCTCTCATAGTCAAAGGCAATCCTGCCAGACTCGAATATGTCGTAGTCTATACCCACTGATGACTTCATTATTTCAGGTTTTCTTGCCATTACGGCGCTGAAGCTTCTATCCCTAGTCATTGCTTTCACCTTCCTCCAATAGGTCTCTGGCCTGTCTTCCAATGTATAGGAGTTCAGGCACCGCCTTTCCGTAATCATGGTCCCAGAATGGATTAACCTCAAGGAGGTTACCAGTAACCTTTCTTCCAATGTAGGTTTCAATCTCAACCTGGTCTCCAATATTTGCCTCATCATTCAATAGGAATCCCTTGTCCCACATTTCCAAGGGTACATTTTGAGTATCCTCTGGAATATTTGGTGCCCTTTCCCCTACCTCAAGGACAATCTTATGGATTCTTACCCAATCGCCTTTTTTTGCATCCATTTCTCTTCCTCCCTTTCTACCTATCCTTATGGAAGAATGAGTAGATACAATATCTACTCATCTTCTATATGTTTCAGATTCTTAACAACATTGTTGCATTTCTTTATTTACTCAACCTCAATCATTTCCCTCATGTCACCCATGATTGCTCTTGGCACTGGTAGGTCTATCATTGTCTTAAGACCAGGTCTAGCATTGATGATATGTGGAATCATGTTTACACACATTGCTATTGTTCCTATTCCTCCTGGTACCTCAGGTGAGTTTACCAGGTTGATGTTTGGGTTACCCTTAATTATTACGTAGTCACCTGTCTGTACCCCTACCATCTCAGGCTCAATCTGCTGAGGATGATCCATTTCTATCTTCATTTCACCATCTACATACCCGAAGCCCTTCATTGCACATCCTGCAACGTTTCCAGCCTTTGCAAAGCCATATGGTGATTTCCTGTCTACATCTGTCATGATAGGCTCCATTGATTGCTCTACCTTATCAACCTTCCAACCTATTGCATCTGCTATCATGTGAATTGACTCAGGGAAGCCTACATGACCTGCCAGATGGCCTGTCCTGACTCCCTCTTCAAACTCCTCTTTGGTGATTCCAATGCCCTGCTCCTCCATTACTGCAGGACCGAATGGTGAAAGGCTGTTTACCCTTCTTGCAGTAACACTGTCAACTGTCTCACAACAGCCTGTCATTACTACCACAAGCAGGTCCATGATCAGTCCAGGATTGATTCCAGTTCCTAGGATTGATACTCCGTTTGCCTTGGCGATCTCATCCAGCATCTTGGCCTCTTCAGGTGACTGTGCTTGTGGATATGCCATTTCCTCTGCTGATGATACTACGTTTATCTTCTTTTCAAGTATGAACTTAAGTCTCTCAAATGCTGTTTTTGTGTATGAATCTGTGGCAGTAAGTACTACATCAGCAGCTCCCTCAGTTATTACTTCCTCTGGTGTTCCAATAATTACATCGGGTCTGTCGCCTCTTTCAGTCTTGATAAAGTCATACATGCTCTTCCCAAGCTTGTTTCCTCTTCCCACTGCTCCTACAATTTCAACGCCTTTCTTCTTAAGCAGCATGTCTGCCATTCCGCTTCCCATTGCACCTAGTCCCCAAATGATTACCTTTACATTTTCTTTTCTCATTGTACACCTCCATGGAATTTGTCAATACTAACTTCTTTACTATGTCAATTATTACTGCAATTTCTGTGCCATCTTTTAATGTGATGTAAATCTACACGTTTGTTAAGCATTTACATAAGATTTGCCAAAATCCAGTGAGTTTTCAACAAGAAAAACGCAACATTATTTGCGCTTGGTGCAAATAATGTTGCGTTTATTCGTATTTCTTAAGCTTGTGCTGGAGTGTCTGCCTCTTGATTCCCAGATGTTTGGCTGTTTTGGTAATATTATTGTTATACCTGGCCATCAACTCACAGATTAGTTTCTCCTCTATTCCTTCCATCAATTGTGGAAGGGACTTGTCCGACAGGCTACTGATAAGGTTGTTGCCAAAATCCGAGCTTCTTGGAATAAAGCTTGAAGTGATGAAATTTTCCCTGTTTAGGACCTTGTCCCTGGAGGAAACCATATTCATTGCACCTTCAATGAAGTTTTCCAGTTCACGTATGTTTCCCGGCCAGTCATAGTTCATAAAGTCATTCATCACCTGGTCTGAAACCTTGTCTATTGACTTGTTTAGGAGTTTATTGTATTTCCTTATGAAGTACCTTGTAAGTAGGTCAAGGTCATCTATTCTTTCCCTCAAGGGCGGTATGTGGATATTTATTACACTAAGCCTATAGTAGAGGTCCCTTCTTATTGAGCCTGTCTCGATTCCAAGTTTGGGGTCTTCGTTGGTGGTTGCAATTATCCTTACATCAATGGGTATATCCCTTAGTCCACCGATCCTCCTTATATAGCCCTCCTGAAGGACCCTAAGGAGCTTTGCCTGCAAGGGTAGACTCATGGAGTTGATCTCGTCCAATAGCAGGGTTCCACCATTAGCCTGTTCAAAAATACCCTCCCTCTCAATGGCTCCTGTAAAGCCTCCCTTTTCTGTTCCAAAAAGGATTCCCTCCAGTAGTGAATCTGGGATGGCTGCACAGTTCTGTGCGATAAAGGTATTGTTCCTCCTGATACCATGGTTATGGATTGACTGTGCAAACATTTCCTTTCCCATCCCTGTCTCACCGTGAATAAGGACGCTGGAAGGAGTTTCACTAGCCCTTTCTCCCACCTCCTTGGCCATTACCAGCGACTTGTTGTTACCGATTATGTTCCCGAAGGTGTACTTCTTTATCTGGGGAGCCTTCTTTGAATCCCGCCTGGTCTCCTTAAGCTCCTGCTGCAGCTCCAGCAGCTGGTCTGATAGCTTTCTTAGATTTGTAACATCCTGTGCGATTTCCATTGCTCCCACTATTTCATCCCCGTAATATAGTGGCATGGTTGAGCTAATGGTTGTAATTGAATGACCTCTGTAGTTGAAGTAGGTCTGGGTGGCGTTTAGGATAGGTTCACCTGAATGGATCACCTTGATAAGGGTGGATGTATTCTCATTAAGGCTTGGAAATATGTCCAGGATATCCTTGTCAATAACCTGGTAGATTTCCAGGCCTTCAAGGTCTGCCATGGCTTCGTTGTATATGATTGTTTTTCTGTCCTTGTCAATTACGTGGACTCCAATATTTCCGTACTGCAAAATATTTTGCACCAATAGTTCATTGACTTTGTTCTTATTCATCAATTAACAGCCCCTATTTATTCTCTCCTAGAATCTTTTTTAGCTCATCCATAAAGGAGTTTACATCCTTAAACTGTCTGTAGACCGATGCAAACCTGACATAGGCAACCTCATCAATGTCCTTAAGCTTGTTCATTACCAGCTCCCCGATCTGGGTTGAGGTGATTTCATTCTCAAGGGAATTGAATATGGTCTTTTCAATATCGTCCACAATCTGCTCGATTGAGCTCATGGAAACCGGGCGTTTCTCACAGGCCTTTATAATTCCATTCATCAGCTTGTTTCTGTCGTAAACCTGCCTGTTGCCATCCTTCTTAACTACAACTATGGGTAGCTCCTCAATCTTCTCATAGGTTGTAAATCTCTTGCCGCAGCTTATGCACTCCCTTCTACGCCTTATTGCCTGGCCTTCATCTGTAGGTCTGGAGTCCACAACCTTGGATTCCTGATATTCACAATATGGACACTTCACGGATATCAACCTCCCTAGTAAAAGACGTATCCTTTAATGGATACGTCTAATGGTCTACTTGTTTCTGTCTCTTCTTCTCAGGAATATCGGTATGTCCAAATCTTCCATGTTGGCTCCCTTTTCTTCCTGTGTTTCCTTAACTTCAACAGCTTCTTCGGTTTTTCTGGCTCCAAAAAGACCTGCCTTCTGGTTTATTGTGGATTTGTTTTTTACAACGCCTTCTTCAAAGCCTGTAGCTATTACAGTGATCTGAATCTCATCTGACATGCTTTCATCGATTCCTGCTCCAAATATGATGTTTGCATCCGGATCCACTGACTGTCTAATGATATCAGCAGCTTCGTTCACTTCAAATATTCCCAGGTCATTTCCTCCAGTGATGTTTAGAAGAACCGATCTGGCACCTTCAATTGATGTTTCCAGCAAGGGACTTGTAATTGCCTGCTTTGCCGCCTCAGTTGCCCTGTTGTCTCCTGATGCCCTTCCAATTCCCATATGTGCAATGCCCTTGTCAAACATGATGGTCTTAACATCTGCAAAGTCAAGGTTAATAAGATTTGGTACACTTATCAGGTCAGATATTCCCTGTATACCCTGCTTAAGGACCTCATCAGCCATCATGAAGGCATCGGCCATGGTGGTCTTCTTGTCAGCAATCTGAAGAAGCCTGTCATTTGGAATGGTTACAAGGGTGTCCACCCTTTCCTTTAGTTCCTGAATTCCCTGCTCAGCATGTAGCAGTCTCTTTTTACCTTCAAAGGTAAATGGTTTTGTAACCACGCCAACAGTAAGTATTCCAAGCTCCTTGGCTATTTCAGCAACCACGGGAGCTGCCCCTGTTCCAGTTCCTCCCCCCATGCCGGCTGTGATGAAGACCATGTCTGCGCCCTTTAGGGTTTCCAGTATTTCATTTCTGTTCTCTTCTGCAGCCTTGGATCCAATTTCTGGGTTTGCTCCTGCTCCAAGACCTTTGGTGATCTTTTCCCCAAGCTGGACCTTCTGCTCTGCCCTGGATGAGTATAATGCCTGTTTATCCGTATTAAGAGCTATAAACTCAATTCCTCTCACTCCGCATTCAATCATGCGATTTACTGCATTGTTACCTCCTCCACCTACTCCAAAAACCTTAATTTTTGCAAATTGGTCAACATCAATGTCAAAATCAAACATTCCCATTCCTCCTATTCTCATTTGGGTGTTACTTTTCTGTTTCAGCCGGCTTTTCCTTGAATAGCCAGAGTCTTCTAATTTTAGCGAAGTTATCAAAAAGTCTGCTTCCAAAGGTGAAAATGGCCGCATAATACAGTGGAAATCCTAACCTATCCCCAATGTATGCCAAAAATGCCGCCAATATTGCATTTCCGAAAAAGCCGGAAATAAAAATCCTGGTATTGAACTTGTTCTCCAAGTTTGCCCTTATGCCCCCGAATACTGAATCAAGACAGGCAAGTATGCCCACTGATATATAAAGTGTATAGGCTGTGTTGTAGGTATATGGAAGAAGAAAACCTATGATCGCTCCCACCAGTATCCCTATTAAAGCATATACCATCTACTCACCTTCTTCCATAGGTTTTGCATAATTGAATTGAAACTGCCCCTTGTAGGCCGCCACTTCCACCCTATCCTTTACGTAGGGCTGGATACCAATCCCATATATCTTTGTTAGATTGTTTCCGTATGTACCTGGAGCATTTACAGCTGCCATCAGCACTTGGGGGTCACCTATTGCATTTATCACAAAAGGGGTTCCAATACTCTTGCCGTTCACACGTATAATGGGTCCTCCACATTTGATTTCGCTTGAGGAGATTATCCTCTGGTCATTTATGCTAATGGCCTCAGCTCCCGCAACCCTAAGGTCGTTTATGATGTTCAGGATATCCAAGTCGTGTATGATGTAATCATTGAAGTTCAAGCCGATGCCATCCCCTATGTTGTCATACATTATTATTTCTACCCCTGGCCCCTGCAAGGCTGTGTAGCCCGACTTGTTCCTGTTGTTTTTCACATCGTCTTCCAGGATGTCAATTATGTTGGCCTCACCGGTGTTTATACTTTCAAGGGTTGCCAATTCCGCTTCCCTTATTGCTATGATCTTTTCCAGTTCAGCTGTCTCATTCCTGACTGCATCAATTTCCTTCCTTGTATCTATTATTGACTTAACTGTCACAGGAGTCAATAGGTCTACATTCAGTTTCATCTGGGAAGCGATTAAAATTCCCACAAGGACACTGAATATGGTTATTAGAAACTTGGGATTGTTCTTATTCATAATAACCCTCCTAGTTTACAGTTTCTTCAACAGGAGTGGCGTATATGAAATCTTTTACCCTTCTATACCTTGGAACCTTAACTTCCCTATCCTGGGTAAGGTGAACAATATAGTCGTAGTTTCTAAGCTGCCACACTATTCCCCATTTAATGCTCAATGCAGATTCCAGTGTATCAGGATTGCCTATGGCCTTTATGATAATTGGAGATCCGGTTGACACTCCATTTATTTCTATGTGGTTACCCGCTCTTACTATTTCAGTGAAGCCGGTGTATCGCTGGTCATTTATGCTTATTGCTTCTGCTTCTGCAGCATTCAGTACGCTCAATACCTGCAGGATCAGGTCAAGCTCGTCAACTATGCTGAAGCCTTCACCAAACTGAATGTCCACGGGAGGATCATTTATCTCAAGGACAATGCCCTCTCCCACAAGGTCAGTGTAGCCTGCCAGCATTCTATACTTCATTGCATCCTTGTATAGGTTCTCGGCATATATGTCATTCTCTATGCCCCCCTTTTCATATTGCTCTATCTTTGATTCAAGCTCCTGTATGTGCCTTAGTTGCGACTCCATTTCAGATTGGGCTTTCCTAAGGTCGTTGGCAAGTTCCTGTGCCCTTTGTGTAGGCATGACTCCTTCCCCAACAGACTGGTTTATGGTCTTGAACTGGATGGATAAAATCAATCCAAGGATAAGGGAAACCAATACAAGTGCTACTATTTCTCCCTTGATTTTCATTTTATCCCCCTCACTTCTCATCCCTAACTACTATTGGATGTTCTCCCTTGTTCATAATGATCATTTTTGTCGGGATGTTTTTTTCCTCTACATCGTCGATAATTTCCTGAAGTACCTTTAACTTATATTTTACATTATGAAGGGGTCCAAATTCAACTGTCACTCCATTAAATAAAGTAAACTTAATATTATTCTCATCCTCATATTCAATTCCCCTGAAGTTCATGACTATATTTGCAATCTCCTGGTCCTTGAAAAAATCCCCTAGGCTATCACCCATGGGGCCTTCTGTCAAGTCTTCCCCCAGCTTGATCTCTTCCCATTGAAGCCCGCTTACAAGAGGGATGTCATTGGCCCTTCTTATGGAATATTCCAGGAGGACTCCATGTGAGTCAACCACGGCATAGCTGTAATTGAAAGGAAATTGCATGTATGGGATTCTCTCCTCAACTTGTATCTTGACTGTTTTTGGAAGCTTTCTCCCAATATCTGCAGTTTCAATGTAGGGTAGGCCCATGACTGACTCCTCGCCCTTCCCGATGCTTGCCTTGATTATGTTCTCACCCAGATTTAAGCCTGATGCGTCAATAATTTCCTGGGCAGAAAGCCTTGAATTCCCTTCAACTGTAATATCCTTGATATCCAGCAGACTTGTCCTTAGGCTCCAAGTTATCAGCAGACCTACAAAAACAATCAAAAGAACTATTCTTCTGTACAATCGCAGTCTTCTTTTTTTTCTCTGCACCCTGGTCTCCTTGACCATAGTTCCACCTTCTATCTATATTAACTTGGCAATTTCTCCAATTATGGTCTCCGTTGCAGCTGGATTTCCCAGCTTTCTGCTGTTTTCTCCCATTTCCAAAAGTCTTTCACCATCCTTGATCAGCTCCATGATCCTTGTATAAAGAAGGTCAGGTGTCAGGTCCTTTTCCAGGATCATCCATGCAGCTCCACTTTCCTGGAAGGCCCTTGCATTGTATTCCTGGTGATTTTCAGCCGTATATCCCTTTGGTACCAATATGGATGGCTTGCCGGCAGTGGAAATCTCTGCCAGGGCTATGGCACCTCCACTGGTTATGACAAGGTCAGCTGCATGTATTGCAAGTGGCATTCTATGATGGTAGGGAAGAATCTCTACGTTGTCTCCCGGTGAAATTCCTCCTTCCCTGAGCTTTTTCAAAAAATCATCGTAATGGGGCTTACCGGTAACATGGATTAGGTTTATGGAATTCTCTCTGGATACAGTTTCCACTATCCCCAGAATGGAATTGTTTAGACTTTTCTGTCCTCCACTACCCCCGAAGGAAAGAACCGTCGGCTTTTCATCAAGCTTTAACTCCATCCGGGCATGCTGACTGTCCTGGTTGATGATTTCCTTTCTCACAGGATTCCCCGTAAGGACAACCTGGCTTGACTTGTGGAAGTACTTCCTGGAACCCTCGTATGTTATGAGGACCTTGTCCACAAATCTTGAAAGTATCTTGTTTGTTATGCCGGGAAATGCATTCTGCTCGTGGATTACCGTAGGGATCCTTCTTCGTGCAGCCTTGTAGAGGATTGGTCCGCAAACATAGCCTCCGGTTCCAATTACAAGGTCTGGCTTAAAGGTCCTTAAAATATTGCTGGAATCTAGGAGACCAAGTAGCAGCTCCTTTAGGGCAATTATTGATTTCTTATTCAATTTTCTGGGCATACCCTTGACATGGATTGACCTGAAGCTGTAGCCGGCCTTTTTTGCAAGCTCCTCTTCGAGACTTCCTTCAGTGCCCACATAAAGTATCTCCACCTTGGTGTATTTTTCCCTTATGCCTTCCGCAATGGCCAGAGCAGGATAAATGTGTCCCCCTGTTCCGCCTCCGCTAACTATTATTTTCATCTGTTTTTCTCCTATCGCCTGTGGATACCCTTGAGATGTTCAAGAGTATTCCCATTCCAGCAAGATAAATGACCAGGGAAGTACCTCCATAGCTTATGAGAGGAAGGGTTATTCCCGTTACAGGCATGCTGGATGTTACTACGGCTATATTTATAAATGACTGAATCGCCAATAGGGATGTGATTCCTGTGGCAAGATAGCAGCCAAAGGCATCCTTTGCATGGAGGGCGACTGTATATCCTCTCCATATTATCATAGCATAGAGGAGGAGCACAAACATAGACCCCACGAGTCCAAGCTCCTCTCCAATTATCGAAAAAATAAAATCATTGTAGGCCTCGGGTATATAGAAGAATTTCTGCCTGCTCTGTCCCAGACCTACTCCAAGAAGTCCTCCCGATCCCATTGCATAAAGGGATTGTACAATCTGCCAGCCGTCTCCCAGCTTGTCTGCAAATGGGTCCATAAATGAAAACACCCTCCGCTGCCTGTATTCGTTACCCTCGGAAAAAATTGCATACCTGGCAAATATTCCCACACCTGCAATTATGACTCCCAATACGGGTAGCCACATTCCAGCTACAAAAAACATGGCAAACAATGTTCCAGCAACTGTTGCAGTTGTACTTAGGTCCCTCTGAAGGTAAACAAGACCCGCTGACACTCCAATAAGAATGAAGGCTGGTATGGCACCCTGGCCGATCCTTCTTATCCTCTCCTTCTTGTTGTCCAGGAATGCCGCGAAGAAGACGATGCTTCCAAGCTTAATTGCATCCGATGGCATAAAGGTTGTAAAGCCTAGGTCAATCCATCTCCTTGCCCCCTTCAGTTCCATGCCCAAAGGAGTGAATATCAACAGTCCCAGGACAATGGCGGTTATGTAGATTGGAAGGGAGATTCTTTTCCAGAACCTGTAGTCAATATTCATGGTAAGGACCATTCCAAGGAGGCCCACCACAGCCCATTGTATGTGCCGTCTTGCATAATGGCTGCCATCCTCGAACCTTACCATTCCTTCAGGCCAACTGGCGCTGTAAACCATTATTATGCCTATGAACACAAGGGTCACAACGGAAATAAAAATTAAAAAGTCTACAGGCTTCTTTTTCTTCTTCTGCTTTGCCATGGTATCACTCCGTCATTTCCACAAGGATCCTCTTAAAATGCTTGCCTCTTTCTTCAAAATTCTTGTACATGTCCCAGCTGGCGCATGCAGGCGAAAGGAGGACCGCATCTCCAGACATACCCGCTGAAACAGCCTTGCTGACCGCTTCTTCCATGGAGTCAACAATATATATATTGGAAATACCCTTTTCTTGGGCTGCTTTACTGATTTTTTCAGCTGTTTCACCCATTAGGATCAAGGCCCTGGACTTGTTGGCTAACTCATCCATAAGGTCGCTGTAGTCGGCACCCTTGTCGTAACCCCCAGCAATTAGTACTATGGGCCTCCCGATTGCCTGTACTGCCTTTAGTGAAGACTGGACATTTGTTCCCTTGGAGTCGTTATAGTAGGCTATCCCGTCCTTCTCCAAAACAAACTCAATCCTATGCTCCACTCCTTTGAAATTTTCAACTGTATCCCTAATAGTTTCACTGTCAATTCCTAGGGCTTTCATTATCCCCACCACGCCACATATGTTCTCAACATTGTGGCTTCCAGGGATTCTTATGTGGTCCAGACTCAATACAGTTTCCTCAACTCCATCCATCCTATATACAATAGACCCATCTCTTAAGAATACTCCCTCTTCCAGGTCTTCAACCGTGCTAAACCAGATGACTTTAGGCTTAAGCTTCTTTTCCAGCTTTCTTAGATTAATATCATCCCAATTGAGTACCAGGTAGTTATCGGCACTTTGATTTGCAAATATCTTGAACTTTGAAGCCATGTAGTTTTCAATCGATCCATGCCAATCCAGGTGGTCTTCGGTTATGTTTGTTATCAAGGCCACATCCGGTCTGAAAAGGTAGGTATGCTCCAGCTGGAAGCTGCTTAGCTCAAGTACAAGGTAATCCTCATCCTGCAGGTGATCGACAACCTGCAGGATCCCAGTTCCCATGTTACCTGCAAGGTGTGTCTTGATTCCCGCCTTCTTTAGGATCTCTCCTGCGAGCATGGTTGAGGTGGTCTTACCGTTTGTCCCTGTGATTCCTACCACTGTCCCATGGATACCAATGTTAAAGGCCAGTTCTATGTCTGAGATGACTGGAATATCCTTCTCCCCTGCAAATTCAACCATGTGATGATCTGGAGGTATTCCAGGGCTTTTCACAACAAAATCAACATCCTGAATTAGGAATTTGCTATCCTCCTGTATTATCCCCACCTGGTCCAAACCGTTGGAATCTAGTATCTCAGCTATTTCATCCCTGGGTTTCTCATCATATACCATAAGCTCGTTATTGTAATCCATTAACATTTTCATGGCGGAGATTCCTGTAATCCCTATCCCCATGACCAGTATCTTCTTCCCTTTGATTAACATATGGAACACTTCCTAACTTAAAATAAATAGGCCTGCCAAGGAAAGTATCAATGTTGTTGCCCAAAAAACCCAAACAACCTTGATCTCCTTCCAGCCTTTTTGTTCATAGTGGTGATGGAGTGGAGCCATTCTGAAAAACCTCTTCCCAGTCAGCTTAAAATAGCCAACCTGGATTATTACAGAAAGTGCCTCTGCAAAAAACAGACCTCCGATTATAAGAATAAATAAATAGGTTCCTGACAGGAGAGTTACGGCAGACAAGGCCCCTCCAATGGCAAGTGATCCTGTGTCACCCATGAAAATTCTTGCAGGGTTGTAGTTGTAAATCAAGAATCCCAGCAATGCTCCTGTCATTGCAAATGAAGCTACAGCAACATCATTATATCCAAGTCTCAGTGATAGCAATCCGAATGCCCCAAAAACTATTGCAGAGACCCCGCTAGCAAGACCATCCAGCCCATCCGTTAGATTGACGGCGTTTACAGTTCCTATTACAACAACAAGCAAAAATGGTATTGTTAGGACACCCAGTGCAAGGTTTGTCTCCCCCAGCAGGGGTATTAGGATCTGTGGATATGATCCAGAATGATTCAAATAGTAATATATCAAAACCATGGCCACCAAAAATTGGCCAATGATCTTTTGATAGGCTCGAAGCCCAAGGTTCCTTTTTTTCACAACCTTTATATAGTCATCCATAAAGCCCACTGCCCCGAATCCCAGGGTGGAGAATATTATTACCCCCATCTGGGCATTAAGGCCACCAGCCATTAATGTAGCAGCCACAAAGGCTATCAGGAAAATGATCCCTCCCATTGTTGGTGTGCCTGATTTGGCCAAGTGGGACGACGGCCCGTCCTCCCTTATGCTTTGGCCTATTTTCAGTCGTTGCAGAAGTGGTATTATCCTAGGTCCCAGAAAGGAACTCAAGACAAAGCCTGCACCGGTTGCCAGCAGTAGCTGGGTTGATTCATTCATATAGGTACTCCTCTCAAAATATCTTCCTTAATCTATATCATTCCTATTATAGTAAAGATTGACTGCATTTACCAGACATATTTATTGACTTCCGAACAAGAAAGACAACACAAGGTTGTCTTTAATTGGAAGTATCATTATCCTCGTTGGTCAAGACTGGGTTGCTCCTGCCATCCTCCAGATACAGATCAATTATGGATCCCTTGCTTACCTCTACCCCAGGTGAAGGATATTGATCCAATACCAAGGTGTCAGTATTGAAATCCTCATACTCTGTTGTGTACTTAAGCTCCAGGTCAGTAAGTTCTTTTCCAGCCCGATTAATTGAGATATTCCTGACATCAGGGACCAGGACTGTTTCTTTTGTTGCTTCCAGCTCCTCATCCGTGTACTTTCTGGGTACCTCCAGATAGTTGAGGGTCTTTTCTATTACACTTGCTGCTGGAGGACCTGCAACCGTACCTCCGTAGTAGATGCCTTTTGGCTCATCCACAATAACCAATACAGCTAGTCTTGGATCGTCAACAGGTGCCAAGCCTCCAAATGAAGAGATATATTTCCCGTCCACATACCTTCCGTCTATTATCTTCTGGGCTGTACCGGTCTTTCCACCTATTCTGTAGCCAGGCACATAGGCCCTTCTGCCTGTTCCCTCCAGGACCGTAAGCTCCAGCATATCCAAAAGTTCATTTGCGGTTGCTTCTGAGATCACCTGTCTTCTGATTTCAGGTTCAAAGAGGTCTACAATGTTTCCATCAGAATCAGCAAGGCCTTTGACTATGTGGGGTGTCATAAGGTTTCCACCACTGCCTATAACTGAAATTGCATTTACCATCTGAATTGGAGTGACAGCAATGCCGTGTCCATAGGAAAGGGTGGCAAGATTCACTTCCCTTATGCTCTCAGTCCCTGATGGAATTATGCCCCTTTGTTCACCAAGGAGGTCAATGCCTGTCACCTCTCCAAAGCCAAAGGCCTTGATATATTCATACATCTTCTCAGTCCCAAGTTCTCTGGCCATGTTTACAAAGGCAACATTGCAGGAATTGCTGAAGGCCGTAGAGAAGTCCTGGTCCTGATGGGGATCGTACCAGCTGGAGCATCTAAGGACAACTCCTGGAATATCACGGATAAATCCATTGCAGTAGTAATGGGAATCTAGATTTGCCGACCCCTCCTCCAATGCCGCAGCTGCAGTTACTATCTTAAAGGTTGAACCAGGCTCATAAATGTCATTGATTGCATAGTTTCTCCACATCTCAAACCATTTTTGCTGCTGGTCCTCAAATGGCAGGGATTGCCATTGGTTGTTCAGGTCCTCATCCAGGGCCATCCTGGGATTGTTGGGGTCGTAGTCAGGCTTGTTTGCCATGGCCAAGACCTCTCCTGTAGCAGGATCCATAACGATTATGGAAACGCTTTTTGCCTGATTCTTCTCCAGTGCCTCCTGAGCAGCCTCCTCAGCAAAGCCCTGTATGATTTCGTCTATGGTCAAGACTACAGATGTCCCATCCTCCGGATTATGGATTCTTTCGCTTCCGTAGGGCAGCTGCCTGTTGTCCCTGTCGGTGGCCTTTACCCATATTCCTGGAACTCCCGACAAATACTGGTCATACACCCTTTCTATTCCGTAAAGGCCATTGTTGTCAATGTCTGTAAATCCAAGTATATAGGATGCGAAATTGCCGAATGGGTAGTATCTCTTGTTGTCGTCAACAATTGATATCCCTCCTATTCCAAGTTCACGTACCATTTCTGCCTCTTCCCTTGTTATCCATTGCTTAAGCTTGACAACAGGGCTATCCCTCCTTAGGCTTTCAAGTATTTCACTGCTGTCCACCTTAAGTATTGGCTGGAGTCTCATGGCTGCCTCTTCAGGATTATCCACATCTGAAGGGCTTGCCCATACGGTAAAGGAGGTTACATTCACTGCAAGCTTCCTTCCCTTTCTGTCGTATATTATTCCCCTGTCGGATTTTAGGTTGATTGCCTTGGTCCACTGTTGCATGGCACCACGTTTGTATTCAGCACCCTCGATCACCTGAACCCTTACAAGCCTGTATCCTAAAAAAAACACGATTAAGGTCACTACCAGTATGGCAAACCTTAATCGTTTCTTGGTTGATTTGTTTATTTCGTGCAATGATATCCCTCCTAATAAAGGCTGGCAAATAAACCGATTACATTTCTAATCTTATCCTGGAAGCTAGCCTGATAGGCATCGATGGTTACTGTTTCATTAACTGTGATATATTCAATCTGGCCCTCTTCTGGGTAGATCATCCCAAGGCTGTTTTTCGCCTGTTCACCAATCAATGTAGTATTTTTCAAGCCTTCCATTGTTCCAGAAAGATCCTGCTTCAATTTTGCAAGTTCAGTGGCTTCATTTTCCAGTTTGCTTATTTCCAATCTCATAGAAGTTATTTTAGCATATCCTTGTAGTATAAATAAAGAAGTACTTAATAAAATAATTGCAAGGGCTATATACATTTGTCTATTTAGGGCATGGCTTTTTCTCCGAACTACTTTTCGGACTGTTTTCTGTTTTTTCTCACCTATGTATTCTGGGTATTGATCATACAGTGCTTTTGCCGCCATCATAAGATTGCCCCCTTTACAAGTGTCTATATTCGTTCAGCCACTCTAAGCTTTGCCGACCTGCTTCTTGGATTTGCATTTAGCTCCTCTTCACCTGGTACAATAGGTTTTCTGGTTATAATCTCAATCTCTCTTCTCTTTTGGCAAATACAGGTTGGAAATTCCGGTGGACAGATGCAATCCTTGTATAGATCCTTGAATTGGTCCTTAACAATCCTATCCTCCAGGGAATGAAAGGTAATTATTGCCAATCTTCCACCTGGCTTGAGGCATTCCACCATTTCCCCTATGGCTCTTTTCAGAACGTCCAGCTCCCCGTTCACCTCTATCCTTATTGCCTGAAATGTCTTTTTGGCTGGATGGTGTCCCTCCATCCTGACCTTCTTTGGTATGGCCTTTTTTATGACCGTCACAAGCTCCATGGTTGTGTCGATTGGTTTTTCAGACCTTTCCCTGACAATGAACTCAGCTATTCTCTTTCCCCACTTTTCCTCTCCATACTCCAGGAATATTCTGGTTAATTCCTCAGAGGAGTAGTTGTTGACAACATCCCATGCTGAGAAGTCGCTGGTGGTGTCCATTCTCATGTCCAAGGGTGCATCCTTGTTGTGGGAAAATCCCCTTTCCTCGGTATCCAGCTGGTGGGATGATACCCCCAGGTCAAGCAATATTCCATCTACCTTTTCTATGTTCAAGTCCTTCAATACTTCCTTCATGTTCACGTAGTTTGAATGGACTAGGGTAACCTTGTCAATGTGATCCTTGAGTACTTCCCTTGATTTTTCAAGAGCATTAAGATCCTGGTCTATTCCAACAAGTCTTCCACTTGTGAGTCTCTTTACTATTTCCCTGGAATGCCCTGCCCCTCCGAGAGTCCCATCCACATAAATCCCATCCTCCTTGATGGCTAGCCCTTCAAGTACCTCATTCAGCAAAACTGAAACGTGATGAAATTCCATGTGAACACCCCCTTAATTTCCTGATTATATTAAATCCCAAGCTCTGCCATTTTCTCTGCGATGCTGTCATAGCTTAGACTATCGTCATCATTGTAGCTATCCCATTCTTCCTTGCTCCATATTTCAAGTCTTGTGGATACACCAATTACCACGGTGTCCTTCAACAACTTGGAGTGGTCTCTTAGGTTGCCTGGTATAAGGACTCTCCCCTGCTTGTCCAGTATGCATTCGGTGGCTCCTGAAAAGAAGAATCTGACGAAGGCTCTGGCATCCTTGTTTGTCATTGGCAGGCTTTTCAGCTTGTCCTCGACAATTTTCCACTCATCCTTTGGGTAAACAAAGAGGCAATTGTCAAGACCCTTGGTCATTACAAACTCGTCACCGAGAGGATCTCTGAACTTTGAAGGGATAATGAGTCTTCCCTTTCCATCGATAGTATGTTGATATTCACCTATAAACATACTCTTCTCCACCTTTGCCGTTTATTTACCACTTTCCTCCACTTCGCCCCACTTTGTATCTATTTTACCCTAAAGCTCAGTTTTTATCCACCATTTTAGTTGGATAAAGTGTGGTTTTGGGACTTTAGTCCTGGTGTTTGGACAAAACAAAACCCCGAGAGTCCATCTCCCGGGGTTTGTTATAGACTGTTCAGTTCTCTGATACCTTCCTAAAGGCTGCCTTCAGAGGTCTTTCTCTTCCTGTGGAGAAGTGCGCCCCCAACTACAATAATCAATACACTAATAAGCTGTGCCACCCTAAAGGATCCAAGCATAAGGCTGTCAGTTCTCAATCCCTCTATGAAGAACCTTGCCAGTGAGTAAAGAATTACATATAGGAGGAATATCTCTCCCTCCACCTTGGATTTTTTTCGATACCAGATCAAAAACATAAATACAAGCAGGTTCCATATTGACTCGTACAGAAATGTTGGGTGGACCTTTACCCCATCCACCATTATTCCCCAGGGAAGGTCTGTTGGCCCTCCATGGGCCTCCTGGTTTGCAAAATTACCCCATCTCCCAATGGCTTGGCCCAGTATTAGACTTGGGGCCGCAACATCCGCCAGGGTCCAGAATTTCAGCTTTTTTATCCTGGTGAAGATAATTGCAACCAGGGCTCCACCTATTACAGCTCCGTGGATTGCCAGCCCTCCACCTCTGATATTCAGTATTTGGCCTGGGTTGGAGCTGTAGTAGTCCCAAGAGAAAACAACGTAATAAAGTCTTGCAAAAAGAATTGCCACAGGTACTGCGAAAAGTAGAAAGTCTATAAAGGTTTCCTCTTTGATTCCCTTTCTTCCCGCTTCCTTGGTCGCAATCAAAGTTCCAATCATCACTGCTATTGCTATTAGCAATCCATACCATCGAACCTCTAGTCCGAATATTGAAAATGCTACCGGATCCATTATTTAACCACCTTTCAATTATTGCCTGATTCCATTTCAGGCCAGATTATTGAGATTACACTTTTTTCCTCTGTGAAGTGGCTCTCGAACCTTGTGATGATATCTTCAAAGGTTATTTCATTTAGGACATCAAGGTAATCTATAAGCAAAAAGTCCTGAAAGTATAAATCTGTAAGGTTGTTGGCAATAAATTCTATTGAATTGAAACCCGTTAAAAATCCCCCTATTTCCTTCTTCTTTATTCTTGAGAAGGCTTCCTGGGTCAAATACCTTTCAGGCTTCTTAAACATTGCCATGATTCTATTGTATACTTCCTGTGGCTTGTCGCTCTGACCAGCTATCAGGGAGTGTCCGTATGTCCTCTTACCAGTGTAGTATGCTCCAAAGCTACTGTCCACAAGACCCTCCGAATACAGTTCATTGTAGAACTCCGAGCTGCTGGTAAAGAGCATGTCCAGGATCATATTTGTAATAATATCCTTCTTGACGGCTTCCTTGCCTGTTAGACCCAGGTCTCTATCCTTGACCCCGATATTGAAAAGGGGCTTGGATGTCATCATTCTCTCTTCGATTGACTTTAAGAGGATTTCATCCGGCTCATCCGCTACTATCCTTTCCACCCTATCCAAGGTAGTAGGATATTCCTTGCCTGCATTTTCCACGGTTCTTATTATTTCATCCCCATCCAGGTCACCCACTACGAAAAGTACCATGTTACCTGGATTATAGAATGTCCTGTAAGCTGTATCCAAATCTTGCTTGGTGATTTTGTGTATGCTCTCAACCGTACCTGCAATATCAGTTCTAACGGAATGTCTGTGGTACATTGCCTTTAGGGTGTTGAAAAACACAACCCATTTGGGATTATCCTGGTACATCTGGATTTCCTGGGCAATTATTCCTTTTTCCTTTTCAACGTTCTCTTCAGTTAGATAGGGGCTCTGTACAAATTTGACAAGGAGCTCAAGATTCTGGTAGAAATTGTCGGTTGAATAGAATAGGTATGAAGTCTGATTGAAGTTTGTATATGCATTTACATAGGCTCCCTGGGATGAGAATTTTTGAAAAATATCTTCATCAGGTTCCTCAAACAGCTTGTGTTCAAGAAAATGAGCTATCCCTTCAGGTAGTTCCACAGGTTCATTTTCGCCCAATGGAAGGAAAACATTGTCAGTGGAACCATAATTTGCAGTGAAAATCGCATACTTCTTGGTAAATCCCTTCTTTGGAAAATAAAACAGGTTTATTCCATTTTCCAGTTCCTTATGGTATATTTCTTCCCTTAAATTTTCATTTCTAATTGTTTTCATGTTCCACCTCCCTGTCCAATCCATCCATAAAGTAGATGGTATCCAGGTTAACCTTGCCCATGGCTTTTATAATATCTTCCCTTGTCACCTCTTCAAGCTCTTGGATCATTTCCTCCAAACTTCTCTGGTCATTTGAAATGATCTTTCCAAAAACAAATTCCGACATAAGCTGTGGACTATCAATAATTGACTCACTGGATGTTCGGACTGATTTCTTTGCAATCTCCATGTCCTCATCTGAAAAGTTTCCCATGACCATTTCCCTTAAACCTTCATTGACAAGGTCCAATGTCTTTTGGTAGTTCTGGAACTCAATTCCTGCATCCAAGAGTACAAGGGATTTGTGCTTTACAATACTAGATGAAACATAATAGGCAAGGCTATGCTTTTCCCTTACATTCCTAAAGAGTATTGAATTGGGCCCTCCACCAAAGATTTCATTCCCCAGGAGCAAGCCATTGTATAACTTGTCCTCATAGGGTATGCCTGCCCTGTATCCCAATACCAGCTTGCCTTGGGCCACTGACATCCTATCCCTGACCTGGTTCCTGCTCTGGGATTTTTCCACTATGGTCTCCCTTGGTACAAATGTAACCGCTTCTCTGTCCATGAACTCCTCTGGGATGATCCCTTCCAAATTCAAATTATTATCGTGGCCGGTGTAAACTATTTCAATCTGGCTGGTGGAAAGAACCTTTCTGTAATGGTCATAGAGGATCTTCCCGTCTATTTGAGGGACATCCTCCTGGTAGCCACCGGGATAAATGCTGAATTTTTCACCCTTGCACATCTCTTCTATACATCTGTTTATTGCATAGGTCCTCTTATCGTTGATCTTATTGTTAATCCTGGTAATGAGGTTATTCTTTTCCTGTTCAAGGTATTCCCTGGAGAATGAACCATCTTCCATATACGGGTCAAATATTACCTCCCTGAACATCTGAAGAATATCACTGTCCAAGCCTTCTTCCCCAGTGTATCTTCCATCTGCCCACTCCATGGAGAACTTTATGATTTGCCTCTCTCCTCTTCTGGATGCACTGATTCTCAGGTTGGCCCCAAAAAGTTCTTCCAGCCTCCTCTTGAGACTAAGGGTGCTTGGATGATTCTTGGTCCCCCTTTCCAAAACCATTGGCAGCAATGAGTTCAAGGTGACCTCCGCCCTGTCAAGAGGTCTGATCATATATACTCCTAAATAATTGGATTTAAACTTATCTGTATAGGTCAGGTTTATATTCAAACCATTTCCTATTTCCTTTCTCGTGGATTCCATGCCTCCAATCCCTCCTTCCTTTGTTCTACAAAACATTTATTACCCCTAGAATTAATTCCTAATTATATATCAAA
>CALGAG010000088.1 GCA_937951995.1 uncultured Bacillota bacterium
ATTCTCGCCAGGCTCGAAACCTATGGTTTCTCCAAATGGGAATAATCCTGGAACTCCTGTTGTTACCATTCGTTTTCCTTGTTTGAACTCGTATAATTCAGTGTTGCCAACATACAAGTGAACCTCCCCCAGGTAGTATCCTGGATCAAGCTCTTATTTTACGGTAACGCAACCTTTATTATACTCAACAATCAGTTTACCAACCAACATGCCTTTAGAAATGTCATTTTGAGCTGCACCTGCGTAGATATCCCACTCATAGTCTCCCCCTGGTAATGGACCGTTAGTCCAACCCCAATTAGCTTTCTTCATCAAGCTATCAATTGGGATAGCATAATCGTCTCCATATGCCCAAGCTGTCTCATCTCCCCAGTAGACAGGCATTCTACATTCGATATCAACAGTAGCAGAAGCCTCCAGGTCGGTATTGTCACCTATAAGAGTTGCTATATTCTTTTCTGAAAACTTGTAAACACCATCTACATACATGCTGGAATCAGCACTACATTTGAAGCTTTCAGGGAAATCTACAGAGGTGGTAGCTGAGATTTCTTTTGAGTAATCAACCCTTGCATCACCAAGAACTACCTTGTCATCACCTTTTATGTTTTCAGTGAAGCTTACAGCTGCAGTAGCCTTGACATCGGGCTGTCCCTTTACAGATACAGTTGCGGTGTTGAGGGTTGCACTAGCATCATCAGGTTTTGCAGTGTAATCAAGTATAACACTATCATTTACGGGAACAACATTTGTCGATTGTGCAATATTGGCTACGGTACCATCATTTAAAACATCGTTAATATTGAATTCAACTGGATATGGATTATTATTCTTGATAGTAATTTTTCCAGTTACAATGTAATAAAAGTTAATTTTGAAATTATAATAAGCTAGCATATATATTCAATATAATATTAGGGGGTGGAAATAAATTGATAAATCCTGTACAATGTAATGAGAATAGACACTAATAAATAGCTAAAACTGGAGGATATTACAATGACCAAGGAATTGAGATCAAGTCTCTTGCTGCTACTAACTGCTGCAATCTGGGGTTTGGCCTTTGTGGCACAGAGAATAGGAATGGATTATATTGGTGCATTCACCTTCAATGCATTGAGGTTTGCACTGGGAAGCCTTTCATTGATACCTGTTATATATTTTGTTGAAGGGTCCAACAAAAGGAAGGGAATAGTTGAGGACAAGGTAGAGAATGACGGGAAGAAAATCTTCAAGTACGGATTGATAGCAGGAAGCGTTCTTTTCACAGCTGCAGCCCTCCAGCAGGTTGGACTTATATATACAACTGCGGGCAAAGCAGGCTTTATAACCAGTCTTTACATAGTGCTGGTACCAATACTGGGACTTTTCATCAAACAGAAGTCCAATGGGTTTATATGGGTTGGGGCAATTGTGGCCGCCATAGGTCTGTACTTTCTAAGTATAAACGAGGATTTCACAATCCAGTTTGGGGACCTATTACAGCTCATCGGGGCCTTTTTCTGGGCAACCCATATACTTGTGATCGGACACTTTGCATCAAAGGTCAATACCCTTAAGCTTTCATCGGCACAGTTTGCCACCTGTTCTGTATTGAGCCTTATTGTTGCGCTTGTATTTGAGGAGATTCAGATGGCAAACATTATCAGTGCTGCAGTTCCAATTCTCTACGGGGGATTGATGTCTGTTGGTGTTGCATATACACTGCAGGTTGTGGCTCAAAGGCATGCAAAGCCATCCCATGCGGC
>CALGAG010000089.1 GCA_937951995.1 uncultured Bacillota bacterium
ACAAAGAAAGGGCCATTAACATGGCCCATCCCATAATAATCAAAGCTCCCAATACGCCAAGATACTCAAGTGCAAGCAGCTTCTCTCCCGATACAATCCTGTTTGGCTTTGCCTCCACCAGGGGAAGCAGGAAGAAGCCTGCGGTTCCCAGGGCTGATAGTAGAATCAATACCCGGTCTTTTTTATCTGCCATAGTATCACCCACTCTAGCTATTCTTCAATCATTCCGTTCTGAAGAAGGTGGTCCTCTGCAACATCCCTAGGTGATGCGCCGTCAACTATCACCATCTTGTTCATTTCCTGAAGGTTCTCCAGGTTCAAGGTGGCGAAAACCTCCTCAATGATCTCCTGGATTTCAGGATACTTTTCAAGCACCTCGCCTCTTACAATAGCCGAGGGCTCATATACAGGAGGTATTGACAGGGGATCGTCTATTACCACAAGGTCAAGGTCTGCTATAGAACCATCCGTACCATAGGCCAAGGCAACATTGACTCCATCGGTCTCGTTGGCCAATGCGCTCAAGGTCTCGGCTGTATTGCCATGTGGCAGCATAATCAGCTGGTCTGGATTGAGTGTAAACCCATAGGCTTCCTCCATTCCCAGAAGGCCTGTGTATTTCTCCGCGAAAAGCTGGCTGGTGATAAACTTCACGTAGCCGCCATTGTTCACATACTCTGCAAAATCGTACATATCTGTGATGTCATTCTCTTGGGCAAATTCCCTCTTCACAGCAAGGGCTTCCGTGTTGTTTGCCTTGGCAGGGCTTAGCCATATGAGATTGTTGTTCTCCTCATCGTAGCCCTTTATTGCCTGGTATCCCTCATCTGCATCCCGCCACAGGTCTTCCTGGAAGCCCTCCGAGTAGAACTGGCCGTTGCCGGTGTAGTCGATTCCTATGTGGAGCTCTCCTTCAAGAAGTGCATTCCTGTGGACATCTGGCGTTCCAAACTGAACCTTATCCACAATTTCATAGCCCTTATCCTCAAGTGCAAGGAGTATCATGTTCCCAAGAATCCCTCCTTCGGTATCAATAAAGGATCCCAGGACTATTGGGTAATCCGCATTCTTTATTGCTCTTTCACTAGCTGGTCCACAGGCTGACAGCAAAAGGACCAGGGTCATTATTCCAACTATTAAAATGAGTCTCTTTCTCATTTTTCTCCTCCTCCATTTCATGCTTTAACAAGCTAATCCATGGTCAATACATACCCGATTGCTAGGTAATTAATCAAGTGAGTCGCTGGGATCTCATCAGGCGGATGTATTTGAATGAGGCTCCAACGGAACCCTTGAGGATCCTTAGGATATTAATGAGGCCGTACTTTCTTATCATCTCCGTGTTTCTGTTGAGGGCAAGGTTTATGTAGAGGTATGTTTTCAGGAGCTCCATATAATAGGACCTGAGGGACATTTTGGAGGGCATTATCATAACCTGGCCAAAGCTCCACCTATGATAATCCTCCACCCTGTACATCAGTCTGTCTTTGTACTTTTCGAACAGGGGCAGACCTGGGAAGGGGGTGAGGGGGTTGATTGTTGATATTTCCGGAGCCAGTTCCCTGATATACCTTCTGAAGGTCCTGAAGTCTTCCCTGGTCCAGTCGGGATGGGCCATAAAGGATGCCCAAACATCTATGCCTATTTCCTGAAGAAGCCTTGCAGCCTCCCTGTTCTCATCTGTTGTGGACTTCTTCCTGTACTTGACCAGCTCCCCATCATCGAAGGTTTCATACCCCACCAAAAGAGCCTTGAGACCAAGGGATGCCATCTTCCTCACCTTATCCTTGTGTCTTAGAATTCCATGGACAGACCCATATGCTATGTAATTCTTGTCTATTCCTTTCTCTTGAATGAAGCTTATAAGTTGGTCCACCTTCCCGTCATCTGAAAAAAGGTCATTGTCAATAAACATGACCGTGGGCTCCTTGATTGAAAGGAGGTCCTCCTGCCATATTTCCTCAGAAATCATCTCCTCCCTGGCTCCCTCTATCCTCCAGCGAAGGCAGAAGTCACAGGTCTTCCCACACCCAAGTCCAAGCTCCATGATTGCAGCTGGCCTGTAGCCAAAATAGGAGTAGTGGCTTCTGTAGACCCTTGTGGACTCCCGGTCTGGAGGGAGGTATTCATTCCTGCCCTGGACTCCAGTATCGTAGTAGGCTAGGTCTCTGGACAGGACCCCATCCAGTGCTTCAATCCGCCCATCTTCAATTTGACCCATCAGCTCAAGAATATTATCCCTTGTGGAAAACCTGAAGATATGGTCTATCCCTTCATCAAAAAAGCTCTCAGGGGACAGGAGGGTCTGGGTTCCTCCCACCATAGTTATTATGTCACCGTCAAAGGCCTTGCATTCCCCTGCAAGAGAAATGACCCTGTCAACATCTATGCAAAGGCTTGTTATTCCAACAATATGTGGCGAAAATTCCTTTAGTTCCCCTGGGAGGTCATCTTGAATCATCATGTCCATAATCTTCACCTGGTGGTCCTTCTTAAGGACCCCATATATCATTTCAAGACCAAGAGGCTCCGAAAACATAAAGCTTCCAAGGGTTATGGCCTGCTTGATTCTCGGGGGTCTTACCAATAGTATTCTCATTTTGTCCTCCCTTAGAAAATGTTGGGTGTTATCCTGTTCCTTATCTGGTGTCTGTAGTAGAGGTTTACCATTCCATAGAATAGGTACCTGAAGGGGTCCCTAAGAAATTCCCTTTTCATGATATTCCTTGTGAAAATGGATCTGATGGTAAACAGGGATTCATAGAGCTCCCAATAGCTGTCAGTCAGCTCCTGTGCAGTCATGTTGGCAGGGGTGTGGACCGCTGCGGTTCCATCGTAGGAGTAGATATCCCTGTTTTCCAGTCTCCCTGCAGTCTCCATGTCCCTGAAAAAAGAGGTTCCTGGAAATGGGGTCAGGATATAGAACCTGGGGACGGAGATCCTGTTGTCTTCAATGAAATCCTTGGTCTTTCTTATTGACTCCAAGGTGTCCCCTTCCCCACCAACCACCATTTCAGTGGATACATCTATTCCATGTCTTTTAATGTTCTTTATCAGTTCTGTGTAGTCCTCTGGCCTTGCCCAGCCCTTGTTCATGGCTACCAGGCTTTCCCTGCTTATGCTTTCCAGCCCAAAGCTAAGGGTGGTACAACCACTCTCAGCAAGGTCTTTAAGGAGGTCATCCTCCCTGCCGATCCTTATGTCGCACTGACTCATCCACTCCAGCTTCATGTCCTTTAGGATACTCAAGAGGTCTTTAAGGTATTCCCTGTCAGAAAAAATGTTGTCATCAAGAAGTAGGACCTTCCCAAAGCCAAGGTCCCTGACCTGGTGAAGGTCTCTTTTTACCTCCTGGACAGGCTTTTTTACATAGCTGCCCTTGTAGAGGCAGGCCACTGAACAGAAGCTGCAGGTGTTGGGACATCCCCTACCAGCCTGGACCGGAAGAAAGTCCCCGATGGGCTTGTCCATGATCAAGTCAAATCTGGGCTTGGGTGTTGAAAACCAGCCCTCTCTTAGGGGCTTCTTGTAATGAGCCTTGAGATCTCCCCTTTCAAAGTCCTGGATCAAATCCTCCCACACATGCTCCGCATCCCCTTCAACCAGGGAATCGCAGTACTTCATGGCCTCCTGGGGCATTATGCTTGCCATATATCCACCCATTATTACTGTCTTTCCCCTCCTTCTGAACTCCTTGGCTATGTCAATTGAACGGATTACCCCATGTCCCATGGTGCTTATTCCAATAAGGTCAGCATCTGTCTGGAAGGGTATGTCCTCGATTATCTCAAAGATGATCTCCACCTCCCAGTCCGAGGGGGTCATGGCTGCCAGAAGGGGAAGGGAGAGACCAACAAAGTAAAGCTTCTTCTTCTTTATGGGATTACCCTGTCTGTCATATGGACTTGGCTGTATCAATAGAAGCTTTTTCATCAGTATCCCCTCACAATTTTCTTCATGTACTGAAGGCCCACCATCTGGCTTCCCTTAAGCATCCTCAGATTTGCCCAAAGTCCGTATCTCCTGACCAGTCTAAGGATGTTAACAGGCCTTGTTACAACCCTGTAATAGCCTAGGAGCAGGTGGAAATAGAACATTCTCACACTCATCCTTTCAGGCCTCAGGACCACATGTGCCATGTCAAAAACATGATGGTCCCAGGTGTCATAAAGGAGCCTGTCCCTGTATTCATGGAAAATGGCTGTTCCAGGTAACGGGGTCAAGGGCTGGAGATTTACAAAGGTGACCTTCATCTGCCTCAGCCATCCTGTCAGCTCCCTGAAATCCTCCTTTGAGAAGTCCAGTGGGATTATCATCGTGGCATAGAGCTCGATCCCAAGCTCCCTGAGGATCTGGATGGCCTCCTCATTCATGGCCCTTGTGGTCTTCTTGTTGTA
>CALGAG010000090.1 GCA_937951995.1 uncultured Bacillota bacterium
CGACAATAGACGTAATAGAGATGCTGGGTAAGGAAAAGACCTTGTTTGCAAGGCTAGAGGATGGTTCAGACCTTGTGATTTCAACCCCGGGCCATTATGATTACAAGGAGGGGGAAACCCACACCTTTGGATTTGATATTAATGCAATTCATTACTTTGACGGCGAAACCGGAGAGAGAATAAACCGCTGATGGGAGTGTAATCATGGTCAAAAAAAGGCATAGGATCACAATAAAAGATGTCGCCAAGGAGGCAGGGGTTTCTCCATCGACCGTTTCAAGGGTAATATCAAACAATCCCAGAATAAGCAGAAAAACCACTGAAAAGGTCCTGACCCACATGACAAGGCTTGGCTACCAACCAAATGCAATTGCAAGGAACCTGGCGAAAAACTCCTCCAGAACAATCGGACTCATAATGCCAGATAGGCCTGGGGAAGCACTATTGAATCCATTTTTCCCAGAGGCCCTACGAGGAATAATAAAGGCGGCCACCCAGGCATCCTACGACATTCTGCTTTCATCAACACCACCTGGGACCGACGACTACAATACAGTGCGGGAGTTGGTATCGACCGCAAAGGTGGATGGAGTCCTGCTTATGACCAGCAAGGTTGAAAACAAGTCGATCCAATACCTAAGGGAAATGGAGTTTCCCTTTTCTGTGATCGGGTCACCCTACGAGGAATCAGACGATTCAAACCACGTTGACAATGATAATGAAATGGCATCCTATGAGCTGACCACATACCTTGTGAAGAAGGGATGTAAAAGACTGGCTCTAATTACAGGAGGCAGGTTTCTTACAGTTACTGAGGAGAGAATCAAAGGCTTTAAGAGGGCCCTCAAGGAGAGTGGACTTAGGGAAGAGGAGGGTGTCATTTTTGTTGGTGAGTTCAGTGAGGAGACCGGGAAAAAGTATGCCAGGGAAATAATCCAGGCAGGCAGGGAATTCGATGCGGTGGTGGCCACCGATGACGTGGTTGCCTATGGAGTGGTTTCAGCATTTGTGGAAGGTGGACTGAAGGTTCCTGAGGACATAATGGTAGCAGGATTTAACAATAGCCTCCTATCCAGACAATGCACCATTCCAATAACCTCAGTTGAGATCCATGCAGACCAGCTGGGAGCCCATGCAGTTGATGTAATTCTTGAGAATATCCATAAGGGAGAACCCCAGAAGAAGAGAAAAGTCCCACATACCATATACAAAAGAAAATCAACATTTGACTAAAATCTGACATTAATATGTCGGATTTTTTCAATATTCTGGAAATTGCCACTTTATTTTGATAAATCAGCTATTTTTTGATTGAAAGACCGGTCAAATAGTGGTAATATCTTATTATAGTGGATCAGTCCGCTAAATAATTCTGTATTGCGAGGGATATTATGGACCACAAGCTAATGGAGGATAATTTAGAAAAAATTGAATCCGTGGTTTCAAGTAAAATTGTTTTCGGAGATGACGATAACATCAATGAAATACACCTTGTAGCCAATGGTCACAGAGGGCCCAAGCAAATTGCAAGAGATGTGCAGTCGGTTCTTCTTGCAACCTTTGATGTTGATGTAGACCACAAGAAAATAAGCATAGCCCAGATACCCGACGATACACTGAAAAGAAGAACCAGCAGGGTTAGGCTTGAAGGTGTACTTAGGGAATCCAGGGATTCAAGAGTTACAATCAAGGTTTCAGTATCCCTTGATGGAGAGGAGTACACAAGCTCCAGAACAGGAGTTAATTCCTCGAGAAACACGGACAGGATGCTGGTTGAGACCACCCTGGATGTGGTTCAGGAAGCCAGCGGCTTTGAAGACATATTCCTATTTGATGATATAAGGCAGGTTCCTGTTGCAGGTACAAACATAATTGTCATCTGCGTAACAGGAGTGATTGCAGGGACGGAACATAGACTTTGTGGTGCAAGCGTAGTAAGGAATGATTATGACAAGGCGGTCGTCAAGGCGACACTTGACGCCGTAAACAGATTTATCACAAAATAGTGATAAATGCCGGCTGAACCACACTTTTTTACTTAGCGAAGCGAATATAGCATGCCAAACTAGCGAACGGCATAGTACTCTAAAAGGAGGCTATATTCGATGAAAAAAATCGCAAGCGTTCTACTAAGCGTATTGGCACTAGTTCTAGCAGCAGGCGCAAACTGGTCACTTATCTAGTGATTTCAATCTAGTAAAAGCCGGCATTTACAATATATGTATGGAGGGGGCTTTGAAATGCAGCTGAACAGTAAGACGAAAATTTACTTAGGAGTTTTAGTATTTGTAGCTATAGTATCTTTATTGTTTTCTTATTTTAACTTTTCTATCAATAATATTGGAATGTTCATGTTCTGGGCAGCGTTGGCAATTATAGTTGAGTCCCTATTAATCCCCATGCCTAACAACACAATTGGTGTGTCAGTAGGCTACGCAATAAATATTGCAACAATAATAGTTGGTGGGCCATTACTGGCTACTACAACAGCAGGAATTGGATTTCTATGTAGATCCCCCAAAATTGAGGGTAGAGGATATGTTCATGTATTTAATCTCCCTCCCCACAAATCTATATTTAATGTATCCCAGAGTATTATTGTAACAGCATTAATGAGTTTTATGTATATCATTGCAGGGGGAAACATTGGCCAGTTTAATCTATTTCCAACTATAGTAATTGTAGTTAGTGGTGCTGTTATAAATGCATCGATTATTTCAGGTTTCTTATCATTGATGAATCAATCAAAATTCCTAGAGACTTGGATATCAAACATCAAAGGGACATTTGCAAGTGCATTAGCGGTTGGCACAATAGGCATAATAATCGCCCTGGCATATATAGGCTATGGATATGGAGCAGTTATCCTAT
>CALGAG010000091.1 GCA_937951995.1 uncultured Bacillota bacterium
ATCTGAGTCTGTTGGTGGACCTGTGATAGGTAAGACTAATGTCGCAATTGTTGCATTTGGATACATAGCCACAGCTTCTGCAGGTTATGAAGCCTGTGTAACCCCTTCTATTGAGAAAAAGAATCAATTGATTCCCTTCAACAAGGGTCTTCTCCATCTCGTAGTACAGTTCCCTGCTGAATATGGATCGGTTACCCTCCTCCAGCTCCCTCCTCATGTCAACAATATTGATTGATGGCAATGTGTTCCTTGTGGCCCTATTCTTAAGTTCAAACAGATGGAACTCCCCATTCTTTGCCTTGAAATAGGTCTCCACAGAGGGTGTCGCAGTCCCTAGAACAAGCTTTGCATTCTCCAGCTCGCTGATTTTCTTGGCAACCTCCACTGTGCTGTATTTTGGATTGTTGGAGGACTTGTAGGTATTCTCATGTTCTTCATCTATTACTATCAGTCCCAGATTGTTGAAAGGTGCGAACAAAGCAGATCTCGCACCAATAACAATATTATATTCGCCAGATTTGATTCTTCTCCACTGGTCAAATCTTTCCAGTTGTGTAAGCTTGCTGTGAAGTATGGCTACCTGATTGCCAAACCTTCCAACAAACCTATCTGTTGTCTGAGGTGTGAGTGATATTTCAGGAACAAGTATGATTGAATTCTTGCCTTTTCTGAGCATATCCTCCACAAGCTGCAGGTAGATTTCAGTCTTGCCGCTACCGGTTATTCCGTGAATGAGAAATAAATTGTCCTGTGACCCTACAATACCGTCATAAACCTCTCTTTGTTCCTTATTGAGTTCTATTCTTTTGTATTCCGAAATTTTCTCGGATATGGGCTTTTCGTCCACCAACCTGGTTTCTATTTTTATGAGGTTCTTCTTTTCCATGGCCTTCACCACTGACAGGCTGGTATTGAAATCCAATAAAAGGTCTCTCAAATCAGCTTCTTTAGCAGCGCTGATAAAGCGCCAGATTTCAAGTTGTTTTTTTGCACCCTTGCCTGCTATTTCAATGCCTTGCTGGTACGAAACACCAGTGTTTGCAACAATGAATCGTTCAACCCTGGTTGTGGTGTTCTTCCTGACTTGAAGAACCAGTCTTATTGCCCCTAATTCTTCAAGGGCAGATATTTCCCTGTTGAACCCACCATCATTATACATGGTTCTTAGGCGGGAGTACTCAATTTTCCCAGCCTCTGACAAGTCACTCAGGATTTTCCTTCCCTTGTCAGACACTAGGTGAAACCCCTTGAATTCCTCCCTTAAAACCACTATGGTACTTATATCTCTGAAGTCTCCGGGTGGCAATATTGGTTGCATGGATTCAAACCCTGTACTAATGTATTGGTCCTTGATCCATTTAGCCAACTCTAGTCTTTTCTCTGAAATCAAGGGTTTGTCGTCCAGTATTCTAACAATGTCCTTGGTTTTAATATTGGAATCCAGTTTTTCTTTCATTTCAACAATTATACCCATGGTAGGTTTGTTGTATCTTCCAAAGGGAACCACAACCCTAACTCCCACCTTGGCATCATCAAGGAGCTCATCCGGTATACTATATGTGAACCTTCTATCCACGCTGGTGGACTTATGATCGATAATGATATCTGCAAAGCTCATCCAATAACCCCTTTCAGACGCTACACCTTAATACTCCTTATACATTTAACAAAAGGGACTTTACCTTGTCCAATATTACAGAGGCCAAATCAGTCTTTGGCATCATTGGTAAATCTTCCCTTTTGCCTGATCTGTCAATGACACTTACTATATTGGTATCTCCTTTAAACCCTGCCCCCTCCTGTGTTACGTCATTGGCAACTATGAAATCAAAGTTCTTCTCCTTCATTTTCATCAAGGCATATTCCTCAAGATTGTTGGTTTCTGCTGCAAATCCAACCATTATCCTCTTCTCCTTGATTTTTCCGAAGTGAGCAGCAATGTCAGGATTTCTTGTTAGTTCAACTGACATGTTCTCAGAGCCGTTCTCCCGCTTCTTAATTTTCCTATCATGATAGTTCGATGGCCTAAAATCAGAAGGGGCCGCTGCTTTAATCAAAACGTCACAGGTGTCAAAATCGTCCTTTACCGCATCCAACATATCCTTTGTTGATTCAATTTGGACCAACCTAACACCTGTTGGTGGTTTAAGGTTTACCGGTCCAGACACAAGTACAACTTCCGCACCTCTCATTACTGCATTCCTGGCTATGGCATAACCCATTTTCCCGCTGGAGTGGTTGGAGATGAACCTTACAGGATCCATGGCTTCAACAGTAGGTCCTGCAGTTACAACTATCTTTTTGCCCAAGAGGTCCTTTTCTGTAAAAAAATATTCAAGATATTCAACAATATCAGCAGGTTCTGCCATCTTTCCTGCACCTACATCCCCGCAAGCAAGCCTTCCCTTGCCTGTGTCCAAGAATAGGTGGCCCAGTTCCTTCAGTTTGTTGATATTTCCTTGAGTTATGGGATTTAGATACATGTTGGTATTCATTGCAGGAGCAAAGATTATTCTGGCAGTTGAAGCCATTATTACCGTAGTTAACATGTTATCTGCAATTCCATTTGCAATCTTGCCGATTGTATTGGCAGTGGCTGGTGCTATAAGAATTGCATCTGGTCTTTGTGCAAGGGAAATGTGTTCAACCTCCATGTTGCTTTCCAATCCGAACAAGTCAAAATGCACCTTGCTTTGTGACATGGTCTGAAAAGTCAGGGGACTTACAAATTCAGTGGCTCCCCTTGTCATTACAACATCCACCCTTGCACCAGCCTTTATCAGTCTACTAACCAGGTCAGCTGATTTATACGCTGCTATTCCACCTGTTACACCCAATAGTATGTGCTTGTCCTTTAACATGTCCTCACCTACTTAAAGCTTCCAGCAGAAGGATTAACAAACTCCACCTTTCCTTCAGCTATCTCATCCAGAGCAATTGTAACAGGCTTGTTGGCCTTTGTATCCACCCTAGGGGATG
>CALGAG010000092.1 GCA_937951995.1 uncultured Bacillota bacterium
AGACTTAGGATCTAGTGTCATTGACGTGGGGGTTCAAGTCCTCTTTCCCGCACCATATAAAAAGTGCTTCGGATGCTTTACTTAAAAGGCAGTCGGGGCATTTTTGTTTTAGGACAAAAAGCATGGGGGCCGGTTCTTTTTGCTTTTGTCATGGACTGAAAACATAAAGGGTGGGATAATATGCTAAAGCTTAATATACAGGGCTATGAAAAACCAATGGAAATAGAGAATCTGGTATTTGACTATAACGGAACACTTGCATTGGATGGAAGGATGTCAGGGGAGACAAGAGAAAGACTTAAGAGGCTGGGAGAGACAGGCTTAGATCTTACCGTCCTTACTGCAGACACCTTTGGAACTGTCAGGGAGGAGTGCGAAGGCCTGCCGGTCCATGTTAGGGTCTTTGACAAGGGAAATGCCGAGGATAGCAAGAGGCAGATTGTTCAAAGGCTGGGCTCGGAAAGGACCGTTGCAATCGGAAACGGAAGAAACGATATGGCAATGCTGGATGAAGCCAGAATAGGAGTTGCAGTAATAGGTCAGGAGGGAGCTTTTGCAGGCATACTTCAGAAAGCTGACATCGCTGTGACATCCATTGAAAATGCAATGGACCTCTTTTTAAACCCAAAAAGAGTAGAGGCGACACTTAGAAAATAGGACCATACATGCAGTAAGACTGCGGAGGCGGGAGATACATGAAAATGAAAACAATACTTCTGGCAATTATAATCCTTGCAATGGGGATATTTGTCTACAACAAAAATCAGATATCCCAGTTCAGGACTGAAAGGATACAGGTCCAATCAAGCAAGGTGAAGGATGAGATAAGAATAGTTCAGGTGACTGATTTTCATTCAAATCACAGGATAGATATCAGTAGGTTACAGAAAGAGATTCGGGAATTCAATCCACACATGATTGCCTTGACAGGGGACCTGGTGGACCACAATACAGAGGACCTCACCGTATCCCTAGACCTGGTGGATTCAATGCTATCAGCAGATGTACCCGTATACTTTGTAGAGGGCAACCATGAAGTAGCCAACAGACACAGAAGAGAGCTCCTAAATGAGCTTGAAGAAAAGGGTGTCATCATCCTAAGCAACAATAGGGTGGAGATGGTCATTGAAGACAAAACCGTCAATATCTATGGTGCAGACTTCTATGTGGAGGAAAATGACTACCAGAAAATGCTGGAGGACAATGAGGCTGAGAGGCTAAACATCCTTCTGTCCCATTCTCCTGTGAGGGCCTCCTGGTATGCAGACGGGGATGTGGACCTGATTCTTTCCGGACATACCCACGGGGGTCAAATAAGACTACCCTTGATTGGTGGAGTGGTATCTCCAGGTCAGGGTTTGTTTCCCCACTACGACAAGGGGCTAATGGAACTGCCAGGGGGCAGCATGCTCTATATCGACAGCGGGATCGGCAACAGTGTCCTTCCAATAAGGATTATGAATCCCGTACAATACACCCAGATTAGAGTCACTGGGGACGGTTCTTTTTGACTCACTCTAAAAAAGATCCCAGCTGAAAATCAGCTGGGATTTGTTGTAGGTTCTGTTATTCTGTACCCGGATACATTGTTCCTATCCATCCACAGTTTTTTGGATTCCATAAGAATCTGAAGGTCCTGGTCGCTTTGTCCCTTTATCCTTGCAAGAGCCTCCTGAACATTTAGCAGGTCGTTGTAGGTCAGGTAATCATAATCCACAAGCCCCATGGTTCCGTCAGGCATATAGGCATACTCAAGGTTGCCATCCTCCATAATCCACATATCCCTGGTGATCTTGATTCCATTTATCATCTTTTGGGCAAAATCCAGATACTCCGGGTTCTTCTCAGATTCATAGAGGAGAAGGAATGAGTGTATTGCCTGCAGCTGGTGATTAAGGGATGTGTGATTCTTTCTTCCCGACTTATGATAGTAGTCCTCAACCAGCCATCCCTCTCCCAGGGTTGGATCTTGGAGAACAAACCTGTTGTTTCTTCCATGGTCAAGATAGTAGTCTGCCAATCTGATAGCCATATCCCTGTAAACAGGGTCTCCATATTTTTTGTAGGCTATTATGTTTGTTTCAATGGTATCAGCATTAAACCTGGTATCAAAGAAGCCTGCCTCTATGCCATAATCCTCATATAACCAGTTGCTTCTAGGCAATGTGGGAAGAAATCCTTCCCCACCAATATTCTTGTGGGCTATCTTCAGTAGTGATGATCCAATTATTTCTGAAGCTGGACTACCTCCAGACCTTACCATGGAATTTGTAAGATAGTCACTAGGTATCCTCCAATATGAATTCGGGCTTGTTGGAAAGTAGGTTGTCGGACTCTTATAATGGTAGCCATCATAAAGAAGTCTGGCATTTCCATCAAGGTCGTAGTTGGACCATATCCTAAGCTGGTCCTTGTTGTCAAAATCCACCAAATCCTGAGGTGAACCCACACCCCAAAGGATTCCATGTACACCAGGACTTAGGCTGTAGCGGAAGGTAACGACCCAGCCCGATTGATCCTTTTTAAGTTGTATAGGATGGCTTAAGAGGGAATCCTTTGTCCCCGCTCCCAGGTCCCTGTAGGTGTAGGGCTGACCTAGGATATAATGGTAACTGTCTGTTGAGAGGAAAATGATTCTCCCCTGGGGAAGTGGTCCCTCCACCATGGCTACCTCCACCAGATTCTTGTGGTCATCAAAATACTTCAAGGTTCCAGCCTCTCCCGGAATCCTAAAGCTGGTCCAGTAAGTGTGGTCCACCTTTGAGACTATCCTTCTGATAAAAAAATTGCCCTTGTCTGCTAAGGTGCTATTTGCCTGTATAAATGAGACCTGGTCATTGACCTCCTGGTAGTGCTCTGTAAGGGTTGTTGCAGATGCCACTGAACTTATACTTAGCAGTACTGAAAATGTGAATATAAAAATCAATACCATATATTTTGAATTAAACATAAATACCTTTTTTCCCATCTAGTATCCTCCCATTGCAAATTAGATTGTCAAATATAATCATTCATGTCCATCCTTGTGATATTCTGATACCATTAAAATGATTTTTTCCGCAACACTTCCTGGCTCTACAGGTCTCCACGAGACCTCCTCATAACTGAGATATCAGGCTTCAAGGAGGTAACCCTCCTCATTGAAGGCAAAGGCATCGGAAAACTTATATCTTACTTGGTCAGGGTCTATGTGCCATAGGAGTTCGTCCCTAACTACAACATTCCTTTCTTGATCGATATCATGCCTAACCCATACGTCAATAACACTGATACCTTCCTCCTGGTCAAATCTCTCATCAATGGTAGACTTGTCGAAGTACCAGGGTCCCAGTGAATCGGTAGCCACATAGACAAAATTATCATCACTGGGTTTTTCCAGCTGTTCCTGAACCAGAATGAAGGCAATGACCATAAGCAATGCGACACCAACCAATATTAAACTATTCTTTTTCATTATAATCACCTATTTAGTTATACCCATAAATAACC
>CALGAG010000093.1 GCA_937951995.1 uncultured Bacillota bacterium
ACAAAGAGCGTCCTGGAGATTGTGTTGGCCTCGTCAGGCTGCTGGGCAATGGACCTCAACGCCTGTGCAACCGCATTTCCTTCTCCGATGGCCGGTGCAATTGAACCAATTGCTATTGTCAGCCCTGCCATCACAATGGAAGTCATTCCTATAACCGTTATTGAATCCATAACTCATCCTCCTTGATTTTCACTTGTTGCTGAAGCTATATAGACAGTTGCCAGTATGGCAAAAATATAGGCCTGAATAGCCCCAGTGAGAATTCCGAACAGCTGTATTACAACCGGAAAGAAGAAGGGTACCACACCCAACAGAATAATGACTATTACACTTGTACTCATGACATTTCCATACAGCCTTACCGCCAGTGATACGATTCTTGAAAACTCGCTGATAATGTTGAATGGCAGCATCACAACAGACGGCTTGGCATACTCCTTAAGGTAGTTCTTTATCCCAAGGCTCTGTATCCCGTAGAAGGGGACTGCAAAAACACGTAGAGGGATAGGGCTATTGTGGTGTTCAAGGAGCCTGTTGGGGCATGGAAGCCTGGTATGATTGACAAAATCGTAGCCGTCAGGATAAATATGAAAAGAGTGCTTATAAATGGCAGGTACTTGCCAGGATTCTGCTGGCTTACGCTTTTGATCTGATTTTTCATTGTTATCAGGGTCGCCTCAAGGATGGACTGGCTCTTGGACATGTTGTTCTCATCTGTCAGATTCCTGGTCAGGAGCAAGCCTGCCACGGTAAGCAGCAGCATTGTCACCCAGGTAAAGACCAAGGTCGCAGTAATTCTGACAACTCCCCACTCGAAATATACTATGCTACTGGGATCAATGGACATTTTTCCATCCCGTTCCTTTCATATACGCTAGCTTTCCTTCCTTTTCACCCACCAGGTCAGATAGGTCCTTGCCAACAATATCCCCAACAATGCAAGGGGAATATTGTAGAAGCTATCTCCCCTGATAAGATATAATCCCACCAACAGAATAAGCATCCTGATAATCAGACTTGCCAGCATAAAGGCTGCCGGATGCTTCATATCTGCCATGCGGTTGACGCTGAAATAGAGTCCTCCAAAGAATATGAATCCCAAAAAAACACCTGTTATAAAAGCAATCACCATAGCTTCACTTCCTTTTACTGTTGGTTTTTTCACTGATCCAGCGCCATGCGTTGAGGCAGCCCACAATCAGTCCTGCAAACATTAGGGTAAGTGTCCAGGAAAACCTCACCTGGAATCTACCGTCAAGATACACTCCCAAGGCCACTCCCAGAAGAGTAGGTACGGTTATTGACCACCCAATTATTCCGAAAACGCCCATACCGAACATAATCTCTTTTCCTTCCCGTTTAGACCTTAGCCTGTGCTTTACATCATCCGAAATCTTTTTTGTAAGCTCCTCCTCAGCTGTAGGTTTCTTTTTATCCAAAGCTATCACTCCATTTCAGAGATTCTCTTCAGTGTGGCGATTTCCATTCTGGACAGTA
>CALGAG010000094.1 GCA_937951995.1 uncultured Bacillota bacterium
GGAACTGCCACATTCGGGTAGGTGAATAGATGGCTACTGTTTCTAAAGTTAGTAGTACACAAACCTCAATAAGGGTAAGGATAACTGGACTTGAGAATCCTGCTAATCAATATGTTCAATTCAGGATAAGGTCCTATGGTTCATATTCTGATGCCTCTTCAGATTCAAACCGTCTTCAAAGCCTATTGTTTAGTAGTAGTTCCACAACTACCTCTACTGGAACAATTACCTTCTCCTCAGGAATGGCTTGTTCAAACACATACTACTTCAGAGGATGGGCTAACTGGGGGGGAACTTGGTATGAGCTATCTTCCAGTAGCCCTGTTCAAAGTCATAGTACCGATGCCTGTGATAATCCCCGTCCAACGGATTGGACTTGGACAACCACAGAAAGAAATGCCATGAACGGTCAAGGGAATTTTTCTACTATCACTTATTTAAGGTGGAACAGCTTCTTACAAAGAGTAGATGATTTCTGTGACTATTATGGGACTTCTCGACTATCTTCCTCTTTATATAGGAGTTCCAGTAATAAAGTTCTTTACGCTTCCCATTTCAGAGACGTATCGAATAAACTTCATACCATGAGCGGAGCTGTGGCTTCTGCCTGCAGAAACGTTCAGACGGGAGATGAGGTTATGGGGTGGTACTTTACCAACTTAGAATCAGCTTTTCAGTATATATCTTAGGAGGGATAAAATGAAGGTAACAATATTAGGAAGAGAATTTGACAATAACCCTCAGGTAAATCTTGAGAAGATAGAGAGAGGAGACATTATTGAAGGAATAAGTCTAAGGCTTACGGGTCCTCAATCATACCCCGTATACACAGAACTAAATATACTCGACCCCCTTGATATCTCTGTGGACACCGGAACTAATGTAGTTAATATTTCAGGATTTCAAGTAGACAATGTTTTATATATGGCTAACGAAGAATCAGTAAGAATCAACGGGTCAAAACGAATATCCCCGGAGACTGTAGAGGAGGAAGTTTAATGGTAAATCTCTCTAAACAACAGATGAACAATCTAATGATTTTTCTTAAGAGGGTAGACATTAAAGGGGATGAGGCTTTCGCATACGTAGACATTATGGGGGTTTTAGTGGAAGCGATAAGAGAGGGGGAGAACAATGTTACTCAAGGACCTGATAGGACAACAAGGATGGACAAGTAGCTATCAAAACGGAAATGTCACATTGACTAATCCTGCCACTGGAAAGAATACAAGTTTTACATCAGGTCAAGGACAGACTCTTGGATTGAAAGGAGGCGTTCAAGACGGTAGGAACATTGTCAATAATCCCAATATCCTCATGCAAATGCTCGGAAACCAACAATCAGTTAATACCCCCCGGTTTGATACATCAGGACATATGGCTGCTGTGGCTAAGCCAGTCACAATGGACAACTCATTACAGAATGTTTCCACCCTAATGCCTAAATTCAAAGATCCTCATCAGGGACAGATAACAAATTTACTCAGTCAAATCCAAGGTAAGATAAATAATCAAAATATTGATGTTGAAGGGGATCCTAGATATCAGGCATTGAAAGGATTAGCCGAACAGAATATTCAGCAGGGACAACAGATGACAATGGAAGAGATGAATGCTCGAGGCATCTTGGATTCCACAGTTACCAATGACAGAATGGGACAACTTGCTAACCAGGGTATGACTGAACTGGGTGCTGTAATACCACAGATATATTCTGCCATTGAACAATCCAGACAGGCTGAGATCGACAACTTGATGAACTTAACATCTCAATATCAGTCAGAGTCACAACGACAGTTTATGAATGAGTTCACTGTAGACCAAGAACGATTCACCAGAGAGTTTGCTGTCAATCAAGAACAGTTCCAACGGGATATGGCAGTGAGACAGAACAATTTCAATGAAGCTATTCAGATGGGTAATTACAATTTGGCTCTCGATCAGTGGGACTTCAACAAAGATATGGCACTCCAGGAATTTGCTATGCAAGAACATCTCAACCGATTCAATGAGGCCTTCAGTATGTTCCAGGTTGGGGGTAGAGTTGCCAATAAAGAACAAGCTGATCTGTTAGGTGTTCCTGTGGGAACAATAACACAAGCTGCTCGTGACGCTGCCGCTGACAGAGGGTTAAGATACCAGATGCATGCTGAATCCCTAAAGGCCTCCAACGCAGCAGGTAAACTTCAAAATCTGGCTCACGGTATTCAGATAGCCAGAGATACAGGAGTTGTACCTGAAGGATTCGGATTCGAAGACTTTGGATTAGCCCCAGGATCTGACTATGGTCAGGAAGACGTTCAAACAAAACTAAACAATATATTAGCTGCAGGACAGCTTAAGGAAATTGAACTCCAAGAAAAAGAAGACAATGCAGTACCATCCATTATGAGAGATTATGGAGTCAATGATGCTACCGCTCGTGCAATATGGAGAGTGTGGGAACCCCAAAGTATTGGGGCAGCCCAAGAAACACTTAAATACCATCAGCAAGAATGGAAAGACGTAGGGGTTAATTTACCTAAAGTTCGAGAAGCTATTACTGTTAAGTGGGGAGAAGATCCCAACAAGAAGATTCCTTGGTACTCAGACTTTAAATCATCCAGCAGCTTAGATCCTAATAAGAATGTGTTGAACTATTCATCGTACCTAAAATAAGGAGGGGATATAAATGGCTATGACTCCAAGGCGTTCATCATTTGGAATGGGCTCAAGTACTCTCCCCCCACGTAGTTCAGTATTTCAACAACAACAGACTCAAAGGGATGATCTCATAAGAGCTCAAACCCAGACAGCAAATACCCGAGCCCGAGTTGAGGCTCTGGGTATTCCTGCTGAACCTATTAAGAAACCTAAGTTCAATGTGTGGTCTTTGTTCAGGAACTTATCCCGTACAGGATATGCAGCCAACAACCTACTTCAGGAAGTATTCACCCCTGAACAGAGTTCCACCTCACACTTCGATCCCCTTGGGGCTATTGCTCGTGGATTCAAGTTAGAGGAAACCCCCACAGGAGGAGACTTAATGCGTAATCTTGGGGTCTCCGATAAGAAGTTGTTCGGGTCTGATAAGTGGTATGACCCCTCAGCAGCAGGAGTACTTGGTGTAGCAGCTGATGTATTCAATCCCCTTGACCCCTTAAACTGGTTAGGATTCGGATTGAAAAAGAAAGCTGCTCAGGGAGCGGTAGAAGGCACACAGGCACTCACAAAGGCCTTCGGTGACGATATTGGTAATTTGATTGCCCGGAGAATGGGAGACGCTGCACAGGGCCTCTCAGGGGCTAACGTGGGTGAATTGTCCAAGAACATAATGAAAGCAGCTACTCAGATTGATACTTTAAATGTAGACGAATTGGTTGACCTACTTGGTCAGGGAGTTAAAGCAGCAGGCACTAACCCTGCTACAAAGATCAGCGGTCAAGCAGGCAGTCGAATTGCAGCTAATGTCATACCCCCTATGGGGAGAGAAACCTTGTTTTCTGTGGGAATCCCCGGAACAGAGGCTCTTACGTGGGGGGGAAGAAAAGCAACAGAGTTTGCTCGAAGTACCCGTATTGGAGATTGGGCTGGAAAAGCCTTCAAGACAGGGTACAAATCCAATAAGCTACCGGATTCTGTATTGGCTAAGAACCTTGAGAAAAGTAGTATGGGGAGAGATCTCATCCCTGAGGCTGCCGGAGTTACCACAGACATATCCGAGGCTTTCACCCGGACTATGACAGATATGGATATTCCTGATGAGATCCAGAAACAAGTCATTAAAGCAGTAGATCCTGGTCAAGCTCAAGATGTAATGACCAGCAGAGTTCAGAACGTAAGTGCACGAGTCGGTAGCCAGACGGATGAATTGTCTCAAGAGATAGGGGAACAATTCGCAAGGTTCGGTATCAATGATAAAGCTTCTCGTAGACAGGTATTAGAAAAGGTAGCCAATCCCGATCTTGAAGTACCTGAGAACATTGCTCGAGGTGCTGAGTATTTCAAGAGTACCACAGAGGCATGGAAGAAAGACCTTATGGGTCTGGGATTAGATTCTGACTGGCTGGACAACTACATTCCTTTTGTGGCACGAAGAAGGCTTACAAAGGCTGAATCAGAGTGGGTACAAGCTATGTCTCCTAAAGCCCCCACCGGGGGAGTTACTGGAGAACTGGCTGACCTATTGTCACAAGGGAATATCAACCCCGGACTTCAGCCTCGTCAGATTGCAGGACAGACACCCATGTCAGTCAATGATATGCTGGATAAACCCTGGCTCTCAGAAGATGCATTAGAGATCCTAATGATCAGGGGTAAGCAGCATTTGACTGGTATGGAAGTTGGTAAATTAGCCCAAGAGATGACAGAAACCTTCGGCATCCCTGTGGAAGAATTTGCTAAGAACTTAAATAAAATCCCCAAAGGCTACGGTATGTTTGTTAAAGCTGTGGATGAAACCACAGGGGCTACGGTTATGCGTAAGGTGACTAAACTTACAGAAAAGACCAAGGATGAAATGATAGCTTTACCTGAGGAATTTGCTCGTATCTTCAATGACTACATGGGCTTAATAACTAATCCTGATAATAAAAGTGCATTCTTATCTCTGTTCGATAAAGGCACTACCCAATGGAAAAACTTAGCCTATACCTGGAATCCAGGTCACGTTCCTCGAGATACCACAGGTAATATGTGGCAATCTTATCTCATGGGAGTTAGGAATCCTGTGGTATTCAAGCACTCTGCAGAGGCCTTTAAGAAGAATGGAATCGTTCAAACAGGCATGGAAGCTTTAACTAATAAAGCCAGATTGATGGCTAAGGAAGTACCCAACTTCGATGCCGACAATATCAAACAGCTGAAGCGTCTATACAAGCGTATGGTTAAAGATGGAGAGATTGAGAGAAAGCTGATAAAGATTCATGGGAGAGAGATAGACCCAATGTTGGCTTTTCTCGATGCCACTAAGACCGGGGCTTTGGGTACGCTGGGAACAATCACAGAGGCACCCAAAAAACTTATGAGTACAGTCACAGACCCCAGTGCTCTCCGTAAAGCAGGTCAGAAGTATGATTCTGTCATTCGAGAATTAACTGAGACCTCTAATAACTGGGCTCGATTCGGTGGCTATCTCGATCAATTAGGTAAGGGATTGACCCCTCAGGAAGCTGCAGCACAGGTAAAGAAATTCTACTTTGACTACTTTGACCTGACACCTTTTGAGAAAAAAGTAATGAAACGCATCATGCCTTTCTACACATGGACTCGTAAAAATATTCCTATGGAGATTGAGGCATTAATTAAGAGACCAAGGGATTTCCAACGAGTACAGAAAGTAGCTGACAACATTCAGGGAGGACCACAGGATGAGAATGAAATGCCCTCATGGGCTAAAGACCAAGGATTCGTAAGGTTAGGGAAAGATGGGGACAAATACTTACACCCTAATATGCCTTACCAAGATCTCAGTAGAATCCCCGTCAACAGCAAGAACATTGCCAACCTGTTGTCTATGTTGAATCCTTTAATAAGAGCTCCTATTGAGTGGTCTACTAATCGACAATTATTCAGTGGTCAGGAATTAGAAGACTATCCCGGTGAAAAGGTAGATGCTCCATTCACAGGTATCATGGCTATGTTAGAAAAGATGGGTATTGACACCCCAGACAGACCGCAAGTAAGCAAAAGAAACGTTGATTATTTCCTTCGACAATTACCCATCCTATCGAACATTGATGTTATGACAGACCCTGAAAACCCCCGTCAAATGGCTCGTGTGGGGTCTTCATTGGGTATACCCCGACGGTATGATGCAGAAAATATTCAAGCCTCTGCATTGTATGAACAGAACAGGGAATTAATGCAGTTGATTCAATATCTGAGAGATCAGGGAATAGAAGTGCCTACGTTATCCGAGGTAGAACAGATGCAGAGGGAGGGATCGTTTGGAGGAAGAAGACCAATAGGAAAATAAAAAGAGAAAGGTTGGGGATTAATGAAAGATCAAGCACATCTTATCAGAAAAATTGCAATAGAACTTTCATCTGTGGCAAGCACCTTGGACTCTCATAAATGTAAGCAGAATTTAATGAACTTTGATTACTCCATAGACGGGGATATGGAGTTATCCTCTCACTTCAGGTTGTCAGAGTTCAGGTCAAAGGATGGAGCTGACACCGTGTTGGTAGACAGACGACTGATTGAAAAGCTCCAGATTATGAGGTATAAACTAGAGAAGCCCATCATCGTGATCAGTGGGTACAGGACCCCTGAACATAATAGGTCTAAAGCTGTGGGGGGAGCTAAACAGTCAGAGCATCGTAATGGTACAGCTGCAGATATTAAGGTTGCTGGGTATACTGGAGATCAGCTTGCAAGTCTCGCAAGAGAGGTGGGATTCACTGGGATAGGTATTGGAGCTGAAATGTGCCACGTAGATGTTAGGCCCCAGAGAACAGAATGGAGGTACTAATATGATACTGAGACGTGGCAGCCGGGGGGAATATGTAAAGAAACTTCAACGGTTATTAGCTATCCCTGTGGACGGTATCTTTGGACCTCAAACCGAAAGTAAGGTAAGGATATTCCAAAGACAGAACGGCTTATTAATAGATGGTATTGTAGGAACCCAAACATGGAACAGGCTTCAACATTATGATGTGCCACCGGAGCCTGTTCCATCCCTGGGCTATAGAAAAATAGCCTCCACTCATGTTATAACCATAGGTCCTGAGTATTTAGGAAATAGCATTCAAGACAGACGTGCCGATAGAATCCCTCTTCCAAGCTTCATGACTGGGGGATTCCAATGGCATCATGCAGATGGAGTGACTTACCCATTAGGAATTATAGTGCATGATGGAAAAGTGATCAGTGACAGACAGCCTCATGGAAAGCCCGCAGGAACATTCATAATCTATTGGGATGGTTCTGTGGCAGTCAAAGAACTGCTGTCAATTCAAGGAGAAAAGAATGTAAAGTTTGCAGTATCAGGGTGTAGCATCTTGCCAAGAATTAATATGGTTTCAGCTGGGTTCACAGGACCTTTCGCTGATATTGGCAGGTCAGCCCCTCGTCCTATGATGGGGTATAATCCGACCACAGGAAGAGTTGTATTGGCAGTGAGACCCAGTACCACAATACAAAGAGCCCAAGATACTCTGAAGAATCTGGGGTGTGATCGAGGAATCACCTTAGATGCAGGAGGAAGTACAATATTAAAAGTAGATGACTCTATTCGCTACCGGACAACCAGAAGACTGTATTCAGTCATAACCTGGAGATAGGGGGTAATTATGATAAGAGATTTAATAATGGCTAATTGGCTTATGCTTCTGATTGTGGTTTTATTTGTAATAATCTTGGCTTTGCTCTATAAATCAGGTAAGAAAGAGGAAGTGAAAAGAATTGTCAAGTCTCTGGTCATACAAGCTGAAAAGACTCTTGGTTCAGGGACTGGTGAGTTGAAGTATGTGCTGGTTGTTGAACGTCTGTATTATGTAATGCCCTCTCTGTTGAGATTCCTTTACACTAAGAAAGAGATTGATGATTTTATTATAGATGCTGTTGACTGGTTAAAAGAATACCTACGTGAAGGGCATGACCTATTGGGGTATGAAACAGAGATACTATTAAACTGTCCAATTGAGGGGATGAATATTGATGGGGACTTCAAGCTGCTTTGATAAGGAAGCCTATTACAAATATGTGAGAGACCTCGTCGATAAATACGAGAAGAAAGAGATAATGGAGATACAAATCATGGGATATGGGGAATGGATGGAAAAACAGCGTGAACTGACACACGAGGATTCGATTTAAGGGGCCTTAAAATGTTTTGCCATACCATTGTATACCCGTAATTGCAAGGGTTT
>CALGAG010000095.1 GCA_937951995.1 uncultured Bacillota bacterium
TTGACACCCTTTCAGAGGAGATCTCAGAAGGGGATGGAATGGAGATAATAAACAAGTACATGGACTACCGCCTGAGGGTTGTTGACCAGACCACCGGAATCCCAAGGGATGCCATAAACATCGCAAGGATAATGGGGCTCAGGACGGAGATACTTAAGATAGCGGAAGAAATACTTGTAAAAGAGTAATTCACAGATCACAATTCACAATTCACAATTTCATGAGAGGATGTGAACGGTATATCGGAGAATGTAATTGAAAAGAAATCATATGCATTTGCAATAAATGTAGTGAATGCATACAAGAAGCTTGAGAGCAGAAGCGAATATGTACTTTCAAAACAATTGCTCAGATCAGGTACAAGTATTGGTGCCAATGTAATGGAGGGTCTGAGAGCTCAAAGTAGAAAAGATTTTATTTCAAAGATGAATATCGCCCTCAAGGAAGCAAATGAAAGTGAATACTGGATCAGATTACTAATGGATACAGGATACTTAAGTAAGCAAGAAGACAAATCATTACTAGATGAATGCAAGGAAGTTTGTAGAATTTTATCATCAATCGTTAGAACAGCAAACAATAATCTCGATAATAAAGTAAAAGAAACAACAGAAGAATATATTACAAGTATTATAGAAGAAGCTAATTGATTGTTTTGCAATTCTTTTTATCATTTCATTGTGAATCGAGAACTGAGAACTGTGAATTGTCATTTCATTGTGAATTGAGAATTGTGTTTTCTCTTTTCTCTTTTCAATTGTGAATTGAGAATTGTGAACTGTGAATTAGTAAGAGGGGAGTTGATACCTTGTCAAAACTAAATCTGGACTTGAAAAAAATTGAGGCATCCAGAGCCTCAGCAAGAAACATCGCAGAAGACATACAAAACTTCATAGACGAACACACAACCGTATCCACTGAAAGAACCGTAGTGAGGCTTCTTGGGGTGGACGGGGTGGATGAAATCGGTAAGCCACTTCCAAACGTTGTTGTGGACAACATTGTCGAGGGAGGCGGGCTTGAAAGGGGAGCGGCATACTGGATTGGAAACGCAATGCTTAACCTTGAGATCCCACCACAGGAGATCGCAGAAAAGATTGCAACAGGAGAGGTGGACATCACAAGGCTTCCTGCAAGGGATGACCAGGAGATCAGGGATGTGATCCACACGGTTGCAGAGGAAACAGTGGAAAAGATCCTTGCCAACAAGAAGGTAAGGGATGACTATATCGCAGACTTTGGACCTGCCAAGACCCCTAACCTGTATGTAATCGTTGCAACAGGAAACATCTACGAGGATATCGTCCAGGCAAAGGCAGCTGCAAAGCAGGGTGCCGACATAATCGCAGTAATAAGGACAACTGGACAGTCACTTCTTGACTATGTTCCATATGGAGCTACAACTGAGGGTTTTGGGGGAACCTATGCAACCCAGGAGAACTTCAAATTGATGAGAGAGGCACTTGATGAGGTTGGAGAGGAAATCGGAAGATACATCAAGCTGACAAACTACTGCTCAGGCCTTTGCATGCCTGAGATAGCGGCAATGGGAGCCCTTGAAAGGGTTGACATGATGCTAAATGACGCCCTTTACGGAATACTATTCAGGGATATCAACATGCAGAGAACCCTTGTAGACCAGTACTTCTCAAGGGTAATAAACGGCTTTGCAGGAATCATCATAAACACAGGGGAGGACAACTACCTAACAACTGACGATGCAGTTGAGGCTGCACACACAGTCCTTGCATCCCAGTTCATCAACGAGCAGTTTGCCCTTAAGGCAGGACTCCCAGAAGAGCAGATGGGACTTGGACACGCCTTTGAGATGGAGCCAACCCTTGAGGACGGATTCCTTCTGGAGCTTGCACAGGCCCAGATGGCAAGGGAGATATTCCCCAAGGCGCCACTTAAGTACATGCCCCCAACCAAGTTCATGACAGGGAACATATACAAGGGACATGTTCAGAATGCAATGTTCAACATGGTATCCATAATGACGGACCAGGGAATCCAGCTTCTTGGAATGCTTACAGAGGCTATCCACACCCCACACCTTCATGACAGGTACCTGTCCATAGAGAATGCCCAGTATGTATTCAACAATGCAAGACACCTAAGCGATGAGATAGAGTTCAAGAAGGATGGAGTTATCCAGAAGAGAGCCCATGCCGTACTTGAGGAAGCAAGCGACCTTCTCCAGCAGATTGAAAGGGAAGGGCTCTTCCAGACAATCGAGCAGGGCAAGTTCGGTGGAGTAAGAAGGATGAGAACCGGAGGGAAGGGACTTGCAGGAATCGCCAGAAAGGATTCAGGCTATTTCAATCCATTTATCCAACTTATGCTTGGAGGTGACAGATAATGAGTGATATTCAAAAAGTCGACCTTACAAAAGTTAAGCCTTACGGAGATACAATGAACGATGGAGCGGTCCAGCTGAGCTTCAGCCTCCCTGTCCCCTATGGAGACGAGGCAAACGAGGCAGCAAGACAGCTTGCAAAGAAAATGGGCTTTGAGGAGCCTGCTGTTGTCTACTCCCATGACCTTGGAATAGACTACACCTACTTTGTGGTTTACGGCAAGACAATCCATACAGTTGACTACTCATCAATCGAGGTACCAAAGGTGGATGTTGATGTCATGGAAAAGCATGACATCGAGGACTACATCAAGGACAACATCAAGAGGGACGTTGTGATCCTTGGGGCATGTACGGGAACAGATGCCCACACCGTAGGGATAGACGCCATCATGAACATGAAGGGTTATGCAGGACACTACGGCCTTGAAAGGTACGAGGGAATCCAGGCCTACAACCTTGGAAGCCAGGTTCCAAACGAGGAGCTTGTTGCAAAGGCAATAGAGATGAAGGCTGACGCTCTTCTTGTGTCACAGGTTGTAACCCAGAAGGATGTCCACATCCCAAACCTTACAGAGCTTGTTGAGCTCCTTGAGGCAGAGGGTATCAGGGACAAGATTGTCCTTGTCTGCGGAGGACCGAGACTTAGCCACGAGCTGGCAAAGGAGCTTGGCTACGATGCAGGCTTCGGATCCGGAAGCTACGCAGAGGATGTTGCAACCTTTGTTGTAAATGAGATAGTTAAGAGAAACCTAGTTTAGTAATATTGCCCAGGACCGGTCAGAAATGATTGATCCTGGGTTTATTTTTCTGCCCAGAAATCCTCAGGGACGATTTTTATTCGGACCGCTCATACCCTTTCGATGAATTCAAATGAAATCAAAGATTTCAATGAATTCTATCGCTGGGCACAAGCGGAGTTTGCTTGGCCAAGTAATGTCCTCA
>CALGAG010000096.1 GCA_937951995.1 uncultured Bacillota bacterium
GGAAGAATATGAACCTGATACTATATGCTGTTTATGCTATCATATTATATTTGATATTTATGACAGATGACAAAGCAGATGAAATAATTGAACTAGAGGAGACGTGCAAGAACTGTGGAACTGCAATAAATCATGATGTTGAATTCTGTCCCCACTGCCATGAAGGTGTTAAAAGAGCATGCAATTGTTGTGGGAGGTTGATTGATCTAGATTGGAGATATTGTCCCTTTTGCAATGATAGCTTCGAAAAAATCATATAGATAACATGGGAGGCTTGTATACGTGAAATATAGAATAATTCTGATAATAGTAGTGATTATTGCCATGAGTTTAGTATATTCAAACACAATAGGAGAAAGTAAATATTTAGCCTATGTGCCTAATGCAGGAGATGGATCCATATCTGTTATTGATGTTTCCAGTAGTGAATTGGTGAATGAAATTAAGATTGGGGATTATGTATCCCATGGAATTGCTGTTTCCAAAGATGGTCAAAAAATTTATACAGGAAACCTAGAAGATGGGATGATATTCATTGTAGATGTAAAAAGTGGAAAGACCTTGGACACTATTGATACTGGAAGAAATCTACATGGTATAGACATAACTCCAGATGGAAAATATCTGTTTGCTACAAGTGGTGATTTAAAGGAAGGTGAACAATTCAACTATATTAGTATCATTGATACAAAGGAAGGTAGGATTATAAAAACCATAGAGTCAGATGGGAAGAGTCCATCTCATATAGATTTTACCAAGGATAGTAAATTTGCATATATCAATAATGTGATGTCATCGAATATATCAGTGGTCGATGTGGAAGGTTTAGAAATTGTATCGACAATCAAAGTTGGGAAAATGCCCAATGAATCAGAACTTTCACCTGATGATAAGTACCTGTATGTAGCTAATGTAGAAGATGGTACAGTATCAGTCGTGGACCTTGAAAAAGGTTTTGAGGTAGATACAATCCAAGCAGGTCAGGGGACTCACGGAGTTGCTGTATCAAACGATGGTAAAGTTATATTGACCACAAACAGATTTTCAAATGATGTTAGTGTAATTGACATGGATAAGAAGAAAATAGTACGTACAATCGAGACCAGTGGACAAGCAAATCATATAACAATATTGCCCAATAGCAATATTGCATATGTATCCAATCTTGAATCTGAAGATATATCAGTTATAGATCTAGAAAGCTACGAAGTTGTGAATACGATTAAAATAGGCAAGGAGCCCCATGAAATTGAATTTGTAAAAACAAACTAGATTTCTTGTTAAATCAAGGTAGGCATAACAGGGGCCAAGGAGGTTAATATGGATAAGATAGGATTTGTAAAATCAGTTGATGAAAATTCAGCGGTTATAGAAATTGTCAGAAAGGGAGCCTGTGGTGACAAATGTTCTTCCTGTAAGGGAGGATGTGAAACATCATCAATGGAAGTAAGAGTAAGGAATGAGTTAAATGTATCAGTTGGACAGCTGGTAAAATTACACTCAGACACAAAGAAACTGATAAAAATTGTGATGTTGGTTTATGTTATGCCACTGGTGGCAATGATACTGGGAATGTCGTTTGGTCTAAATGGTGCAGAATACTTTGGATATAATGGTACGAAGGAACTTATTGCTGCGGGAGCTAGTGTTCTTTCCCTTGGGCTATCTTACCTGGTCTTAGGTTTTGCAGATAAAAAAATCCAGAAAAGCAAAGAAATGGAGTTAAGAATATCTGAAATTATTCGTTAGAGAGGCAATTATTTAAGGGAGGGAATATATACATTTCTTAATTTGAGCTTCTTGATTATTCCATCATGGGAAAGAATAAATTGAAATTGTGTGAAACAGTCATATTTTCGTCATAATTGAAGGGTAAAATATAAACAAGAGACACCCCCACCCGGGGGCGGATGGGAAGAAAAATTATCTAAAGATCGTTCTGAGGAGGTGAATCGAAATGGGATGCTGTGGAGGCGGTCACAATCATAATAATCAAAGAGTTAAGGATTGGAGCAGCGAAGGAGATGCTAGTCAAAATACTGACCAGTATAACGAAAGCATAACTCCTTTGTTGGTTATATTTGGAGTACTCATAGTTGGGTTTATTGTATATAGGGTTTTGTTCATGTAGGTTGGTAATAGGTAGGTTCAATGGAGGTTGTGAAGCTTGGCAGAATGTGATCATAAGATTATACAAGTGCACCCCTACCCACAAGGGAAGGAGAAAGGAGGGACCTAGATGAATGATGAACAATACAGAGCCCTACAATCCCTAAAAACTGCAAAAGGCCAGGTGGAAGCAACTATTAGGATGATTGAGGAAGGTAGATACTGTGTCGATGTATCAAATCAAATATTAGCAACTCAATCGCTTTTAAAGAAAGCAGATCTATTAATTATTAAGCAGCATATGAATCATTGCGTAACAGAAGCATTTAACAAAGAAAATGGAGATGAAAGAATAGATGAAATAATTACTTTGTTATCAAAAGTGATTGGGAAATAGTTATTGTAGATCAAGAGGAGGAGATTTTTATGGTCACTAAGTCATTACGTATAGAAGGAATGACTTGTGCATCATGCGCAAGTACCATTGAAAAAGCTACAAGCAAAATCAATGGTGTGCACGAATCAAGTGTAAACCTGGCAACTGAAAAGTTAAGTGTAAGTTATGACGAAAACATGGTTGAAATTGAGGATATACAAAATGCCGTAGAAGATGCAGGTTACAGAGCAAAGTCAGATACAGTAAACAAGGTGTTGAACATAGAAGGGATGACATGCTCATCATGTGCTCAGAACATTGAGAAAGCTGTTAAAAAGCTTGAAGGTGTAGTTATGGCAAATGTTAATATTGCAACTGAGAAGTTAAACATTAGTTATGAGCCCCAGTCGGTGCGTGTATCAGAAGTAAAGAAGGCAATTGAAAAAGCTGGGTACAAGGCCATAGAGGAAAAAGATACTACTGAAGATGTTGATAAATTGAGAAAAGAAAAAGAAATCAGGACATTATGGAGAAAGTTCATAGTCTCAGCCATATTCGCAATCCCATTGGTTTATTTTACAATGGGTCACATGCTGGGATTTCCATTACCTGCAGCAATAGATCCAATGATGAATCCTCTAAACTTCGGCTTGATTCAAATTGTCCTAGTGATACCTTCTGTAATCGCGGGTTATAAGTTCTATACTGTTGGATTTAAAGCTTTAATCAGAAAGAGTCCCAACATGGATTCTCTGATAGCTATAGGAACCTCAGCAGCAGTGATATATGGGGTATTTGCTGTAGTACAGATATCTCGAGGCTATACGGAGTATGCCGATGATTTATACTTTGAAGCCGCTGCTGTAATAATAACACTTATACTCCTGGGGAAATATCTTGAATCAGTTACAAAGGGGAAAACATCTGAAGCTATAAAGAAGCTAATGGGACTTGCCCCTAAGACAGCAACAATAATTCAAGATGGCAAAGAGATGGAAATATCCATAGAAGAAGTGGAAGTAGGAGATATTATAATTGTTAAGCCTGGAGAAAAGATGCCTGTAGATGGTAAAGTGGTTGAAGGCATCACATCAGTGGATGAATCCATGCTTACTGGTGAAAGTATTCCAGTTGAAAAGAATATTGGAGATGACATCATAGGTGCCAGCATAAACAAGAATGGAACAATAAAGTACAAGGCAACAAAGGTTGGAAAGGATACCGCTTTAGCACAAATAATAAAGCTCGTAGAGGATGCACAAGGCTCTAAAGCACCAATAGCAAAGATGGCTGATATAATTTCTGGATATTTCGTTCCAGTGGTTATAGTACTAGCGACTGTTTCAGCTCTGGCCTGGTATTTCATAGGAGGACAAACCACAGTGTTTGCATTGACGATATTTATATCAGTACTTGTAATCGCATGTCCTTGTGCACTAGGTCTGGCAACACCAACAGCTATAATGGTGGGTACAGGTAAAGGGGCTGAGAATGGTGTTTTAATAAAAAGTGGTGCTGCATTGGAAACTACTCACAAAATAAGAACAATAATATTTGATAAAACAGGTACCATTACGGAAGGAAAACCAAAGGTTACTGACATAGTTGTGGCAAATGATGTGAAGCAAGAAGATCTGCTACAATTGACAGCATCAGCAGAGAAGGGATCCGAGCATCCCCTGGGTGAAGCCATAGTAAAGGATGCAGAAGAAAAAGGATTGGAATTTAAGAAGGTGGAGAAGTTTAATGCCATACCAGGACATGGAATTGAAGTCATCATAGATGGGAAGGCTGTTCTCGCTGGAAATAGAAAGCTTATGGTAGAAAGAAGGATAGACATAGACAAACTGGAGGCAGCATCTGACAAATTGGCAGAAGAAGGAAAAACGCCTATGTATATTGCCATAGATAATTCAATTGCAGGAATAATAGCTGTAGCTGACACCGTGAAAGAGAACAGCAAAAGAGCTATTGAAAAGCTTCATGAAATGGATATAAAAGTAGCAATGATTACTGGAGACAACAAGAGAACTGCCGCAGCAATTGCAAAGCAAGTGGGAATTGACATTGTATTGGCTGAAGTGCTTCCTGAAGATAAGGCAAGTGAGGTTAAGAAACTTCAAGCTGAAGGCAAGAACGTTGCTATGGTTGGAGATGGGATAAATGATGCTCCTGCTCTTGCACAGGCGGATATTGGAATTGCAATTGGATCTGGAACGGACGTTGCCATGGAATCAGCGGATATCGTTTTAATGAGAAGTGACTTAATGGATGTACCAACAGCTATACAATTGAGTAAAAGCACCATAAGAAACATCAAGGAAAATCTGTTTTGGGCATTCGCATATAACACTGCGGGTATTCCAGTAGCCATGGGAGTATTATATCTCTTTGGCGGACCATTGTTAAGTCCGATATTTGCGGCAGCAGCCATGAGTCTGAGCTCAGTGTCAGTATTATTGAATGCTTTAAGGCTAAAGAGATTTAGACCAGTAAGATAGTATTGTCTTTATAGACAGAGTTCACTATTTATTTTGAAAGGGGAAAAACATATGGAAAAGAAAGTGATGATTGAAGGAATGAGTTGCCAGAATTGTGCACATCATGTAGATGTGGCTCTAAGAGATTTAGAAGGAGTTTCAAATGTCAATGTACTTCTTGAAGATAAGTATGCTTTAATTGAAGTTGAAAGCAGCGTCAAGGATGAAGACATCAGAGCAGCAATAAGTGATGTTGGATATGAGGTAACTGGGGTAGAAGTAAAATAGAAAATGAGGAAAAGCATATAGCTACAGAAATTCAGTTGAGTTTCTGTAGTTGCTTTTGTGAGTAGTTGGTTTGCCCGGAAGATTTTGATGTCTCAGGCTTAATTTTAATGATTTATCTAATACAGTCGAGTTCCGTAAACATTGATTTGCGTTCGATTGATTCAGTTTCAGTTATGATTAGTCCTTCAAATGATATATAATGTGATAAAGGGTAAGACTGATATAATAATGTACTACTTTGGAGTTGATCAAGCCTATGTTAAGAGATTCATTGAACAATAAAAATACTTGGATTATTGGAGTATTATTAGTGATAATTACTTTATTGCATTATTCCAACCTCACAGCGGTAAGAGAGCTTCATAATTTTTATAGGATGTTATATTATATCCCAATAATCCTGGCATCATTTAAATATAGACTAAAGGGAGGACTTATAACCTCTATAATTGTGTCCTTGTTATATGCTCCCCATATTTTTTTATTTAACACTGAACTAAGCATTATACTGATAAATCAATACCTGGAAATAATGCTATTTTTAAGTATTGGATTTATTACAGGCTGGCTAGTAGAGGGTGATTACAGGAAACAGAAGCTTTTAGAGAACAATATTGTCGAGATAACAAAACTTCAAAACTATACAAGAAACATTGTAGATAGTATTGATAGTGGTGTTTTGGCAGTTGATACAAACTTAGTGATTACAGCACTAAACAGAGAAGGTGAAAAGATCCTTGGGGTACAAGATGCAATAGGAGTAAATGCTTCAAGTGTATTTGATTATAGTATTGTGGATATATTGAACCAGACAAAACTACAGAAATTCAAATATACAGATATTAAAACTGTTATCAAGGTTGACGATGAGGAGAAATACCTTAAGTTAACCGTCTCACCTCTTCTAAACATACTCAATAAAATCCAGGGACTTGTAATCGTAATTGAAGACTATTCCAATGAAAAGTATCTTGAAGCACAAACTGCCAGAGCTGATAGATTATCAGCAGTTGGCGAGTTGGCTTCCGGTATAGCCCATGAAATACGAAATCCCATGGGTATAATAAAAACAATCAGTCAAACACTTCAAAAGGAAGAGGATCAGGAAAGCATGGTGGAAGGTCTAGGTATTATTGTTAAGGAAGTGGATAGGGCTAATAAGGTAATCCAAACACTTCTGAATTTTGCACGACCAGATGTGAATATAGTTGAGAAAGTTAATACTGGAGCATTAATTGATGAGGTATTAATCATAATAAATAAATATGCCATAAATAAGAAAATAGAAATATTTTGTGACATTGGAAGAGAAATTGTCATTATGGGTGATAGGGAGAAGCTGAAGCAAGTATTTATTAATATATTATTAAACAGCATACAGTCCATGGAAAACGGTGGTAAAATCTGGATAAGCACTGAGGTTGGCGACTTAGGTGTAAGCATTAGCTTTAGAGACAATGGGACTGGGATTGAAAAGGAAGATTTAAGCAAAATATTCAATCCTTTCTTTACAACCAAGGAAGATGGCACCGGGCTTGGTTTGTCAGTATCAAATAGGATTATCCAGGATCACAATGGCTACATTACAATTGATAGTGTAGTTAATGAGGGTACTATAGTAGTGATTTACTTACCATTATATGAATAGGAATTCGCAATTAGAACAGTGGAGAGAAGGTGAAAAAGTGATCAGGAAAATATTAATTGCCGATGATGAGCCAAATATGATATGGGCCTTAAAAAAAGCTTTGTCCAAAGAAGAATATGAAATTATAAGCGCTGATAACGGTGAGGAAGCTGTGGAGGGTTTAGCTGAGGAACCGGACCTAATTATAATGGATTTGAAAATGCCCAAGATGAATGGACTTGAAGCATTAAGAAAGATAAAGGAAATCAATCCCAAGATCCCTGTTATAATGATTACCGCTCATGGTACTACTGACACTGCTGTTGAAGCCATGAAAATTGGAGCCCTGGATTATATATCCAAGCCTTTTGACATAGATGAGTTAAAAGTCGTCATAAAAAAGGCATTGGAATACAAGAGCTTAAATGATGAAATTAATTATCTTAGGGAAAGACTGGATGAAAGCAGTTCAAAGATAGTATTTAAGAGCAGGTCCATGGAAGAGGTATTGAAACTGGTTTACAAAGTCGCACCAACTGAAGCCAATGTTCTAATACTTGGTGAAAGTGGTACTGGTAAGGAACTAATAGCAGATGAAATTCATAGATTAAGCAAAAAAAATAAAGGACCGTTAATCAAGCTAAACTGTGGAGCTTTCGCGGAGAATCTCTTGGAAAGTGAACTGTTTGGATATGAAAAGGGAGCCTTTACAGGAGCGGTTTCCAGGAAAAAGGGTAAGTTTGAATTGGCTGAAGGAGGCACTGTTTTCTTGGATGAGATTGGTGAAATAAGTGAAGCCATGCAAGTAAAGCTTCTGAGGGTTTTGCAGGAAAAAGAGTTTGAACGTGTTGGAGGGGAGACAACAATAAAGGGTGATTTTAGAATAATTGCTGCAACCAACAAGGATCTGAAGTCAATGGTGGATGATAATAAATTCAGAGAGGATTTATATTATAGACTAAATGTTGTACCCATCAAGATATCGCCACTCCGTGAAAGAAAGGATGATATTCCACTTCTAATTGAATATTCAATAGATAGATTTTCATCTCAAATGGGCAAGAATAGGTTTAGGATCAGTAATGAAGCCTTGGATTTAATGATGAAATATGATTGGCCTGGAAATATCCGGGAACTGCAAAACATAGTGGAAAGATGTGTCATATTAGCATCTGGACAAGAAATAACAGAAGACTTGTTACCTAATGAAATAAAAAGTCAAAACAATTTGGTAGGTTCAAGTATAGTTTTGCCTGAAGAGGGGATATCCCTTGAAGAAGTAGAGAAGAATCTGATTATGCAAGCCTTGGAAAGAACAGATCAGAATCAGACTAATGCTGCTAAACTTTTGGGAATAACCAGACACACTCTAATTTATCGTATGGAAAAGTATAATATAATCACAAAATAAACCAAGCTTCAAAAGCCAGTAATTTTGGGATTGTAAAGTCCATAAGAATATTGTGCTTAAGACAAAGGGAATCGAGGGGATGTTTTGGAGTATAGGTGCAGGGTGTAAATATGATGAACGATACTAGTGGAAGTAAAAGAAACATGAGAGGTGGTTATGTATGAAGAAAGCATCTGTATTTATGGCATTCATGCTGGCACTGACGATGCTATCAACAGGAACAGTTTTTGCTGCAGAAAATGGCTTCGAAGCCAAAGCAAGCGACAAAAACCCAGCTTTTGAAGATATGGAGGATATGCATGATATGGATATGGAATGTGTGATAAATGTTAACAACAATGACTTGCATTTTTCAAGTATGGGACATATTATGATTCCTGGCAATGCAGCAGATAACACAGAATCCCCAATTTTTGACACCATGGATGGAATGGACATGGGGCATCTGTCCCCTCCGGATAGAGTAAAATAATCTATACAATTTGTGGAAATTGAGTAGCCCATATAGGAAATAAAAATGAGTTCTAGTAGATGGTTATATTATGCCATCTGACTGATAGGCTCCCATAAAATGGACATTTAAGTTTAGCCTGTCCATTTTATGGGGGCTTATCCTTTCTCAGATAATAAGGATGGTACACTACTGTTTACTCTCTGGATAAAATTTCCTTCAGTTCATCATTTTCCATAAACTCTTGGATAGATTTGACATTAAACTGATCCAATATCTTCATAACATTTTGATTGTCAAACGGGGTAAGTATAAAAGAATCCTCTCCAAAATCATTAACCAGTCTTGTAGCCTTCTCAAGATCAATATTTGTCTTAGGTCCACCTACACAGCCACCTACACAACCCATTCCTTCAATAAAGTTGGGATCACCTTTTTTTCTACTTTTAAGGGAATCCAATACCCTTTTACATTCCTTGATACCATTTACCTTGAGGGATTTTAGCTTGATCACCCTGGTAGGCTCCAGCCTGTTCAATACTGTTTTAACTGAAAAACTAACTCCTCCAGTTCGTGCATAAACTCTTCCTCCAAAGGATGCCTGATCCTTATCATCATCGTATAGATCACTAAAATCAAGATTCAAGGCATCAAAAATTTCCTTTAGCTCTCTAAAATTAAGCACATAATCGATCGCACCTTGTAAGTCGGGTTCCTTTATTTCACCTTTTTTCGCAACACATGGTGAAATAAACACAACTTTAGCATTATTATATAGCTTTTTCAATACTCTACCAGATGCAATCATGGGAGAAATCGATGGAGACAAGTAATCATATATATCTGGGTAGACTTTCTTGATCATATTGAACCACATCGGACAACAGCAGCTTGTCAAGAAAAAATCATCCTCGCTTTTAACGAGATCATTGAACTCATATGCTTCCTTGATAGTAAGAATATCTGCAAATAAAGCAACCTCAATCATATCTTTGAAGCCCAAAAGTTTTAAAGCGCTTCTCAATTTTCCCATACTTATTTCTTCACCAAATTGACCAACTATAGCTGGAGCAACAGTAACATAGACAGGAGAGTCCCCGTCCCTTAATAGATCAATTACCGGCATAAACTCAATCTTGTCAGCCACAGCTCCAAAATCACATGAAAAATCACTATATCCACAGCTTATAGTTTCATTCAGTCTGTTATACATTCCGGACTCATACTTTCCCAACTCGTTACATTCGCAATAAATTGAATTACATTGCTTACAAGGACCTTCCAGTTTGGAAACAACAGGTTGGTAGATTTTCATTGAGCTGTTGAGAACACTCAATTCATCATCAAAGGATTTCTCACCCTTTGGGTCTTGGCCCATCGCTAGTCTAATATGATTCCTGATAAAGGGCATGTCAGAC
>CALGAG010000097.1 GCA_937951995.1 uncultured Bacillota bacterium
TCAGGGCAACTGTTGACCTTCAGAAAACCTACGGGAAGGAAAGGGCCTTTGATACACCCCTTGCGGAATCAGCAATTGTAGGAACTGCAGTGGGAATGGCCATCAATGGGCTAAAGCCAGTTGTTGAGATGCAGTTCTCTGGATTCTCATATCCGGCCTTCAACCAGATCATCAGCCACGTGGCCAGAATGAGAAACAGGTCACGAGGACAGTACAACCTGCCAATGGTCATCCGCGCTCCCTATGGCGGTGGTATAAGGGCTTTGGAGCATCACTCGGAAAGTACAGAGGCACTGTATGCCCAGATTCCAGGACTCAAGGTTGTAATACCATCCACACCCTATGATGCAAAGGGACTATTGATTGCAGCAATTAGAGATCCGGACCCGGTTCTGTTCTGGGAGCCAAAGAGAATCTACAGGGCCTTCAAGCAGGAAATACCTGAGGATGCATATGAGATACCCCTTGGAAAGGCCAAGATATTGCAGGAGGGTGAGGACATTACAATAGTCAGCTGGGGAGCCATGGTGCCAGATGTCCAAAAGGCCGTGAAGATGGTCCAGGATAAGCGAATCTCAGCTGAAGTTATTGACCTTAGGACAATATCCCCAATGGACAGGGAGAGCTTCATCCAGTCAGTGAAGAAGACAGGTAGAATTTTGGTTGTACACGAAGCACCAAAAACACTGGGTGTTGGAGCAGAGATAATTTCAATTGTGAATGAAAAGGCATTCCTTCATCTTGAGGCACCACCTACAAGATTGACGGGCTTTGATACGACATTCCCTCTCCCAAGAGGAGAGAAACACTATATCCCCAGTCCCGATAGAATAGCAAAGACAATTGAGGATATTGTGAAATATTAGAAAGGAGGAAACCCATGAGATTTGAATTTCAATTCCCCGATATTGGAGAAGGCATTCACGAAGGCGTGATAATCAAATGGCTGGTCCAGGAAGGGGATGACATAGAGGAAGGTGAATCTGTCGCCGAGGTTGAGACCGATAAGGTAACAACCGAGATCCCATCTCCAAGAAGCGGTAAGGTGCTTGAACTTAAAGCAAACAAGGGAGATACCATCAATGTGGGAGATGTATTTGTAATAATTGATGCTGGGGGAGGATCAGAGGCGTTGGATGAAGGGTCAAAAGCCAATGA
>CALGAG010000098.1 GCA_937951995.1 uncultured Bacillota bacterium
TTGGACCTATCCAAGAACAAGTTCTTCTACCTTGTTGAAAACCTAACTCCAGGCATGAGCTTTGAATACCAGAGACAGAACTTCATAAGCAATGTCATCAAGAACCAGGATTATGACCTGGTGAAATACACAGACAGGTACAAGAAAATCATTTCAAGGATAATTTAGACTACAAGTTCAAAAAACAATTAAGGATGGTCAGTTGACCATCCTATTTCATGTTCTTGATTATTCTCTCAAAGTTGTCGTAAAAGTAAAGGGCATTCTCTCCATCAAGCTTCATTCCATCCTTTTCAATCTCATCCAGGTACTCTTCAAGGATCTTTGCTGTCCTGGTGTCAGGGTTCTCCCTTATGGTTTCTTCATAAATCTGAAGAATGTCTTCACTTATCTCACTCTTGCCTTCCTGGGAGTAGATGTACTGATTTCCCAACCCCTTTATTGCAAGACTCATATAGGTGTCATACAGGTCCTCCAGTCTGGTCCTGGTTTTCCCCTCAGGATATCTTCCAATGTGATTTTCAATCTGAAGCGCCCTTTCCAGGATTTCATCAGCTGGGATACTGATACTCTCCCCATCTGTGGTCTCATTCTCCACTTCATTGTTCCATATTCTAAAGTATGACTTGAATTCATCGGATCCATGCTGGACATGTGGAGCTAGCTTTTGAAGCACTCCCTTTGTGTCATACCCCTGGGCGTAAAGATGGTTCTCAAGTTGAAGCAGCATCTCGTCAACCCTGAACTCGTCAAGGTTGTCAACGTTGTCCTTCAGAAAGTTTAGGATCTTATCCTCATCCATCCTCTGTTCAATGTAGCTGTAGTATTCCTTGAGAACTTGAACCTGTTCAGTCTCCTCAAGACGACCTCCGACAATTTCCACTGCCTTGTCCTTGATGTTGTCAACATCCACCTTCTCAGTGACCTTTTCCATGCTATCAGAGCAGCCAACAACAAAAATGGTGGCTACAAGCAATGTCAATATAAATATCCTTCTCAACTCAATCAACTCCCCTGCTACCATTATACTATTATTTCTTGACTAAATTGTTACAAGACCATTACATCAAAAAATTCCTCTGGATTTGTGAAAATCCAAAGGAATTGTAAGGTTTTATGCAAACTATTTTGCTGGTACAGCTTCCAACTTTGTCTTGTAGAGGAAAAATCCTATCGCAGCAATTGCGGCAAACGCTCCTGCAGGATATGCGATTGTTGTCGGAAGGCTGAAGCCCTCAGGTGCCTGAAGTATATATGTTATGCTCACTGCGGTCATAAAGGTTGCTGGAAGACTTGTCATCCAGTGGCTCTTGGCCATCTTGACCAGGTAGGCTGACGCTGCCCAAAGAACAATCATTGCAAGGGTCTGGTTTGACCAAGCAAAGTATCTCCAGATTATGTTGAAGTCGATTCTTGTAAGAGCGAATCCAACAACAAACAGTGGCAGTGAAAGCAGAAGTCTCTTCTTGATCGGTGCCTGGTCGAAGTTCATGGCATCTGCAATGGTAAGTCTTGCGCTTCTGAAAGCAGTGTCCCCTGATGTTATTGGACAAGCTATTACACCAAGCATTGCAAGCACTCCACCCACAGGTCCAAGTAGTGATGTTGAGATTGTGTAGACAACTCCAGCTGGTCCTCCTCCTGTTGCCAAAACCTCTGAAAGTCCCCCAACTCCATTGAAAAACGCCATTCCTGCTGCAGCCCATATCATTGCAATTACACCTTCTGCAATCATGGAACCATAAAATACCCTTCTTCCGTAGCTTTCCTTGGTCATACATCTAGCCATCATAGGTGACTGGGTTGCGTGGAAGCCTGAAATTGCTCCACAGGCTATTGTTGTGAACAGTATGGCCCATATTGGAAGTCCTGCAGGGTGCAGGTTTGATAGTGTGAATGCAGGTAACTGGTAGCCATCTATTACAAGCTTGGTACCTATTCCAGCCGCCATTATTAGCAGAGATGCTCCAAATATTGGATATAGCTTTCCGATAATCTTGTCAACAGGTAGTATTGTTGCAAGGAAATAGTATCCAAGTACGATCAATACCCATACCTGAAGGCTGCTTAGACCAAACAGGTTAAGGTTGGCCAGAAGACCTGCAGGTCCTGTCATGAAAACCGTACCCACTAGAACCAATAGAACTACAGAAAAGACCCTCATAACCTGTCTCGCTCCATTGCCTAGATACATTCCAACAATCTCTGAGATGCTCTTTCCTTCGTGTCTAACTGAAAGCATACCTGAGAAGTAATCGTGGACGCCCCCAGCAAAAATGCTTCCCAGGGCTATCCAGATAAATGCAACTGGCCCGAATAGGGCTCCCTGGATGGCTCCAAAGATCGGTCCAAGTCCTGCAATGTTAAGGAATTGGATAAGGAATATTCTTTTCCAGCTCATGGGCATGAAGTCTATGCCGTCCTCTAGTCTGTTTGCCGGAGTCTCAATTGAATCATCTACTCCGAAATGCTTGTCTACGACCTTTCCGTAGGTTATGTAACCAAGTACCAAAATAATGATACCAATAATAAAGTATGTCATCATAAAACCTCCTGTTATGTATTTTCATATTTAATATATATGAAAACAAGGACAGAAGGCTTAACTTTTCCCTATTATGCATAAAATCGGACCTAAGTTGCAGAATTTGATTCCAAGTTACAGGTCCATGTTCATCCTTTCCCTAAATTCCCTGGCATAGGTCCTGCTCACTGGAATTCCCTCCTTGATCCCCTTGTATCTCACATTGTATGTAGAATTGAACCAGGGCTCTATGGACTCAATCAGGTCAAGGTTTAGAATATATGACTTATGGCTCCTGAAGAAGGCCTCTCCCTTAAGCCTATCATAGATTTCGGAAAGGGTTGAGTTGATGGTGAACCTTCCCTTTGAAGTATGGACATAGGTGGTCTTATCCTCGATTGATATGAACAGGATCTCCCTTGTCTCTATGGGAATCAGCTTTTCGTTTCTGTAGCCAACAATCCGCGATGGTCTTCCCATCCCCATTTCCTTTATGATATTGTCTATCTTTTCCGTCTCCAGCAGATTCCTCTGATCAATTATCCTCTTGATCTTTTCCAGACTCTTCTCAAGCCTTTCCTCTGAAACAGGCTTGAGGAGATAATCCACAGCATTTACCTCAAAGGCCTTTATTGCATATTTATCATAGGCGGTTACAAATACTATGTAGGGGGGATTTTCCCTCTTTGCAAGCTCCTGAGCAACCTGGACTCCACTGATTCCAGGCATGTTTATATCAAGAAAAACAAGCTGTGCCCCGGTTTGCCAGGACTTCTCAAGGGCTTCTATGCCATTTTCGGCAGTTGCAGCAACCTGGAAGTCTCCCCTCCGGGATATCATCCAGGCAAGTTCCTCCCTGGCAGGTTTCTCATCATCCACCACAATACACCTTATCACTGAGCGTACACCTCCCGTCCTGTTGGTATAACCATCCTCACCCTGGTTCCTTCATTCTCCCTACTTGTTATGTTAAGACCATAATCCTTTCCATAAAGGTTTATCAGCCTGTCATGAACATTCTTAAGCCCTATGCAGTCGCGAGGCCCACAGTCGCTTAAGAGACTATTAAGAACATCTTCAGGTATTCCTACCCCGTCATCAACAACCTCTATTACAGTTCCCTTGTCGCTTCCAATTGCTGATATGGTGACATTCCCACCATCAAGCCTATGGAGTACTCCGTGTTTAATGGCATTTTCAACCAAGGGCTGCAGCAGCAGGGGAGGTATTTCACACTCCGCCTCAGGTGAAATCTCATAATTGATCCTGAGCTTGTCCCCATGCCTTGCCTTTTCTATTTCAACGTAGGATACAATATGCTCAATCTCCTTTTTCAAGGGAACCTTGTCTGTAGGTTCCTGGAGATTTGACCTGAAAAAGTCTCCAAGATGAACAAGGAGTTTTCTTGCCTCATCAGGCTGTGTCCTTGTATAGGATACTATTGTATTGATTGCATTGAAGAGAAAATGTGGGTTTATCTGTGCCTGGAGAGCCTTCAGTTCCGACTTGGCCAGGAGCTCCCTCTGATGGTCAACACGGCTAAGTTCAAGCTGGGTGGAGAAGAGCTGGGCAAGCCCCAGTGCAAGCTCAGTTTCAACCATTGTTATTGCACGGTCCTCAGCCTTGTAAAGCTTAAGTGCTCCAATAACCCGATTCTCCTGCTTAATGGGAACTATTATTGCAGACCTTAGCCTACACCCCTTATGGTCACAGCCTATGTCCTCTTTGCTGTCGGCTATGGTGAAGCTATCCATGTTAAGGGCTTTCCTAGTCAAGTCTGTCATGACACCTGTACCTGGTCTGTGGTGGTCCTCTCCCTGCCCCACATGGGCAATTATTTGTTCCCTATCCGTAAAAGCCACAGCTGCTACATTGGTCATTTCCTTGATTATCTCTGCAGTTTTTCTGGCAGACTCTTCGTTGAAGCCATTCCTGAAAAACATTGTCCTATTTGCAATTTTAAGTGCCAGTTGTGCCTGGTAGGATGCCTCCTTCTCCATTCCGTGGAGTACACTGTCAACCATGGCAATGAACATTGCTATTCCTATGCCATTGGCAAGTATCATTGGGATTCCTATGATTTCAACAAGCTCAAGTGCATCACCATAGGGCTTGGCCATGATGAGAATAATCACCATCTGCAGAACCTCTGCAGCAAATCCCGCCAAAAGTGCAAAAGTAAACCTGTGGTCCGAACGGTCAAACCTCTTTTTCAGAAGTCCAGCCATTACTCCTTCTGATATTGTTGAAACTGCACAGGCAAGTGCTGTGAAACCTCCTATATCCATAAGATACCTGTGTCCTCCAGCTATTATCCCTGAAAGGATCCCAACAAAAGGGCCCCCCAAAAGGCCTCCCACAAAGACACCAATTACCCTGGAATTTGCGATTGCACCCTGAATATGTATCCCTGTATATGTACCTATGATTCCAAAAGCCCCAAATATAAGGGCCAAAACCAACTTGTCCAAAAGACTTATCTTTCTCTTTGAGACCAGCTTTCTGAACATTCCCAACCTGGATAGGAGGAATGCCAGAATCAGTATCAGCCCAACCCTGTTTATCAGATTTTCCAAACTTAAATATTCCATTTGAACACCTCAATTCTGAATTCATCAACAGTATATATATTTTACTCCAGTAAATCAAGGTAAAATTCGGACCCCTGTCTCCAGGGGTCCGGTTTCACTGATCTTCCTTCTCCAATTCATGGGTCAGCTTCTCGATCTCATCGATCATCCTGCCAATGTATGAAATAGTGTTTAGCAAGGGCTTATCGGTAGTGATATCCACCCGGGCCATCCTTGCCAGTTCAACCGGATTCTTGGTTCCTCCAGCCATAAGAACATTTCTCCAGTCCTCTATGGCAGTGTCCCCCTCCTTGAGGATTCTCTGGCTTGCTTCAGTTGAAACGGTCAGTCCTGCAGAATAGGTGTATGGGTATAGTCCCATGTAGTAGTGGGGCTGCCTCATCCAGGTAAGCTCAGCTCCCTCTGTTATTTCAACATCCTCACCCCAGAATTCCTGCAGGGTCTCCCTCTTAAGCTGGTCAAGGATATCTGCATTTACACTTCCCCCGCCGTCTATTATCCTGTAGACCTCCCTTTGGTAGTGAGCTTCCAACAGGTGGGTGACAAAGTTGTGGTAGTAGGTCTTTGAAACCATGGATGATAGAACCCACCTCTTCATCCTTTTGTCATCAGTGGTCTTCATAAGGTGGTTTGTTAGGAGCATCTCATTCATGGTTGATGGTGCCTCAATAAAGTAGAGTGATGGCTCAGAATTGAAAATGCTCTGGTTCCTGTGGGCCAGATGGAAATGTCCGGCATGCCCCAGCTCATGGGCCAGTGTGAAAACATCCCTCATCTTGTCGGTCCAGGACAGGAGTACAAAAGGATGTGACCCGTATGGGGTTGAACAGAATGCCCCAGTTGATTTACCCTCGTTCATGGCAAAATCAATCCATCTTTCATCGAACGCCCGTTGGAGCATGGTCAGGTAGTCCTCACCCATTATTCCAAGGCTGTCGAATATATATTCCTTGGTCTCCTGGATGGAGACCTTAGGTTCAAAATCAGGATCCACATCAACCTTAAGGTCTGCAAAGGTCATCCTGTCAATTCCGTGGATTCTTCCAAGGAGCCTTGCATACCTTCTCATGTGGGGTGCAAGATGTTCCATTATGATATCTATCTGCCTGTTGTAAAGGTCAAGGCTTACCTCCTGGTCAACCAGAAGGCTTTCAAATACCGATTCAAACCCCCTCAGGTCAGACAGGGTCTTCTCCCTTGTTACATGGGCCTGGTAGGCAGTTGCCATGGTGTTCCTGTAGCGGGACAAGTCCTTTGAGAAAGCCCTAAAGGCCTCTCTTCTAAGTTCAGTATCCTTTTCATACTCCCATTCTCCTTCAAAGGATGCAAAACTTAAAGGATATAGTTCTCCCCCCGCCTTGAAGTCTTCAAAGGAAAGGTCTGCAAGCTTTGACATGTTGTACACCCTGTAGGGAGCCTCAAAGGTTGTGGACAAGGCCGAAAGGACCCTTTCAGCTTCGGGGTGGAGCCTGTATGGCTTTTTCCTTATTACAAACTTGTAATAACCCAGGTTCTCAGGGTTTCCCCTTGCAGCTTCCATAAGCACATCCTCGGAAGCTTCCATTATTTCTGCCTCAACAAAGCTAAGTCTGCTTTCCATGGCAGAAATCCTATTGCTTATGTTCTCAAGCTTTTCCTGAGCCTTCATGTTTGTCAGGTCAACCTCTGCATTCAGGTAGGAATAGTTTTCAAGCCAGCCCCCAAGCATCTCCAGTTCACGCAATCGGTCCAGGCAATCATTCATATCCTTGGCAGTCTCTAACTTTCCCTTGTAGTCCCTTTCAATTCCTTCCCCTAAGGAGATGTACTTGTCAAAGGTCTCCTTGAAGGACTTCTCATCCCTGAATATTCCAGTCAGATCCCATGTAAGACTCTTGACAACCTCGCTTCTCCTTGGCATTTTCTCAGCCATGACCATTCCCCCCGTTCAAATTATTGACCCAAGACTAGATCCTATCCTTAAGCAGGTCATCCACAAACTCATCTATCTCCGTAATTACTTCATCCTCTCTCAGGTCCCTTCTCATTGAAAGACTTACCATGTAATTATCCTTTTTCAGAAAGATCGTCCCTCCATCATCCATCTCCTGTTCTCTGAAGGTTGCAAAGTAGGCCTTGTCATATTCAGGGTACCACTCCTTGGCATCCCAGTATTCCCCAACATATCTTGTGTAGCTTTCAAGCTCCATTTGGAACAGGTATTCTGCAACACTATCACTTATATACCCTGTTACCTCTGTTGAAACCCTGTCTTCCACTGTAGAAAAACGGTGGTTCTCTGTTTCAAAATGGTCATCCCAGCTCCATTCGGTATAGGTGTACCTCATGGGTGCTATTATGCTACCCTCCCTTATGAAGGATGTCTCCTGTGGGTTCTCCAATCTCAGGGCCTTGTAGCCCTCTGGAAGCCTTTCCCCATAGCCTGTTGAAATCATCCTCATATTTATTGTTGTTATCAAGCCAATAACAATAAATACAACAGCAAATGCCACCAGGGTCTTCTGGACTGTCCCCATCTCCCTTCCAGTGAAGAAGCCCCTCATTTTAATTGCAACAAAGATCCCCACAATAGCCGGCAGTATGGTAAGTATTATCATGTTTCCTCTCATGACTGAATCAAAAGCCACTCCAACCACCAGTAAAATGATTATCAGGAGCATACTTCCGCTCTGCATCCTTCTTTTCAGCATAACTGCAGATGAATTTGAATACGGATACTCTCCCGGGTCATCACTTTTCCTTATGCTCAGCCATACCTTAATGTTTTCAATGACTGATACCAACAGGAACAATGATATCATGGGCATTAAAATCAGACTTAATATCCCAGTATTTGTATAGAGAATCGATGGATGTATTGGATATGTCCGCCAAATATTAAAAATATTCATAAGGGCAAGGAGAGTAAAGCTTATGCTCTCAAGCTTGATACCCCTTTTAACATTCCGGATTTGGTCTGATTTGTCTATTGGGTGGAGGTCCTCTCCCGGCTTCTTGCTGAAAACATGCATGTTTTCCTTGGAATCCACATACTCCCAGCCCTTTTCCTCCTGCTTTTGTATGTACTCCTTGGCCATTCTGTCATCAACTGTTTCAAAGGCTTTGGGGTGTGGATATATGGCTATTGAATACTCCCTATCCTCTGGGTATCCTTCCCTATAGGTGCTAATCCCCCAAGAGAACTTTTCTATAAAGATCCCCTTGCTGGCCATGTCCCTGTAGTGGTCCTCCATTGCCCTCCAGTCCACCATCCTGAAGCCTTCAAACTTGTGTCTTCTCCTATTTGACATTTCTCCTCCTTTCCCTATCTCCAGCCATCATTATCCTGATGGTCTCAAATGCAGCAACAATAAGAAAGACAGCATAATGTCCCCTTGCGTACCTGAAAAATGCTCTAGGAAAATAATAGTCGTGGATATCACCAGAAAGGAGTCCAACCCTTTCAGTAAATTCTTCAACTTGGTTGAAATCCATGCCTCTGATGGCTTCATTTTCTATATTAGGTTGGTTAATGGCATTTTCCTTATTGAACAAATGGTATTCAAGATTGTGAAATGCCTGTATTCTATCCAGTCCAATCGGCAGGTCATCATATTCCTCTGGCTTAGTGGAATAGAATTCATACTGTGGATAATCCTCCTGAATAATCTGAATCATTGGTTCGTATTTTATGGTATCGGAAAAATAGAAAACAGTACCCAATAGCATAAGCATTATTGAAACCAGCATGGCAACTCTTTTCAGTATATATATGAACATAGGAATCCCCTTTCATTTGTACTCCACTTAATTATAACATGAATTTGATGTGGTTTTAGTAAATTCTTGCTATTTTTCCAAAATAATTGGCTGATTTTACATGTTTGTACATACGCGGAAAAAAGATGGTCAGGTTTATCCACAAGACTTTAAATGGTCATATGTTTGTTATATATTTAACTTTAAAATTGAAACTGTTAAATTTATGAATATTTCTTTATTATTTGACCTATGCTCCACTATTTTAGTAATTATTAGAAAATCACGCCTTCTATTTTTGAAAAATACTCAATGTTTTTTTCAAAATACTATTGCTTTATTTGTCATGCCATGATAAGATTCCGTTATATTAATAACAATGTTTTGGAGGTTTTATTATGACACTTAAATTGCTGGGACTTGCAGCATTTGCTGCTACAGGTTCAGGATTATTATTTACAGTGGGACTCCATGAAACGGGTCCACTAAATACAGTAATATTAATGGCGGTCGGTTACTTTTTTACCCTAAGTCTTGTAGACCACTACAGAGAACTAAAGGAAGGTGAATAGCCATGACTCTTGACAAGACAAAGTCCAGAATACTCATATTGGCAATTGTAAGCACTTCCCTTACCTGGATCCTTAACCATCAACTTGGACTAGGTCCAATAGTGGCAAACGGACTTGTTGGAGTTGCTGCTGCCATATTTATGCCAGGAGCCCTGGCTGGTATAGCATACACCTCGTCCTTTGTTGGAATGAGCTCTTTGGGTGTACTTCCGTCAGTTGTGTTTGCACTTATCGGTGGATTGATAGCGGGGATTGTAATTATCGCAACAACTGAAATATACGCGGGAATCGGTGGCAAGGGCGGAACCACAGCCGCTGCCGCAGCGCTTGTCACAAGGGCAATTTCAGGACTATTAGGCTAGGAGGAAATCCATGAATACTCTACTGATTATATTAACTGCCGTTGCAGCAGGTGTAACAACCTATTTCATAGCCAACAAGCTAAACAAGGGAGCTGTACTTGCATCAGCATCCGTAACCCTCGCTTCAGGGATTGCTTTTCCCCATTTCTTTCCAACCATGGGCTCAACGCTTATGGTGGTTGCAGCCTGCGCTTCCTATGGCGGAATGGTTTCCAGAAAGAACGCCCCTACATTGGGTGACATGGTGATGATTTCAGTAATCATTGGAATGCTCTTTACTATAACCGCCTCATCCTATGCAGGAATCGGTGGAAGGCTTGGAACCATTGCTGCAATTTCCTGCTTTGCCTGGCTGGGTGTTAAGAACTCCGCAAAGGCTGCATCAAGGGCTCGGAAAAGTGATTTTCTATCAAAATCCGTGGAGATTTGGCAATAACACTTGAAAAAACATCTTAAGGAACCTGAAAAGGTTCTTTTTTGTTGAATTAAAGAGTCACTCATGGTACAATGACTTGATGAAAATATTGAAAAGAGGATGAAGAACAATTGATTAATGTAAATAACGTGAGCCTCAGATTTGGCTCCCAAAAACTATTTGACGATGTAAACCTGACCTTCACTCCCGGCAACTGCTATGGTGTCATTGGGGCAAACGGTGCAGGTAAGAGTACATTCCTAAGGATCCTATCCGGTGATGTCGAGGCTGATACCGGAGAGATAAGCATAGCACCAAATGCCCGTATGAGTGTCTTAAAACAGGACCACTACGAGTTTGATGACTATGGAGTAATCGAAACGGTTATCATGGGGAATAAAAGACTCTACGACATAATGATTGAAAAGGACGCGATTTATGCAAAGGAAGACTTCACGGATGCCGACGGCATAAAGGCTTCTGAGCTGGAGGGTGAATTTGCTGAGATGGACGGTTGGAGTGCGGAAAGTGAAGCTTCTTCACTGCTGCAGGGACTTGGAATTCCTGTTTCCCTTCACCAGAAGAAGGTTCGTGACCTTACTGGTAACGAAAAGGTAAAGGTCCTTCTGGCACAGGCTCTCTTTGGAAAGCCCGGAATCCTAATACTTGACGAGCCTACAAACGACCTGGATGTCAAAAGCATCAGATGGCTGCAGGACTTTTTAGGGGATTTCGAGGGAACTGTCATTGTTGTTTCCCACGACCGTCACTTCCTTAATGAAGCCTGTACCCACATGGTTGACATAGATTTTGGAAAGATAAAAATGTTTGTTGGAAACTACGACTTCTGGTATGAGTCAAGCCAGCTTGCATTGCAGCTGATGAGGGACCAGAACAAGAAGAAGGAAGACAAGATCAAGGATCTTCAGTCGTTTATCGCCAGATTCTCTGCAAATGCATCAAAATCCAAGCAGGCAACCTCAAGGAAGAAGCTTCTTGAAAAGATTTCCCTTGATGATATAACCCCTTCCACAAGAAGGTACCCCTTTGTCAGCTTTACCATGGAAAGGGAGGTTGGAAACGAAATCCTGACTGTTGAAAACCTAAGTAAGGAGCTTGATGGAGAAGTGTCCCTGAAGGACATCTCATTCAGGGTGAACAAGAACGACAAGATTGCATTCATAGGAGATGAGATGGCTGTTTCTGCCCTGTTCCAGATACTGGTTGGAGAAATGGAAGCGGACAGTGGATCCTTCAAATGGGGCCAGACCATAACCACATCATACTTCCCCAAGGACAATACACAGTACTTCAACAATGTGAAGCTTAACCTTGTGGATTGGTTGAGACAGTTCTCAGTTGAGCAAAGTGAAATATACCTGAGGGGCTTTCTTGGAAGGATGCTTTTCTCAGGGGATGAGGCCTTAAAGGATGCACAGGTCCTTTCCGGTGGGGAAAAGGTTAGGTGCATGCTGTCAAGAATGATGCTCAAGGAGGCAAATGTACTGATTCTGGACCAGCCAACAAACCATCTCGACCTTGAATCAATAACAGCGGTAAACAACGGTTTGAGGGACTACAAGAGCAATATCCTCTTCACATCCCACGACCACCAGTTCATAGAGACCATAGCCAACCGAATAATTGAGATCACTCCTGAGGGCTTCAGAGATAGGGAGATGACCTACGAGGAATATATAGAAGAGTTCTACATGAAGTAGCATTAACTAAAAAAG
>CALGAG010000099.1 GCA_937951995.1 uncultured Bacillota bacterium
AATCCTTCATGATCATTCATTTCCACAATCCTGGCCAGCTCATGCTTGATCTTTTCCTCACGGATAAGCTGCAACTCCAGGCCCTCAGTGTAGAACCTGAATGCAAAGTCCTTCTCAAAGGCATTTATTGCCTGTTCAGAGGCAATCAGAACATTTCTCAGAAGGTCCTCGACATTATGTCTATTCTCTTCATCAACCTCGATTATTCCAATACCTCCACTGATCCTTTCAATTGAAAGTACTGAATTCAACTCCCTTGACAGGTCTTCACAGAAATCAATCAGCTCATTTCTGTCCTCATAATCCTTGAGATAAAATATGAAATTATTGCTGTATGCATTGAAAAGCATCCTCTTTCCATCTATACTGAATCTGTTTATTGCCTCTGCAACTCGCCTTGAGAGGTCGTGGGTGTAATGAAATCCGAATGTCATTGTGACCGATTGCATTTCACTTAGATTGATGCCAACTATGGCCTTCTTGTAGCCGTTGCCATTCCCAAACTCCTGCTTAAGGAGTTTTTCCAGATACCTTAGGTTGTAGAGACCGGTTATGTCATCGTGCTCACTCTGGAACTTGAACTCATTTTCAGCCCTTTTCCTCTTTGTTATATCAAGGATTATCCCTTCAAGGGCAACCACTTCACCATCCTGGTTATAGACACCTTCTCCCATTTCAAGTACCCACCTGCGTTCACCCTTTGCGGTTGTTATTTCATATTCATACTCGAAGATTCCCTTTTCCCTTATGACACTGGCCCACTTTTCCCTAAGGGGTTTTCTGTATTCCTCTATGATCAGGTCAACAAATGCAAGCTTGGAATTATCAATAATGTCTTCAGGCTTGTATCCAGTTAGTCTCTCACATCCCTGGGAAATGAATCTCATGGTCCAGCCTGGTTTATATTCACTTCTGTAGGCCATGCCAGGAAGATGTGAAAGTAGAACAGACTTTGCCCTTTCACTTTCCTGAAGTTCCATCTCAATGCCTTTTCTCCTTGAAATGTCCTGTATAAGGCATATATGGTTAAACTTTCCCCCATTTGATGGACTTAACCTTGATACAACAATGTGGACCCATACTGGTGATCCGTCTTTTCTGATGTAGCGCTTGTCCATTGAGTATCCTTCTGTCTCTCCATTGATAAATCTTCTGTATTTTGGGAGCTCTTCCTTCAGATCCTCCGGATGGGTTATTTCAGCCCAGCCAAGGTTCAGAAGGTCTTCCTTTGATCTTCCTGTTATTTTTTCAAAGGTTGGATTTATCAAAGCATGCTCCATGTTGTCATCATCACTTGAACCACCATAGGAAATTGTAATTCCTATGGGAGCATTGTTAAAGAGGGAGTCAAAGGTAACACTTTTTTCTTCAAGGTTTGATTCAATTGCATTTAAGATTTCTCTTTGTTTCAGATGAATCTCTATTCTTAGCTTAAGGGTCTCCATCTGTATTGGCTTTCTGATGTAGTCAACTGCTCCCATCAAGAGACCCTTTATCTCGTTTTCAAGCTCATCATAGTTTGTCAGGATTATTATCCTTAGATTACTCTTTTCCTTTTCTTCCTTTACAGCTTGAATCACCTGGAAGCCATCCATATTGGGCATGTTAAGGTCAAGGATCACAAGATCGATATCCGGTTCCCTTTCAATGACGGCAAGTGCCTCCAAACCATCATTTGCCAAGATGGTTTCATATTCTGAAAGCATACTTTGAATTATCATCCGGTCCGTTGCAGAATCATCCACAATAAGTATTTTTGCAGCCATAAACATCCCCCTTGTGATTAAGCCATCTTTATAGGCTCTTAAGCCTTTTATCAATTTCCTTCATTACATTCTCAAAGACAAGTGAAAACTCATTTCCAATTCTCTCAACTATTTCCACTTTTTCCTCTTCCAAGGCCCTCTGAAGGTCTTTGGCCAGGTCATAAAGCCTTGTTGCACCGATGGTAGCAGAGCTGCTCTTAAGCTTGTGCATAAGACCGGCTGCTTCCCTGTAGTCCTCACTATTAATCATATCATTAAACAATGATAAAGTCTCCATGTTTTCATCCCTATACTGCCCTAAAACCTTATGGTACAGATCGCTGCTTCCACCCATGTTCCTGATGCCAGCTGAAGTATCCAGGTAAGTTTCTTCATCTTGTACATCCACCTGGTCACGATTGATATAGGTCTGGACCATCTCAATGAACATGTCAGGGTCAAAGGGCTTGCTGATATATCCATCAATTCCACTCTCCCTGCATTTTTCCTCTACACCTAGAACCACATCTGCAGTCATGGCAATTATTGGTACATCCCCAGATTCCTTCCTGATTTCAACTGCTGCATCATATCCGTTCATAAGGGGCATATGGAGGTCCATCAGAATCAAATCTATCCTGTCACGGTTGGCCCTGAAGGCTTCAACACCCTCCTGTCCATTCAGGGCTGTGATTGTCTCTATCCCCACCTGGTCCAGAAGACTTCTTGCAATCATCTGGTTTGTGGTATTATCCTCAACAACAAGTACACAGCCTGAATTCATTCCAACCTCGGTCTTTGCCATGGAGATTTTCTCACCAGACTCATCCGGTATAATATTCAAGGTGTCGAGAATTCCATCTAGAAGAACAGATGGGATTATGGGCTTACCTATTCCTATGTCTATATTCCTTTCCTGAACCAGGTCAAAGAGGTCATCCCTCATCATGGGCAGGAGCATTATTATCCTGGGCATCTTGGCAAGACTTCTGTTTCTTCTCAGTTCCTCCACAAAGAGGAAGGCATCATTTGTTGTTGAGTCATAATCGACTATGAAAAGGTCATATGCCTTTGAGAATACCCCATCAGGAGCTTCAAGCATCCTTACAGCACTGTCTGGGGAACTGGTTATTTCACATTCCATGCCAAAGGAGCCCAGGTAGGATTCAATAAGGTTCATATTGGTACCCGATTTCTCAAGGATCAAGGTCTTTATGTCCTCAAAATGTCTGGCTGAAAATACCTTGAGGTATTCACTTTCACTTTCCTCATCCACCTTAAGGGAAAGGTTCACAATAAAGGTTGATCCCTCTCCCTGAGTGCTGTAGACCTGGATTTTCCCATCCATCATGTCCACAAGGTTTTTCACTATGGAAAGTCCAAGGCCTGACCCTCCAAACCTCCTGTTTATGGAGGTGTCTCCCTGAACAAATGGCATGAACAGATTATCAACCTGGTCCCGGCTCATTCCGATGCCAGTGTCTCGTATTGTAAATGCAATGTGGCAGGTGTCATTCTCCTTTGCCACAAGCTTTATGTCAAGGGAAACCTCCCCGCTATTTGTAAACTTGGCAGAGTTGTTCAAAAGGTTCAGAAGGACCTGCTCAATCCTCTTGGAATCTCCAAAGTACCAGTTTGCAAGCTGTGGATCCTTTGATAGCCTGAATCCTATTCCCTGCTCCTCTATCTTGTATGTGGCAATGCTCACCACATCCTGGATTACCCTGTCCAAATTGAAGGACACTATCTCAAGCTCCACCTTTCCAGACTCAATCTTGGAATAATCCAGGATATCATTGACTATGCTCAGCATATTGTTAGAGGCCTGGGTAATTCTTTCTGTGTAGGTTTTCTGAGTTGGTGACAGGCCTGTCTTTTTCAGGAGATATGACATCCCCGTTATTGCATTTAGGGGGGTCCTGATTTCATGGGACATCCTTGCAAGGAAGCTTGACTTGAACTCATTGGCCTCCTCCGCTTCCCTCTTAGCCTTTTCCAGGTCTTCCTGGACCTGTTTCCTGACGGTGATCTCACTTCTGAGCTTGATGTTCCAATAGAAGGAAACCCCCAGAATTGAAGCCATCAAAAGACCTATCATTGCAACAACACGGATTATGCCACTGTAGTCAACATGGGTGTCCAGCCCGATCCACCTGTTGTTGATTGCAATCCTTTCCTCCTGGGAAATGGACCCTACAGCCTTGTCCAAGATGCTTACAAGTTGGGGCCAATCCTTCCTGACCGCAAAGTGAAGACCCTGGTCCTCCTCAGCCTGAAAGGCTGTGAATCTTAGGTTGGTTAGGCCAGTGGACCGTATAAGGTAATTTGTGGTTGCAATGTTTCCAACAAATGCCCTTTCAGTGCCGTTGGCTACTGCTGTCAAAGCATTCTCTACAGAGTCATACAGGCTTAGGTTGATCTCAGGCTGGGATAAAAGGTAGCTGTGGTGGGAGCTGTTTCTCTGGACTGCAACGGTTAGACCCTCAAGGTCGTCCATGCTGGTGATGTCCGTATCACTCTCTCTTGTGACAAGAACCCTCTTGAACTCATAGTATTGGTGGGAAAAGAGGAAGTGTTCCTCCCTTTCAGAAGTTTTTGAGATTGCTGGGAGCATGTCCACCTCACCGGAAAGGGCCAAATCATAGGCCTGTGGCCAGGTCAGATTTTCCCTGACAGTAAAGACAAGTCCTGTCCTTTCGCTTATCAGGTTAAGGTAATCAGCAGTTATTCCCTTGTAGCTGCCGTCTTCATCAATAAACTCAAAGGGGACAAAGAGTGGGTCCACACCCATTGTTATCTCAGGGTGTTCCTGGATAAACCGGCTCTCCTCCGGGGTCAGGTCCAGGTCCAGCTCAGATGCTGATACGGGTATGGATAGTATGTAGGTAAGCAGTATGCATAAGCTAAGAAAGAATCCATTCTTTTTCATGTAATTTCTCCTTTATTATATCCCAAACACTGCTCTCCTCTAGGTTCAACTTCCCCTTAGAACTTTTAATCATTATGTAAACTTTCTTGCTTTATTATACTATTTTACTACATTTTACCCCAATTATGCCCATTTAACAACATTTATGTTGATCATAGGCATATTTTAATCCTAATTTTATTTCTACACAAATAAACGAGCCTTCTCATGCACAATTCATGCTCAAGAAGGCTCGCCAAGGAGAAACTATTCAGAAATTATCACGCTACCGTTTTCATATATTTCAATATTGGCCTGGAGAACCTGGTCTGCAAAGGACAGTGGAACATAGGTGGTTCCATCAACTATAACAGGTGCGGTCTCAAGCTTTATAAGCATCCTGGCAAAATTGTAAACATTTCTTCCTATTGTAAGTGTTGACCAGTTTGTTCCCCTTAGGACCTCGACGGACTTTTCCTCCCCATTCCAGGTCACTTCAAAGCCAAGGGCCTCTGCAACCATTCTTAGGGGAATCATCCTTACCCCATCATCTGTGGTTATGACCTCTTCTGTAAGGACAATGGATGCTTGTGGAGTTTCCACTTCCCTTTCAGACATAACTATTACCTTGTGTGGTGTTGTCTGTCCAGGATAGGATGTCATTACTATTGAATGGAATACCACAAGGTCCCTTTCATAAATGTCCTCCTTTGTAAGGGCATTGCCTTCAAAATCAACTATCACAGTTTCATCCCCAATATTCAGGACCAGTGAACCGTCTGCGCTCAGAAGGTTTTCGTCAAAGTATTCAACATATGTTGAGTGTTCAGCCCCATCATGCAATACAATCACATCCGGCCCAAGTAGAGGCGGATAGCTAAGTGCCATTACAGTTGACTTGTGGTAGATCACCGAAACCTCCATGCCTACCTCAATATCTTCGATTGTTGCCCTTTCCATGTTCTTCTCACTTAAGAGAAGCAGGTCCTCGTGTATATATGCATAGAGGGCATCAAGACCTTCATCAGTATCCTTCTTGACAAGGATCCTGTGGGAATCCTGGGTTTCCTCAATCTCCTCGACAACTCCCTCAAACCTTATATACTCAAACTCCTGGTCTTCAATTGGTGCTGATATGGGAACCACCTCGGCCTCCTCCGCTTCATTTGCAAAGGCCAATGAGCCTCCTGTAAGGACCATTGCAAGGCTAAGTCCAAGTGATGCTATTCTTTTAAATCTAAACATTTCCTTTCCCTCCTCAATTATTCTGACAAGTCCATTATAGCAAGGAGATTCCCCTTAATGGTAACAGAAGAGTGACAAAGGGATTAAAAAACGGTTAACAAAAAAGAGCAGGTTTCCCTGCCCTAATTGTTACTTGTCCATATGGATATCCATC
>CALGAG010000100.1 GCA_937951995.1 uncultured Bacillota bacterium
AGTGAACTTGGTGGGAAAAGTAGCCAAGGGGTACGACCCCATGGGCACTTTTTTGGCAAATCCCACCATAAATCAAAAAAATAAAAACGCAGCAATCATTAAGATCACTGCGTTCTCTCTTGGTCGGGGTGAGAGGATTTGAACCCCCGGCCCCATGGTCCCAAACCACGTGCGCTACCAAACTGCGCTACACCCCGACGTTTTTTGTCAACTTCTTTATTATAAGGCAAAACAGATTAAAATGCAAGAGCTTTTTCGAAAATTATTTTGTCACTCTTCAGAAGCTGTATATAACATTATATAGAGGACAAGGTGCAAAGTCAACATGGTTTGAGGGAAAAAATTGCGCAAAAAATATTTGACTACCATACCCTCTTGTGCTATTATTCATTTAAGTGAATATTAATATCTTGATTACCTTATCAAGAGTGGTGGAGGGATAGGCCCTATGAAACCCGGCAACCTGTGAAGGCAGGTGCTAAATCCTACAGAATGATATTCTGAAAGATGAGGTGTAGTGCAAACTCGCCTTGTCTTTACGACAAGGTTTTTTAATTTTAAGGAGGAAGAAGATGAAAAAATGGTTATTTACATCAGAGTCCGTGACAGAGGGACATCCTGATAAGGTCTGCGACCAGATATCAGATGCAATACTTGATGCAATCCTTGAGCAGGACCCTGAAGCCAGGGTAGCTTGCGAAACAATGGTAACTACTGGAATGGTGCTGGTTTCAGGTGAGATCACTACAACCTGCTATGCAGACATCCCGAAGATAGTTAGAAAGACAATAGCTGACATAGGCTATGTAAGGGCGAAGTATGGCTTTGATGCTGACACCTGTGCGGTACTGACCTCAATAAACGAGCAGTCCCCTGATATTGCCCTTGGAGTTGACAAGGCGCTTGAGCAGAAGGAAATGAGTGAGGACGAGCTTGATAAGATCGGTGCTGGTGACCAGGGCATGATGTTTGGATTTGCCTGTAACGAGACAGATGAGTTGATGCCCCTTCCAATCTCACTTGCCCACAAGCTGTCAAGAAAGCTGGCGGAGGTAAGAAAGGACGATACCCTGAACTACCTTAGGCCAGACGGCAAGACACAGGTTACTGTTGAGTACCACGATGACAAGCCCGTAAGGATTGAGAACGTTGTAGTGTCAACCCAGCACAGCCCGGTGGTTTCATTGGAGCAGATCAGGGAGGACATAGAGAAGTATGTCATCGATGAAATCATCCCTGCAGATATGATGGATGAGAACACCAAGATATACGTGAACCCAACAGGAAGGTTTGTTGTGGGCGGACCAATGGGTGATGCAGGCCTAACGGGAAGAAAGATCATTGTTGATACCTACGGAGGATACGCAAGGCACGGAGGGGGAGCATTCTCCGGCAAGGATGCCACAAAGGTTGACAGGTCAGCAGCCTATGCATCAAGATATGTTGCAAAGAACATTGTTGCAGCCGGACTTGCTGACAAGTGCGAGGTTGGACTTGCCTATGCAATAGGAGTTGCACATCCACTTTCAATATTTGTTGATACCTTCGGAACAGGCAAGATAAGTGATGAGGAAATCACTGAGTTGGTCAAGAAGCACTTTGACCTTAGACCAGCTGCAATCATCAGGGACCTTGACCTTAGAAAGCCTATCTACAGACAGATTGCCGCTTACGGTCACATGGGCAGAACCGATGTTGAACTGAACTGGGAGAAGACGGACAAGGTTGAAATACTAAGGGAAGCGTTGAAATAATCCAGATCCCGTCAATATACTTTATTGTATATTGACGGGATTTCTTGTTATAATGGAAATAATGAAGAGAGATGGGGTGAGAATGTGGAGATTCAGGGAATAGTTGAGGATGTAATCTACAGGAATGAAGCCAATGGCTACACAGTTGGAAGACTTTACACGTCAGATGGGAGCATAACCTTTGTGGGTCAGGTTCCCTACATCCAGACTGACCAGCCAGTGCTTCTAAAGGGAGAATGGATATACCACAACAAATTTGGGGAACAGTTCCAGTTCCAGTCCATGGAGACTATTATGCCCACAACAACCAAGGGCATTGAGAACTACTTGGGTTCAGGACTTATTCCACACATTGGGCCAAAAACCGCCACGAGAATAGTGGAAAGGTTTGGTGAGAAATCCCTTGATATAATCCAGTACTATCCTGAAAGGCTCCTGGAGATTGAAGGAATAGGAAAGAAAAAGCTCAGGGTCATCATGGAATCCTTTGACGAGCAAAGGGAGATTCGGGAGGTAATGGTGGCACTTCAGGAATTCAATATAAGCCCCAACCAAAGCATGAAGATCTACAGGGAGTATGGAAATGAAACCCTTAAGGTAATCAGGGAGAACCCCTACAGGATGGCTGAGGACATACATGGGATGGGCTTTAGGACGGCGGATGAGATTGCTGAAAAGGTAGGATTGGAGAAGTCATCACCCCACAGGCTCCAGGCTGGACTCAAGTATGTACTGACAAGGGCTGCCGGAGAGGGACACTGCTACCTGCCCCATGGGGATCTTATGGACAAGGCTGCAGGACTCCTTCAAATTGGAAAGGAAGGTCTGGATGATTCCCTGACTGCCTTGATCCTTGGTAAAAGCTTTCACTTGGTTGAGAATGGGGAGGAAAGGATTGTTTACTACATGCCCTACCATATGGCGGAAAACAGCGTTGCCAAGGTCCTTGTAGAACTGAGCTTGGTTGAACAGGATGAGATTGTGGGGGATGTGGAGAAGGCCCTGGATAACCTTGAAAAGGGTCAGGATTTCACCTTTGGAAGGAGGCAAAGGGAAGCTGTCCAGAGTGTTCTAAGCCATGGGGTTACTGTAATAACCGGTGGCCCAGGAACAGGTAAGACCACAATAATAAATGCAATAATTGCACTGATGGAGGCGGAGGGCAAGGAAATCCTCCTGGCCGCACCAACTGGAAGGGCTGCAAAGAGAATAACAGAGACCACCGGACGGGAGGCCAGGACAATCCACAGGCTACTTGAGATCTCCTACCAGGATGAAAGCCTTCAGTTCAACAAGAATGAGGAGGAGCCCCTGGATGCTGATGTCGTAATAGTGGATGAGATGTCAATGGTTGACATCCTCCTGATGAACCAGCTTCTTAAGGCCATAAAGCCGGGGACAAGGCTTATCCTTGTGGGAGATGTGGACCAGCTGCCCTCTGTGGGAGCCGGTAATGTCCTCAGGGATATTATAGACTCAGGTGTAATAAAGGTGGTGAGGCTCGATGAAATCTTCCGTCAGGGAGAGGAGAGCATGATAATTGTTAATGCCCACCTGGTCAACAGAGGTGAAAAGCCTCTTCTAAACGAAAAGGACAAGGACTTTTTCTTTGTATACAAGGATACCGGTCCTGAAGTGAGGGAAACAATTGTACAGCTATGCCTTCAGAGACTGCCGGATTTCTATAAGTTGGACCCAATAAAGGACATACAGGTCCTATCCCCAATGAGAAAGGGAGATACCGGAGTGTCTGCCTTGAACAAGGCACTTCAGGAGGCAATAAACCCTCCTTCCAAGAACAAGAGCGAAAAGGCAATGGGTGATGAGCTGTTCAGGGAGGGTGATAAGGTCATGCAGATAAGGAACAACTACAAGGCTGCATGGACCATTAACAAGGGAGGATTTAGAACAGAGGAGGGAGAAGGGGTATTTAACGGAGACTTCGGCTATGTCATGGAAATCGACAACGACGAGGGGACAATGACTGTAATCTTTGATGATGACAGGGAGGTTGAGTATTCCTTCAACCAGCTGGATGAGCTGAGGCTTGCCTATGCCACCACAATCCACAAGTCCCAGGGAAGTGAGTTTCCCTGTGTTGTCATCCCGGTATTTTCAGGCCCCCCAATGCTCTTGACCAGAAATCTTCTTTATACTGCAATAACCAGGGCCAGGGACCTTGTGGTCCTGGTTGGCCACCACAGGTATCTGAACCAGATGATAAGGAACAACCTCATAACGGAAAGGTACTCATCCCTGGACAGGAAAATCAGGGAATACCTCCACCTTATCCTAAAAATGGAATCGGAGGGAGGGACCTTCATTGATTGACAGGTTGCTTTTCCCAAAGGATGGCTTCTGTTACATCTGCAGGGATGAATCAAAAGACCTGGACCATTCCCTATGCATGGAATGCAGGTGGAGAATCGAGGAGATACACAGGGAGTTCAAGATTGACAGTCCCTACCTTGAGAGTTGTCATTCGTCACTCTTCTACAACAATTTCACAAAGGATGCCATCCACAGGTTTAAGTTTGAAGACAAGAGCTACCTCTACAGGACCTTCCACTCATATATGCTTGAGACAGTAAGGAGGAACAAGATTATTGACTTTGACATTGTAATACCGGTACCGGTACACCCTAGAAAGGAAGCCATAAGGGGATACAACCAGGCTTTTCTTCTGGCAAAGCCCTTGGCAATGGAGGTCAACAGGCCAATACTCAAGGACTGTCTTGTGAAGTCAAGATGGACAAGGGAGCAAAACACACTATCAGCCTACGAGAGAAAGAGGAACCTCTTGGGCTCCTTCAAGGTGAGAAAAAGGGAGAGGATCCTGGGCAAGAGGATCCTCCTGATAGATGACATATTCACAACTGGCAGTACCCTCAAGGTATGCAGCGAGACCCTGATGAAGGCAGGGGCGGCAAGTGTTACGGCTCTCACCTTAACCTCCACAAAACTGTAATGACACAGCCTAGGCTGTGTCATTTTTAATATCCTTATTTATCAACCCGATCAATACGCTTTTACCCTCCAGGGCCTTGTAGCCGTTGTTTCTCAGCAATTCAAACGTAGCATTGATTTCCCCTCCCAGGACGATCACTATGCTGCTGATAAACAACCACACAAGCATAACTATAACCCCACCCAGGCTGCCATAGGTCACCGCATAGTTTCCAAAGTTGGATACGTAGAATGAAAACAGAAGTGAAAGTACAATCCACCCAATGGTTGCAAACACCGCACCGGGCAGGGTTGTCCTTAAGGGTACCGAGTACCTGTTCTTTATGCTTGGACTGTACTTGTACAGGAGTGCAAAGGACAGGATCATAAAAAGCAGTGGAATTACAAACCTCAGGTAGTTCCACATGGTCAGGAAGAGGTCCTCGATGCCCAGGAAGTTTGAAACCAGACTTCCTATAAGCTGCCCTGCCACCAGAGAAATGAATACCACAAGTATCATAAGTATCAGGACCACTGTAAAGAGAAGACTCATTCCCTTTATCTTTAGGAAGGATCTCTTTTCAGTATAGCCGTATGCCCTGTTTATGGCCTTGATAACCGCCTTGACCCCGGAGGATGCTGTCCAAAGTCCTGCAATGACTGCAATGGATAGAAAACCCTGGGAACTTGAGCTAACAACATCATCGTGAAAGGTCTGGATGATTTGCTGAATATCTGTGGGCATGTACTTTATAAGGTCCATTATGACATCCTCACGACCAAGTGGAGTGTAGCTGATGACATTTAGGAGAACCATGAGAAAGGGAAACAGTGACAGGATCAGGAAGTATGTCAGTTGTGCCCCTGTACCCAATACATTGTTTTCAGTAAACCTGTAGGCCAGCTGGTCCAGAAAGATCACTGACCGCTTTTTCATGAGTTCTCTTATGGTTTTTTCCAAAATGACCACCTGCCTTTAAATAACGCCTAATCTTTCAGATGCCTATCGAACCAATCCACTATCTCCTTTAGCCTGCGAATCCTTCCCTGTGGCCTTCCAACCCTTGACAATCCATGGCTTTCATTTTTGAAAACCACCATTTTTGAGTCGACTCCATGATACTTTAAGGCTGTATACATCTGCAGGCCTTCGGGTATCCAACACCGGTAATCCTTGTCTGAATGTATGAAAAGGGTAGGAGTCTGGACCTGGTCAGCATACTTAAGGGGTGAATTGTCCCACAAGGCTGAGTAGTCCTTCCAGGGACTTGCTCCCACCTGGTCTGTTGCAAAGTAGTATCCGATATCCGAGGTCCCAAAGAAGGAGAACCAGTTGGAAATGCTCCTCTGTGAAACTGCAGCCTTGAACCTCTTTGTGTGGCCGATTATCCAGTTGGTCATGTAGCCTCCGTAAGACCCACCAGTTACACCAAGCCTTTCCCGGTCTATGGATGGAAATGTTTCAAGTACCTTGTCTGTAAAGAGCATAATGTCCTCATAGTCTGTGTTGCCATAATTGCCCCGTATGTCGGAGAATTCATTTCCGTAGCCGTCACTACCCCTTGGGTTCATATAGAAGACAAAGTAACCCTGGTTTGCCCAAAGCTGCATTTCATGGTGAAAGACTCCGCCGAATACTGTCTTTGGGCCACCATGTATGTGAAGGATGGCCGGATACCTTCTATTCTTATCAAAATCTACCGGCTTCAGTACCCATCCGGTGAGACTTATCTCCTCGTTGTTAAATGTAAGAACCATTGGTGTCGATAACTTCCTGTCCTGGACAACCCAATCATTGAAGCTTGTAAGCCTGTGCTCCTGGTGGTCAAGTCGATACAGGTCCTGAAGGTAGAGGTCTCTCATTCCCACAAAGACAATGTTGTCATCCACAACATCAAAGTCGTCAACAGACCCGTCCTCCAGGCTGACCTGTTCAATGTGCCCATTGAGGGATACCCTATGGAGGTGGCAGCTGTACTCTTTTGTGCTAAGGAAATAAAGGTGGTCACCGGAAACCTTGAAACTCCTGTTCATTCCATACCTGCAGTCGGAATTAACCGAACTCCAAAGGGAAAGGTCAGGCTCAGCAATCCGGACATAGGTCAGGCCCTCATCCTCTGTTACAAAAATACGGGGGTTTTCATTTATTCCATAGGAAGTCATATCTGTTCCCACAAAGATTATCCTATCGTCCATATAGTCAGCATAATAGTAGTTGAAGTCTGAGATTGGAGAAATCTTTTCACAGGTTCCACTGGATAGGCTAAGCTGATACAGGTGGTTGTATGGACTCATCTTGTCAGTGTAGGAGGAAGTTACAAGTATGGCCTTTTCCTTTGAAGGGTGGATTGAAATGCTTTCAACATTTGTGAACTCATCGGTTATGGGAGTGAGTTCTTCCGTGCTGCTATCAAATATGTAGCACCTTGTTCTCTTCTTGTTAGTGAAGTCGCCACCGTCGGTCCAGAAGGGTATTTCGTCCAGGACCTGATATTCGTTCTCCTTCTTTAGTGCCTTTACTTTCTCCTCGATCTCCTTGTCATCAAGACCCTGAATTTCACCCAGCCTTCTGTCAAATGAGCCAAGCAGCAGGTATTTGTTGTCCTTTATATGGTCAAACCTTGAAACGTCAAGGTATACCTGGAAGGCTTTCTGTGCCTCTCCGCCAGTGGTTGAGATTTCATAGAAGCAGGTTAGGGGGTAGCCTTTTTCCTTCTTCTCCTTATCTGCCTTATCCCTGATGGAGGAGAAGAGCAACCTGTCCTTGCCCTTCCAGACAAAGGACCCGTCTGAGTCAGATGCCGTTAGCTGCCTTGTACCATCAATCTCATCCCATAGGTAAATATTGGATCTGTACTTGTTTTCCTCTTCATCCGCCATGTGCAACAAAAATCCACAGGTTCTTCCATCTGGTGAAATTTGTGTCCCTGAGAGAAATTTAAACCTCGTCAAGTCCTCCCGCTTTAGATTCTCCATAGCCTTCCTCCTTGTTTCCTTTAGTATATTGGCCAATATTAATAACAATGTTTTTTCTGGGCTTGCTCCATTCCTCAAGATGTGTAGCCACCATCCTTCCAGTTGGAGTGATTGATACCAACCTATCAAAGCCCCTATTTGATAATATACCCATAAATGTCATATATCTTACCAATAAATACAGGTCATCCGAGTCAAGACCGTCCAGTTCAGCCAGATCTTCACTGAAAGTAGGGCCTTCCTTAAGCCTCAGAACGGATTGTAGAAGGAGCTTCATCATCTGCTTTGCATTCCTTGAATCCAATTGGACCAACCCCTTTATGGACTCCTGATTCCAGAAACCCCTTAGGTGGAGGGTGTACTTGTCTTCTCTGGTCATGCCAAGGTATTCACTTGCATTGGCTGTCACAGAAAGTGAGTTCTTCCTTATTTTAATAAGCTTCAACATCAAGCCCATCTGGAAAAAGAAATGCACAACAGGCTCCTTCATCTGGCCAGGCCTACTGAAGTAGAGGGGATAATCCCCTTCAAGGAAGTCTATTATATTGTGCTGGTCAACCTTTTTAATGTGGCCCTTCTTTTCAGTTAGTTCCAGGGGATAGTCAAATACATAAAGAAGAAACCTGTCAAAGTCGTTCAGGTAGCTTTTTATGGCATCGGATTCATGGTCCTTCAACTGGAGGGAAAGGAGAGGATCTCCCTGAGCCAGGGAATTTCTTCTGATTATTTCCTTTAGATAATGAAACCTGTCCCTGCTTATCTGGAGGATCTCCTCATATGCACCCTGGTATTTGCTTGAAATCCTGGACCTGTAACCCAAGTATGCCTTTAGGGTTGATATATAGCTGTTGAACACAAGGCCTGATGTTATGAACTTCTCATAAATGGCATCCCCAAGCATGTCCTTGATTGAAATCTTGTCCATATCCTTGAAGCTGTAGCCTTCCTCGCTGAGGTAGTATTCATAGAGCTCGATCATGTTGCTAAGGTCCTTTTCAATCTGAGATGAACTTTTCTTGGTTGAAAGATACTCCTCAAACTCATCCAGCTCCTGGTAGACCGGAATAAGGTCCTCGCCTTGGGGGTCGAAATATTTGTAGGCGCTTTGGTAGAAGAGGTCATATATCTTCAGGGCATCATTTTTCAGGTAGGTCTTGGTTCCCTCAGAACGTTGGTCCTGGTCAAGCTTGTTGAAGTCCCTGATCAGGGTTCTTATAAATGAATGGATTACGGATTTTGGAACAAAGCTAACCTCTCCGATCATCCTGCTGTTACCAAGCACTGTTCCCAATCTTGACAGGAGGTAGTCTCCCACCTTGAGGACATAGGAAACCTGGGGCTCAAGCAAGCTGTGGTCTTCCCCGGTCAAAACATCGGTTACGACAACGTATGGCTCCTGGAAGTCCTTGATCTGGAAGAGGGAGACATATGATGCAGACTTCTCCCTTAATATTTCAACCTCATCGGGAGTGAGGGAATCATCCTCAAGAATCAGTCTCTCACCAAAGGTCATGCCCTCCTTGTCCCTGTAATCGCAGCAAAGCCAGATATTGAAGGGAAGCTTGGCGCTTTCCTCCTGTAGAAAGGGGTGGAGTCCAAGCATCCTGTCGTAGATGTACTTGATTTCTTCCTGTTTGTTTATATATTTTATCAACTTTTCAGTCGCCTTGCTTTCAAGGAGCTGAAGTCTTTCATATTCCTTTGTATGCATAAAATCCTCCTTATTAATACTTAAGCCATTATACCCCAAGAGAAACACTTATACAATAAAAGGGGTGAAATCAAAACAATTCTGAAACTTTTACAGCCATGACAGGCCATTTCCATGTCAATGAAAACATTCCCTGGTTAAGATGGCAGGGATTCTGGTATATTGTAGTTAGACAAACACGGGAGGTGTATGATGAAATTCGGAGATTACAAATACGAAAGACCCGACCTGGACAGGATGGAAAAGGACATGGACAGGCTTCTTGAAAACTTCAGGAGGGCAGATGGACCAGAGGACCAGAGTCAGGTGATCAGAAGGATAACTGAAATAAGAAACAGATTTGAGACAATGTACACACTGGTAAGCATAAGGCATTCAATTGATACAAGGGATGCCTTCTATGAAAAAGAGCAGGAGTTCATGGATGAAAATTCCCCAAACTATACAAGTATGGTCACCAGGTTCTACAGTGAACTTGTGGGGTCTCCCTTCAAGGAAGAGCTTTCACGGGAATGGGGGGACCAGCTTTTCAGACTTGCCCACCTTCAGATAAAAACCTTCAGCCAGGAAATCATGGATGACCTTGTTGTTGAAAACAAGCTGTCCACAAGGTATGACAAGCTGGTTGCAGCTGCAGCAATCCAGTTTGAAGGCAAGACCAGAAACCTCAGCCAGCTTCGACCCTTTATGGAATCGCCGGACAGAGACATGAGAAAAAGGGCCTACGAAGCCTACACATCGTATTTTCAGGAGAAGGAAGAGGAAATTGGAGAAATCTATGACCAACTTGTGAAGGTAAGGGATAGAATGGCAAAGAAGCTGGGCTATGAAAACTTTGTCCAGATGGGCTATGACAGGATGTCCAGGTCGGACTATGACCACAGGATGGTTAGGAATTTCAGGGACCAGGTACTGGAGACCGTGGTTCCAGTGGTAAGTGAAATGAAGGAGAGACAAAGGATACGTCTTGGACTGGACCAGCTGACCTATTACGATGAGCCCTTGGGCTTTTTAAGTGGCAATGCCAACCCAAAGGGAGGTCCGGAATGGATCCTGGAGAAGGGGATCAGGATGTACAAGGAGCTTTCAGAGGAAACAGGTGAATTCTTTGATTTCATGGTGGAAAGGGACCTGCTTGACCTCCTGTCCAAGGAGGGAAAGAGAAGCGGGGGCTACTGTACGGTTATTCCAGATTACAATGCGCCCTTCATCTTTTCCAACTTCAACGGTACAAGCGGTGATATAGATGTGCTGACCCACGAGGCAGGCCACGCATTCCAGACCTACATGAGTATGGACCATGAGCTTCCTGAATACAAGTTTCCAACCCTTGAAGCATGTGAAATCCATTCCATGAGCATGGAATTCTTGACCTGGCCATGGATGGATGGCTTTTTTGAGGAAGGTGTCCACAAGTACAAGTATAGTCACCTTGAGGGAGCTGTGAGCTTTCTTCCCTATGGTGTAACCGTAGACCATTTTCAGCATGTGGTATATGAGAATCCTAACATGACCCCCAAGGAAAGAAAGGATGTATGGAGGGACCTTGAAAGGAAGTACCTCCCATTTAAGGAATATGGAGAAAATGACTTTCTTGAAAGCGGAGGATACTGGATGAGGCAGGGACACATTTTCTCAAACCCCTTCTACTATATAGACTATTGCCTTGCCCAGGTTTGTGCATTCCAGTTCTGGAGAAGAAGCCTGGAGGACAGGGAAGGGGCCTGGAATGATTACCTTGACCTTTGCAGGGCTGGCGGCAGCATGGCCTTTACAGAGCTAGTCCATCTGGCCAACCTGAAGGACCCATTCAAGGACGGCACTGTCAAGTATGCCCTGGAGCCTGTAAAGGATTTTCTTGCAAGCATAGACGACAAGGAACTTTAAAAAAACCACCCTGGGGTGGTTTTTAATCTTCTTGATTTTGATTATCCAAAAGATAGATTATGTTTTTTAGCAATCTTTGCAGATGGTAGTTGAAAATAATATCCTTCTCCCCAATTATGGCCTTTTTCTCCCAGATAGGAGTGAAGGAATAGAGCTTTTCCATAAGGTCTATGTTATCCGGGCTGATGATTGCAATGTGCTGCATCATCTGGAGTGCTGACAGGTCACTGTAGATGTCATATATTGTGCTAAGGGTAATTTCAGACCCTGGAAGGTCCCTGTTCCTGGCAAGCTTGATTTTTGTTTCGCTTTGAATTAGGTCGAATATCTTATCGATTTTGGCAAGTTCAGACTTGAAATCCTTAAGGTCCACCTTATACTTGCCCACAACCAGTTTATAGGCATAATCTTTGGCACCGGAAATCATCCTCTCTGCATACTTGTCAAACATCCTGTAGCTTTTTGGAGCGGCAACAAAGTAATTTACAATGACCCCTACGGCTATTCCAACAAAGGTATCCAGAATTCTGCTTACAGCATAGGGAACCATTTCATACTCATGGTTAAGGGAAACCGCAACAAATACTATTGCTGACAGGGAGATCGCCTTTTTCCACCCTACCAGATTCAGGATATGGATTACCAGGATGATACCAATACCCATGAAAATCTGGTTTCGGGGTAGGTACAGGGCAAAAATGAGGGCAATAAGACCGCCGACAACAGTTCCCAGAATACGGTTTTTACCGGCTTCAAATGATTCGGAAACAGTGGCCTGCATGGCATGTATGGCACCGATCCCAACGAATAGTGGACTTTGCAAATTAAATACTTCAGCAATGAAGAGTCCTATTGACACTGCCAGGGCAGTTTTTATGGTTCGCATCCCAATTCTGTATTTTTTTAATACCATTACTATTCTCCTCATTAATATTCTTTCATTATACTCTAACCTATACCCTTAAAATTATCAAGAGTATAATCCACAAAATAAACCCCATCAAGGTGCGTTTTCCACAGAGTTGCCCACATTATCCACAGAGACTTGTCAACTTATCCACAGAAACGGGGGAATATTATCCACAAGGCTCCAGGCCTCTTAAGACCCAGCATGGAAAATACTGACAGGAAAACATTGTTTAGTGACCGGTAACCTGAGGGTATAATACAAACAAATAGTATAAGAGATTATACTACATGAAAGGAGCTGGGTTTATGAAAATGAACTATACTGGAAAAAACATGGAGGTAACTGACGCACTAAGGGACGTAACTGAGAAGAAACTGAGCAAGCTTGAAAAGTATTTTCAATCTGATATCTCAGGAAACGTTACATTCAGCACAGAAAAGAACAGGAAGATCATAGAAGTTACCATAAACCTTCCCGGCACAATCCTAAGGGCAGAGGAATCCAGTGATGATATGTACGCATCAATTGACAAGACTGTTGATATACTGGAGAGACAGGTTAGAAAGCACAAGACAAAACTGCAGAAAAGGTACAGAAACAACGATACCATAAGATTTGAAAACGTGCCTTCCCTGACCAAGGAAGAGGAAGAGGACAAACCTAAGCTGGTAAGAAGAAAGAGATTTGGACTTAAGCCAATGTCATCAGAGGAGGCAATACTTCAGATGGAGCTGTTAAGACACAACTTCTTCGTATTTATGGATGCTGAGTCTGAGGAAGTGTCAGTTGTATATAAGAGGAAGGATGGAAACTACGGGCTTATCGAGCCAGATTTCAACTAAACAGTGGAGATTTCAAGCAGGGCCTAGGCCCTGCTTTTTTGATTTGGCACGATTAATGATAAATGGTATAATTAAATGATGTTAATTTTGAGAGGATGATTTTGATGGGACTATTTGACAAGGTTTTTGGAACCTATAGTGAAAGGGAGCTGAAAAAGCTTGACAAAACGGTGGAGCAGATTCTGTCTCTGGAGACGGAAATCCAGAATCTAAGCGACGATGCACTTAAGAACAAGACAAATGAATTCAAGGATAGATTTAAGAATGGAGAAGGCTTAAATGAAATAATGCCTGAAGCATTTGCAGTAGTGAGGGAGGCTTCCTGGAGAGTACTTGGGATGAAGCACTTCCCCGTTCAGATATACGGTGGAATAATACTCCACCAGGGCCGTATAGCAGAGATGAAGACAGGTGAAGGTAAGACCCTTGTGGCTACACTGCCTGCATACCTTAACGCAATAACAGGTCTTGGAGTACACGTAATTACGGTGAATGACTACCTTGCAAAGCGTGACAGACAATGGATGGGCAAGCTTTTTGAATTCCTGGGACTGACTGTGGGTTGTGTTGTCCATGGAATGAACAACAAGGAAAAGAAGGAAGCCTACAAGGCCGACATTACTTACGGTACAAACAACGAGTTCGGATTTGACTACCTAAGGGACAACATGGTCATCTACAAGGAAGAGATGGTCCAGAGAAAACTTTATTATGCTATAGTGGATGAGGTTGACTCCATACTTGTGGATGAGGCAAGAACGCCACTTATAATTTCCGGAAAGGGTGACAAGTCAACCAGTCTCTACGGCATGGCTGATTCCTTCGCAAGGACGCTTTCCTACAGGAAGCTGGATCCCGAGGAGACCAAGTCGGACCCCTTCAACAGGGAGATAAAGGAAGAGACTGTTGATTACCTGATCGATGAAAAGGCCAAGAGCATTGCCCTTACAGACAAGGGGACTGCAAAGGCGGAAAGTTTCTTTGGAATCGAGAACCTGGCAGATGTTGAGAATATGGAGACAGCCCACCACATCAACCAGGCAATAAAGGCAAGGAGCATAATGAAAAGGGACATAGATTACGTTGTCCAGGATGGCGAGGTAATAATAGTTGATGAGTTCACCGGAAGACTTATGTATGGAAGAAGGTACTCAAATGGTCTGCACCAGGCCATTGAAGCCAAGGAAGGACTGGATGTAAGAAGCGAATCCAAGACCCTTGCCACAATAACCTTCCAGAATTACTTCAGGATGTATGAGAAGCTTTCCGGTATGACCGGTACTGCCAAGACTGAAGAGGAGGAATTCAGGGAAATCTACAATATGGACGTTGTTGAGATTCCTACAAACAAGCCGGTGGTAAGGATTGACAATGCCGACAGTGTATACAAGACAGAAGCCGGGAAATTCAAGGCTGTTGTGGATGAGATAAGGGAAAAGCACCAGATTGGGCAGCCCATTCTGGTTGGTACAATAACTATTGAGAGGTCTGAACTCCTATCGAAAATGCTAAAGAAGGAAGGGATCAGGCATGAGGTCCTTAACGCCAAGCAGCATGAGCGGGAGGCTGAAATAGTTGCACAGGCAGGTAGATTTGGGTCTGTAACAATAGCAACAAATATGGCCGGTAGAGGTACTGACATCGTCCTTGGTGGAAATCCAGACCATATGGCAAAGGATGAAATGAAGAAAAAGGGCTATGACAATGAGGTCCTTGCCTATGTCGACGGATTCTTTGAGACCGATGACCAGGAGGTTATTGAGGCAAGGAAAGTCTATCAGGAACTTGTGAAAAAGCATGAGGGGGAAACCAGGGTCGAGCACGAAAAGGTGGTCCAGGCTGGGGGTCTTCATATAATCGGTACTGAGAGACATGAGTCAAGACGTATTGACAACCAGCTTAGGGGTAGATCTGGACGTCAGGGAGACCCTGGAAGCTCCAGGTTCTACATCTCACTTGAGGATGACCTGATGAGGCTATTTGCCGGTGACAGGATAAAGGGAATAATCGATGGCATGAACATGCCTGAGGACGAGCCACTTGAGCATGCCCTCCTTACAAAGACCATAGAGGGAGCACAGAAGAAGGTAGAGGGAAACAACTTCTCCATCCGTAAGCACGTTCTCCAGTATGACGATGTAATGAACAAGCAAAGGGAGATCATGTACGGTGAGAGAAGGAAGGTACTTGAAGGGGAAAACCTCAAGGACCACATACAGGAAATGGTCAGAGGCCTTGTAGTTGATAATGTTGAGCTTTACACAAGGGGGGAGAAGTATCCGGAACAGTGGGATTTCGAGGGTCTTGAAACCTACCTTGTGAAGCAGTTCGGCTTTAGGCAGGGAATATTCGCCGGCATGGACATTGAATCCCTAACCAAGGAAGATTTGATAGATAGGATCATGAAGAAGTCGGAGGAGGCCTACAAGGTCAAGGAAGCCGAGTTTGGAGAGGACCAGTTCAGGGAGATTGAAAGGGTTGTCCTCCTTCAGGTTGTGGACAGGAAATGGATGGACCACATCGATGCAATGGACCAGCTTAGACAGGGAATTGGACTTAGGGCCTACGGTCAGCAGGATCCGGTGAGGGCTTACCAGATTGAGGGCTTTGACATGTTTGAGGAGATGACCAGAAGCATCTGGGAGGATACTGTTGGACTTCTATACCATGTGGTCAAGAATGAAAACATGGAGAGAAGAAGGGTGGCTCAGCCAGTCAATGCAGTTGCACCTGGACAGCAGCCTGAAAACAGGACCGTAGTCAACAAGGAAAAGAAAATCGGAAGAAACGACCCCTGTCCATGTGGCAGCGGCAAGAAATACAAGAAGTGTCATGGAGACCCAACCAGACAGCAGTAAATTGTGTAATAAGGAAGGGATGTGAGATTGTGGAGAGCATATATCTTGACAGAGACCGACTTTCTGAGATAAAGGAGACGGTCAGAGAATTGGGTGTTTCACTTTGACCTGCCTAAACTAAAAGGAAGGGTAAAGGAGCTGCAGGAGGAATCCTACAAGGAGGACCTTTGGGATGACGTGAAAAGGGCCCAGGGAATAATGCAGGAAATCAAGGCAATAAACAATGAAGTTGAAACATATGAAAAGCTTATTGAAGACATCGAGGACATGGAAACAATGATCGAGCTTATCATAGAGGAGGACGATTTCTCCCATTACAGGGAGGTCCAGAAAAACATAGATATCCTGGAGAGACGGACAGATGAGTTCAAGATTTCAACCCTCCTAAGCGGAGAATTTGACCAGAAGAGCGCAATCCTGTCCATCCATTCAGGTGCAGGTGGATTGGAGGCCCAGGACTGGGCGGAAATGCTCCTTAGGATGTACAGACGTTGGGCCGAAGGCAAGGAGTACCGGGTTGAGACCCTGGATCTCCAGGCTGACACGGAGGGTGGAATAAAGTCTGTGACCCTGCTTGTGGAGGGTTTCAATGCTTATGGATATCTTAGAAGCGAGAAGGGTGTCCACAGGCTTGTAAGGATTTCACCTTTTGATTCTTCTGGAAAGAGACACACCTCCTTTGCCAGCATTGACGTGTATCCTGAGATAGACGATGATGTTCAGGTGGAGATCAATGAAAAGGATTTGAAGGTTGACACCTACAGGGCCTCGGGAGCTGGGGGACAGCATGTAAACACAACCGACTCGGCCATAAGGATCACCCACATCCCAACAGGAATTGTGGTCCAGTGTCAGTCGGAAAGGTCACAGCACTCAAACAAGGCTACGGCCATGAACATGCTAAAGGCCAAGCTGGTCCAACTTCAGCAGGATGAAAACAAGGAAAAGATTGAAGACCTTCAGGGTTCCTATTCCCAGATAGCCTGGGGATCACAGATCAGATCCTACGTATTCCATCCCTACAGCATGGTCAAGGACCACAGGACAGATGCTGAGGTTGGGGATGTAAGCCGGGTAATGGATGGCGACATCGACTACTTCATCAACGAATATTTGAAACACAAGGCCCTTCAGTAGAAGGGCCTTTAACAAAAGAAAGCTTGGAAAGGTTGGTTTTATATGGATATAGTATTGCGGTTGGCTGAAGAGCTTAAACTCAAGAAAAAGCACGTGGAGAATGTAATCCAGATGATTGATGCTGGAGACACAATTCCATTTATAGCCAGGTACAGGAAGGAACAAACGGGTGAAATGACCGATGTAACCCTGAGGGACCTCCATAACAGGCTGGTTTATCTTAGGAACCTGGAGGCTAGGAAAGAGGAGGTCATAAGACTTGTTGGAGAACAGGAAAAGCTAACACCTGAGCTCCATAAGGAAATTCTCAATGCCGATACCCTTCAAAGGGTTGATGACCTTTACAGACCCTTTAGGCCCAAGAGAAGGACCAGGGCAACCATGGCCAAGGAAAGGGGACTGGAACCCCTGGCAAAAGAGCTTATGCTTCAGGCTATGGACAGGGAAAAGCTTGTGGCATTTGCATCCACCTTTATTGATGAGGAAAATGAGGTTCCAGACTGGGAGACAGCCCTCCAGGGAGCAATGGATATCCTTGCAGAGGACATTGCAGATGATCCTGACTTCAGAAGGTCGGTGAAGAACTACCTGTGGAGAAATTCCCTTATTGTGACCCAGGCTGTAGACAAGGATGCGGATTCCGTATACGAGATGTACTACGACTTCAAGGAGCCTGTAAACAAGGTGCTTAACCACAGGATTCTGGCAATCAACAGGGGGGAAAAGGAGAAGGTGCTTAAGGCGTCTCTCCATGTTGAGGGAGATGACGGGGTAAGAATAATAAGGGACAGGCTTTTGAAGAACCCTCCAAGCTTTTGTACAGGCTATGTGGATTCCGCAATCCAGGATGGCTACAAGAGACTTCTTTACCCATCCATAGAAAGGGAGATCAGAAATGACCTTACTGAAAGGGCGGAGGACGAGGCAATTAAGGTCTTTGCTCTGAATCTTGAGCCCCTTCTAATGCAGGCCCCAATCAAGGGCAAGACGGTTCTTGCCATCGACCCTGGCTTCAGGACAGGATGCAAGGTTGCAGTTGTGGATGACACAGGCAAGCTTCTGGATAATACGACGGTGTTTCCTACAGAGCCACAGAAGAAGATTGAAGCTACCAAGAAGACCTTGGGGGCTCTCATAGAAAAATATAATGTTGAGCTGATTTCCATAGGAAATGGAACAGGGTCACGGGAGACTGAGGCGGTTGTAGCAGACTTGATCAAGGAAATTCCACAAAAGGTTGCCTATGCTATTGTAAACGAGGCAGGGGCATCTGTCTATTCCGCATCGGAGGTTGGACAGAAGGACTTTCCGGACCATGATGTAACCGTCAGAGGAGCTGCTTCAATAGGTAGAAGACTCCAGGACCCACTGGCTGAACTTGTTAAGATAGATCCAAAGCATATAGGCGTTGGTCAATACCAGCATGACCTTAACCAGGGCAAGCTGGATGAAGCATTGACAGCAGTGGTTGAGGACTCTGTAAACAGGGTAGGTGTAGACCTGAACACTGCAAGTCCATCCCTCTTGAAATACGTCTCTGGAGTCTCTACAAAGGTTGCCAATGGAATTGTTGCCCATAGGGAGGAAAATGGAAAGTTCAACAGCAGAAAGCAGCTCCTGAAGGTGAAGGGACTGGGAGACAAGACCTTTAAACAGTGTGCGGGCTTTCTACGGATTCCAGGTGGAAAGGATCCCCTGGACAATACAGGAGTCCACCCTGAGTCCTACCATATAGCCAAGGACCTTATGGTCAAGGAACTTGATTCCCTGAACCTCAAGGAACTTTCAGAGAAACTGCAGGTGGGACTTCCGACCCTGGAGGACATTGTAAAGGAGCTTAAAAAGCCTGGCAGGGACCCAAGGGATGAAATGCCAAAGCCACTCCTGAGGGAGGACATCCTTAAGCTTGAGGACCTTTCACCTGACATGGTCCTGAATGGGACTGTGCGGAATGTTGTTGATTTTGGTGCATTTGTGGATATAGGCGTAAAGCAGGACGGACTTGTCCACATATCTGAACTTGCGGACAAGTTTATCAGGCACCCAAAGGAAATCGTTAAGGTTGGGGATATTGTCAAAGTGAAGATAATTCAGGTTGACAAGGACAAGGGAAGGATTTCCCTGAGCATGAAAAACATAACTGGATAGGAGGACTGGAAGATGAAGCTTGGCGTAATTGTAAACCCGATCGCAGGAATGGGTGGAAGAGTTGGATTAAAGGGGACAGACGGGCCAGAGGTTCTTGAGAGGGCCAGAAAGATGGGAGCTAAGCCTGAATCACCTGGAAAGGCTGAAAAGGCCTTGAGGACTCTTTTACCCTTGAAGGATAGACTTGAGATTCTTACTTTTCCTGGTGATATGGGGGAAAATGAAATGAGAAATCTTGGTTTCGATCCTCTTGTTTTGAATCATCTGGAGGAAGAGACCACACCTGAGGACACTGAAAGGGCAGCACGGTTGATGGCTGATGAGGGGGTAGACCTTATTATATTTGCAGGTGGAGACGGAACAGCCAGAAATGTTTATAATGCAATCGGCCAGGAGGTTCCAGTGATTGGAATACCAGCAGGTGTAAAGATCCATTCGGGTGTATTTGCAAACCATCCTGGAGGGGCTGGAGAAATTGCCTTCAATTACCTACAGGACCTGGAGCTGGGCACCAAGGAGGCCGAGGTTATGGACATTGATGAGGATGCCTTCAGGGAGGGCGTTGTAACGGCAAAGCTCTATGGCTACATGAGGATTCCCCATATGCCAGACCTAACCCAGGTCCAGAAGTCCAGTGGATTTGCTGACGAAAAGGAAGCCATAGGTGGAATTGCCGAAAAGATAGTTGAGGAGATGAGAGAGGGAATCTACTATATAATGGGGTCGGGTACAACAATCAGACCCATTATGGAAGACCTTGGTCTGCCGAATACACTTCTTGGAATAGATATAATCAAGGACAAAAAGCTCGTTGCTTCAGATGTGAACGAGAAGCAGATTTTGGATATAATCGGTAATGAGCCTGCCAAGATTATCGTCACTGTCATAGGTGGCCAGGGATATATCTTTGGTCGTGGAAACCAACAGATCAGTGCAGAGGTAATCAAAAAGGTGGGGAAGAAAAACATTATCGTTGCAGCTCCAAGAAGCAAGATATTCTCTCTTCAGGGAAGGCCACTTCTTGTGGACACCGGAGATGAGGAGGTCAACGGTATGATGAACGGCTATATAAAGGTTGTCTATGATTACTATACCGAGAGCCTCCAGGAGGTTAAGGGACTGTAGTTCAATGCACAATTCACGATTCACGATTCACAATGAAAAGAAGCTGTCATTCCGAGCGTAGTCGAGGAATCTAGCTTTTTAGGTAAGAGTTAA
>CALGAG010000101.1 GCA_937951995.1 uncultured Bacillota bacterium
GGCTGGGCTGCATGGATATGGATCCTCACCTTCTTCTTATTTCCCGCAATCACAAGGGAGTTTCCTATGTCCTCAACATCCCGCTTTATTGCATCCACATCAAGATTATCTCCCTGAATAAGGGCCTCGGTGCAATACCTGTAGTGAAGATCCATATTGTCCATTACGTGGATGTCCTCAGTCTGTATCAGTATCTCTGAATAGTCCTCCTCAAATTTAACCCTTTCATTTGTCTTTATGAATTTAATAAATCCCTCGAGAAAATGAAAGAAACCCTTGGCTCCAGAATCCACAACATGGGCGTCCTTAAGGACCTTAAGCATTTCAGGGGTTCTTTTCAGTGATTCTGCTGCTGCCAGGAGGGAATCACCCATCAGCTCTCCAAAATCATTGGCCTTATCCCTATAGACATGGAGTGATTGAGCCCAGTCCTTTATGACTGTTATCATTGTACCTTCAACTGGTTGGGATATTGACTTGTATGCATAGTCAACCGCCTTGTTTGCAAGGTTTGTAAATCCCTCTACAGTGACGTCCTCCTCCTCCTCAGGCATCTCCATATACATTCCATTGATGTATTGGGCAAATATTATTCCCGAATTTCCCCTGGCTCCGTTCAAGGCAGCCTCAGCTATTGATTCCATGGTTTCCTTGACGGTTTTCTTGATCCTGGCTTCCTCAACTATTGTGTACATGGTATAGGCAAGATTTGATCCTGTGTCCCCGTCTGGAACGGGAAAAACGTTGATCCTATTCAGTTCATACTTCTGCTTTATTACCTCGTTTGCACCTGACAAGAAAGCGTAATAAAGTGCCTCCCCATTTAGCCTGCTAATTGTCATTTAGATCCCCTCCAACATCAGATTCCTATTGCCTTAAGAATTATAAAGCTTACTGAGGCAGTCAGTCCACAAAGAACCGTTCCCCAAATGATGTCAACAACTGTTATAAAGACTGGCCAATCCTTCAATGTTGCAAGGTTTGTCATATCATAGGTTGCATAGGTTATAAACCCAAAAAATGCACCTACAAATGCAGCATAGAGAAGACTATCCCTTTCAATTGCCGGTGCGATTGCAAAAAAGATAAGTCCAGCTATATAAAAGATGTAAAAACCGATTGCAGCCACCCAGTTTACGCTGGGGCTCATAATATAACCCAAATGCTCCCTGTAAAGATTCTTTGCAATGAGTCCCAACCATATCAAGTCTATTGCAAAGAAGACAGTAAAGGATATTCCATACATTTTTATTAGACTCATCTCTTCACCTCGTTCTGTAGTTGTTACAATTCCATTCACACTTTAATCCGTTATGAATATTGGTATACCTACCCCTTCCAATAGCTTTAAAACCCTGAATTTCAGTCGAACATAAACTTCTTTTTCCTGGATGACAAGAGTATTATAGATATGAAAATTCCGATTGCAATTCCTGCTGTAACTATTACACCGGGATAGCTTCCATCAAAACCATCCTGGGATATGTGCTTAAGGAGTATTCCCATATATGCCCACACCATGACGGCACCGTAAGCCTTGTCCTTAAGTCTCCAAATCGTGCTTCCACCGATAAGCAGCCCTACAAACAAGACCACTATGGTCCACATCTGCTCTGAAATTCCAAAGCCGTCCCAGCCAATGTCTACAAGATATGCAGTTACATTGGCTATGGTTGCTATAGTAATCCAACCAAAATACACACTGAAGGGAAGTCTTGCCCAAAGCATCCTATCTCCTGATGTGGCAACCGACCTTAAGGTCAGTACAATGTATGCCAACGAAACCAAAATTACCAGCATAAGAACAAGGGTCAAGCCGACATTTCCGTGGTGCCAGTTATAGATCCATATGCAGTTTGCAATTGATGAAACAATGTATAACTGGTTGATCCTCTTTAGGGCTTTGTTGTCTCCGTATCCCCGGTTTATGTACACAAGGCCATAAATTGAATAGATTCCCAACAGGATGTATATTACACCCCATATTGAAAATGTAATCCCTGCGGGCGCAAACAGGTTCGGCAGATTGTCTGAAACCTCACCTGTGGTGATTCCATTTATGGGCAGGATGTTTGCTAGAGCATTTGTAGCAACCATTACAAGATACATTGCCAATGCCATGTACCCGGTTAAAATTCCTTCACTTTTTCTAACCATGCTTCTCCCCCTTTACATTTAGCCTCATTACTCCTGCTCCGGGAAAAGGTAACTCATAATATCTCTTCTTGATACTATTCCAACAAGTTCTCCCTCCTTATTCACAACAGGCAATCTCTTGACCTTCTTCTCCACCAACAGAGTCGCTCCCTCTTCAATGGTCTGGTCAGGATCTACTGTTACAACCTTCTTGGTCATTACATCTCCTGCCTTCTGACCCATTGAGTTCTTAAGCTCATCAATGAATTTTTTTGGACTATCCAGGTATATCAGCCCTCCCAGGACCTCTAGGACAGCTGGTCCCTGTATCCTTGATGCCCTCCTTATAAGGTCCCCCTCTGTGACTATGCCCACAAGCTTTCCGGCTTCATCAAGTACCGGAAGACCGCTCAAGTTGTGCTTGATAAGAAGTGAAGCACATTTCTCCACATTGTCTTCCATTGTAACTGTTATTACATCCCTTGTCATGATATCCTTGATATACATATGAACTCCCCCAATTTCTTGATTTTCCTTCTAAGTGGATGATACCCAATTATTGGTATTTTGAACAAAAAAGGCAATCATCAGCTGATGAATGCCTTTTTTTAATCTTCTAGGATAAAAGTATATTAAGGGTTCTCTCAAGTTTATCAAAGTTGATAAACCGACTTTCCCTGGCCACTTCCCTGCCCTCATGGAAGACAAGTATTGTCGGTATTGAAAATATCAAGTGCTGACCGGCCAGCTTTACGTTTTTGTTGACATCGATCCTTCCGATTTCAATGTCCAGTTCAGATGTCATCTCCACCAGTTTAGGGAAAACCGAATGACAAACATTACAGTTTTCCGAGCTGAAGTAGAGGATATGGATATCCTTCTTTGAAAGCTCCTCAAGGTCTTCCTCCGAGTTTAAATATACTACCTTGTCTTTATTCAAGCTTGTCCTCCCCAATTATTAATTTTCTCTGATCCATTACATTTATCCTTGCTGTTGCTGGATTATCCTGACCCCCTTCTTTTCAAGCTCCTTAAGATTCTTCTTGTGTTCACTGGAATCAACATATCCCAAGCCTTCCTCAAGGATTTCAACCCTGTATCCACCAGCCAAGAGGGCAAGAACAGTCTCCCTGACACAGAACTCACTTGCTATGCCGGAAACCACAACCCCACCATCCAAAACATCCTTTAGAATTTCATCACGAGAGTTTTTTGCATTGTAGGCTGAGTACTCCTCAACTTCATCATCCATACCCTTATAGAAAACATTTTCTTCATTAGGTCTGTTTTTCTCATGGTCCACAAGTCTGTAAAAACCATCATGTAACCTTGCGCCCTTTTCTCCCTGTACACAATGCACCGGCCAGACCCCTCCATTTATCTGGAAGCTCCTGTTGTCCATGCTATGCCAATCCATTGAATAGTATACCCTGATATCATTCTTATTTATATAGTCAATTATTCTATTTACGGCCTGTTCTGAGTTTTCGCAGGCCAATGATCCATCTATGAAGTCATACTGGCAGTCCACTACAATCAAACTTTTCATTTTTTCACCTCTGAATGGAGCAAGGCAGCCACAAGGCTGCCTTTAGTCTAATAAGTATCTCTTTTTCCGAATCTGGCATCCTCAACCCACTCTTCAGCTTTTCTAAGGTGATTTACCATGTCGTCAAAAATTCTGTAGTGGTATTCTTCCTG
>CALGAG010000102.1 GCA_937951995.1 uncultured Bacillota bacterium
GAGAACACTGTCTCAAGACCTGTGTCAAACCTAACCTGAAGCTCACCGCTGTGGTTAATGCCAACAACATGACCTTTCCTTGAGTTGCCCCCCTGGATCACAAGGACATCCTTTCCAATTACTGCAGAATTTTCCCTGCATATTTCAAGAACTCCATCCATATTTTCATCCTGTAGAAATTCCATATAGAATTGGTCAAGCCTATTCAGGATAGCTGCAAACAGCTCCTTCCTGTTTATGGCCTTGCCGCTTTCCATAAGGAGGGATGTGGCCCTATCCCTTAGATCATAAGGGATTTCTTCTTTTGACTGGTTTACATTAATGCCAATTCCGATGATTATATGGTTGATGGTTCCCAGCTCACAACTCATTTCAGTTAGTATCCCAGCGACTTTTTTGCCGTTTATTACAATATCATTTGGCCACTTTATTAGGGACTGGATCCCCAAATCAAGAAGCCCCCTGTTTACAGAAGCTGCACCTAGAAGGGTTAGCTTGGCAACCTTTGTGGGGTCCGTATCGGGTTTTAGGATAACAGAAAAATAGAGTCCCTTTCTGTTTGGAGATATCCACTCCCGTCCCAGGCGCCCCTTGCCCTTGGTCTGCTGCTCTGCAACAACAACAGTGCCTTCGTCGTTAACAACTGCAACCTCCTTGGCAGTCTTGTTTGTTGATTCAAGGGAGTTGAAATGAATCATTTTACCCCCAATAATCTTGGTATGAAGGATTTCCTTTATCTCGTCATAGTTGACTATATCAGGGGATGACACAAGCTTGTATCCTTTTCTGGTAACTGACTCAATCTGGTAACCGTCGGATTTCAAGGCCTTGACATGCTTCCATATGGCTGTTCTGCTCAGACCAAACTCCTCAGAGAGTTTCTCTCCAGACAAGAAACCTTTTTCCTCATGCAGTCTATCCAAAATCTTGTGCTTCATTTGCAGCCCTCCCTTTTGTACAAGAAAAGGGTCCTCTCTGGAACCCTCTCTAATCTAGACAATCTCTTTAAGTTTTCCTGTTAGTTTATACTCTGTTTTCTTTAGCTCCTGGATGTTCCCCTTTCCAAGCAGCATCATCAATACCCTAAGCTTGTAAAGGTTGCTTTCTAGATAGTCCTTTGCATTTGCATAGCCTCCGTGTACCAGGTAGGCCAGCAGCTCTCCGCTCACAGCAGCTATGTCTGCACCAAGAACGATGGACTTGACAATATCCATGGAGTTTCTTAGTCCACCGGAAGCAATCAGACTGACATCCTCAGGTAACCTTCTGCACTGCACCAGTGATGCCGCAGTTGGTATCCCCCATGAATACAGCTCAGAAAAATCAACCTCGTGGCTTCTAAGATTCTCTATCTCAATGAAGTTGGTACCCCCATAACCTGAAACATCGATGTATCTCACACCAGCATCATAAAGCCTCTTGCCTACATCGTGTGATATCCCAAAGCCAACTTCCTTTACTATAAGGGGTACGTCCACATTCTTTACCACTTCTTCGATGTTATTTATAACACCCCGAAAATCCCTGTCTCCCTCTTCCATGACAAGTTCCTGGGCAAGGTTAAGATGAAGCTGAATTGCATCACCTTGAACAATTTCAATTGCTCGTCTTGCTTCATCAACAGAAGCGATTCCACTTAGGTTGGCAATCACAATTCCTTCCGGACCAATGATCTCCCTTACCACCTTAAAGGACTGGACGCTTTCGTCGTCTTCCAAGGCAATTGTCTCAGATCCCACAGCCATGGGAATTCCAAGCTCCTTTGCAAGTGTTGCAAGGTCCCTGTTTATTTCCTGGGAAAAGTCAGAACCTCCAGTCATTGCATTTATCATGATGGGATTGTTTATTCTCTTTCCTAGAAACTCCGTACTGGTATCTATGTCGTCGAAGTTAAGATTTGGCAACGCATTGTGGGTTAAAAACACATCCCCCAGCAATGTGTCTCCCCTGTAGGAAGTCTTCAGATAGTTTTCAATATGTTCTTTCTTTCTTACCCTTCGCATAATTACACCTCTTTTAATTATTCTTGTGGCAAAAAA
>CALGAG010000103.1 GCA_937951995.1 uncultured Bacillota bacterium
GAAAGGCTTGGAGTCCAGAGGACCTCCCTAAGCAGGGAGCTGCAAAAGATGAAAAAGGACGGATTACTGGATTACGACAGAACCTCCATCACCCTATTAAAATAGTACAACAAAGCCAATTTAATCAAATTTCAAATTCACTGGCAACACCAATTAATTCGTGGTATAATACTAGGGTATGGAGGTGATTTGATTGGCAAGGCCAACAAAAACAAGAAGAGTATGTTGTCTCCCTGAGACGGACCTGTTCGGGCCCTTAAACAGAAGACCCTTCGAAGGCAGTCAAATAGTAATGACTGTTGAGGAGTACGAGACAATAAGACTTATCGATAAGGAAGGTTTAATGCAGGAGGAATGTGCAGAGAGAATGAATGTAGCACGGACTACTGTTCAAAGGATATACATCTCTGCGAGAAAGAAGCTGGCTGATGCAGTGGTTGATGGACTTACCCTGAAGATTGAGGGTGGATCCTACAAGCTTTGTGATGGCGATTGCGATCATGAATATTTCCACTGTGGAAAGAGACGTCGTCAAAGACAGGGAAGAAACAGAATGGGAAGAGGCATGGAATAAGATTTATAGATAAAGATAAAGAAAGAAGGCGTATTTTTAATGAGTGAAACATGTAATGACAGCTGCAGCACCTGCAGCGTTGACTGCAACGACAGAAAAGAGCCCCAAAATGAGTTTTTTGTAGCCCTAAACGAGAAAAGCTCAGTGAAGAAGGTAATTGGCATCGTAAGCGGTAAGGGTGGAGTAGGTAAATCCCTGGTCACCTCAATGTTGGCGGTCAACATGAACAGGAAGGGCTACAGAACTGCAATTATGGATGCTGACATAACCGGTCCATCAATTCCAAAGGCATTTGGCATCCATGGAAAGGCTGTATCAGACGGAAAATCATTGATGCCAAAAAGGAGCGACACTGGCATAAGCATAATGTCTGTAAACCTTATTCTTGAAAAGGAAACCGATCCTGTAATTTGGAGAGGTCCGATTGTTGCAGGGGTTGTAAAGCAGTTCTGGTCAGATGTGCAGTGGGGTGACATAGAGTATATGTTTGTGGACATGCCACCTGGAACAGGTGATGTTCCCTTGACGGTATTCCAGTCACTGCCGGTGGATGGAATAATCGTGGTGACCTCACCCCAGGAGCTTGTATCAATGATTGTTGCCAAGGCATCAAACATGGCCAAGATGATGAACGTTCCTATTCTTGGAATAGTTGAAAACATGTCATACTTAAACTGCCCTGATTGTGGTAAGAAGATCAACGTATTTGGAGAAAGCAAGGTTGAGCAGGTTGCTGCTGACCAGGGAATAGAGCATTTTGCAAGGGTCCCAATTGATCCTAACATCGCTTCCCTTGTTGACAACGGAGCCATCGAGCAATACGATGTGAGCATGCTGGACGGTCTTGTTGATACATTCAAGTAGAATTAGGAGGAGATCGGCACGGCTGGTCTCCTTTAGCTTTTTCATAGGAGGAGAAGATGAACACTAGAAAAATTGTAATGACGGGAATGTTTATATCCTTGGGGGTAGTTCTTCCCATCGCCTTTCACAGCTTCAACATGGGAGGATCTGTTTTCCTTCCCATGCACATACCGGTCCTGATGGCAGGATTAACCCTGGGACCCCTGGCTGGTCTTTTCACAGGAGTATTGACCCCAATACTCAGCAGCCTAATGACAGGGATGCCCCCAATGTTTCCAATGCTACCCATAATGGTATTTGAGCTTGGAGTGTACGGGCTGACATCAGGCTATATTGCCAAGCAGATGCCTGGCAGGACATACTTTCCACTTATAGCTGGAATGATAGACGGAAGGGTGATGGCTGCCATTGTTGTATTTGTCCTGGCAACCTTCTTCGGCGTACAGATGTCACCCTGGGCCTTCTTAAAGGGAGCCATTGTTACGGGTATACCAGGCATACTTATACAGCTGGTGATAATCCCACCACTGGTTAAGGCAATAAGAAATGCAACTGGACTAAAGGCGGACCATGCCTAAAATGGTCACAACTCCCTCGGGAGACATTTTTGGACCATTGACAGGTCCATTGGAATAGGAAGTGTGATAAAATGAATAATTTCAAGAAGCCAAAGAAGCCCATCATGTACTACTACCTTATCGCCTTAATAGTGATAATAGTCCTGAACATGGTTGTGTTTCCAAGGATGATGCAGTCAGATATAGAGCAGATAGACTACGGAACCTTCCTTCAGATGCTGGAGGACGGGGAAATTGATGTTGTGGAAATAAAGGACAATGACATATTTATTCAGGAAAAGGGATCGGATGCAGTATTTGTAACAGGGACAATGGATGACCCGGAACTGGTCCGGAAGTTGACAGATTCGGATGTGAAATTCTCAAGGGAGATTTCAGACACCACACCATCCCTTATGAGTACAATATTTTCATGGATATTTACAATAGTGATCTTTGTTGCCATAGGCCAGCTCTTCGCCAGGTCCATGCAGAAGAGGATGGGCGGAGGAAATGATGTACTGTCCTTTGGAAAGTCCAATGCAAAAATCTATGTTGAATCAAAGACAGGCAAGACCTTTGAGGATGTGGCAGGACAGGACGAGGCCAAGGAGGCCCTTGAAGAGATAGTTGACTACCTTCACAACCCCGGCAAGTACAAGGAAATCGGTGCAAACCTGCCAAAGGGAGCCCTATTGGTTGGACCCCCTGGAACAGGTAAGACCCTTCTTGCAAGGGCGGTTGCAGGAGAGGCAAAGGTCCCCTTCTTCTCAATTTCAGGTTCTGAATTCGTTCAGATGTTTGTTGGAATGGGAGCTGCAAAGGTAAGGGACCTTTTCAAGCAGGCACAGGAAAAGGCACCCTGCATAGTCTTTATAGATGAGATTGACACCATCGGCAAGAAGCGTGACGGTGGAGGAATCGGAGGTAACGACGAAAGGGAGCAGACACTTAACCAGCTCCTGACGGAGATGGATGGTTTTGACGGTAAGGAGGGTGTGGTTATCCTTGCTGCCACAAACAGGCCTGAGTCCCTTGACAAGGCCCTTCTAAGGCCGGGAAGGTTCGACAGGAGGGTTCCGGTTGAACTACCTGACCTAAAGGGACGGGAGAACATCCTGAAGGTTCACGCCAAGGCTGTCAAGGTTGATCCTGACCTTGACTATAATGCAATCGCAAGGGCAACCGCAGGAGCTTCCGGAGCTGACCTTGCCAATATGATAAACGAGGCTGCCCTCCGTGCTGTAAGGCAGGGAAGGGATAAGGTGAGTCAGCCTGACCTTGAGGAATCAGTTGAGGTTGTAATTGCCGGATACCAAAGGAAGAATTCCGTAATCTCCACCAAGGAGAAGAGGATCATAGCCTACCACGAAATCGGGCATGCCCTGGTTGCTGCCAAGCAGACGGACTCCGACCCGGTTCACAAGATAACAATCATCCCAAGAACCTCGGGAGCCCTGGGCTACACAATGCAGATATCAGAGCAGGAAAGTGTGCTTATGAGCAAGGAGGAGCTCTTTAACAAGATTGTTACCATCACTGGTGGACGTGCGGCAGAGGAGCTTGTATTCGGGTCCATAACAACAGGTGCATCCAACGACATCGAGCAGGTCACAAAGATTGCAAGGGCAATGGTAACAAGGTATGGAATGAGCAGCGAGTTTGATATGATGGCTCTTGAAACCCAGACCAACATGTACCTTGGAGGGGATTCATCCCTTGCATGCTCGGCTGAGACATCATCCAGGATTGATGCTGAGGTCCTAAAGATCATCAAGGATGCCCATGACAAGGCCAGGAAAATTCTTGAGGAAAATATGGACAA
>CALGAG010000104.1 GCA_937951995.1 uncultured Bacillota bacterium
TAGGGAAAATCTTGAAATCCTTCAATCCTCGGCAGAGGTTGTGAGCTTTTCACCCCTTTATGACAATGAGCTTCCAGAGGCAGACCTAGTCATCATTGGAGGTGGCTACCCGGAGAAGTTCAAGGAGAAGCTATCAGGAAATAGAAGCATGCTGGACTCTTTGAGGGACTACGGCAACAGGGGAGGGCATATTCTGGCTGAAGGTGGAGGTATGATGTACCTTATGGAAACTCTGGACCGGGTTGAGATGTGCGGTCTGCTGAAGGGGGATGCAAGTACAACTGACAAACTGGAAAGGTTCGGGTATGTTGAGATACAAATCCTTAAGGATTGCATCCTGGGACCAGCTGGAACTGTAATACCGGCAAACGAGTTCCACAAGTCAAGGGTGGAAAATACCGCAGAGCCCATGTTTGAGGTGAAGAGAGCCTTCGGTGACGAGTCCTGGACCTGTGGATACAGAAGAAAAAATGTCCTTGGCTACTACCAGCACATTAACCTTGCTGGAAAAAGAAATCTTTTGGAGCAGATGCTTCAGAGGATACTGGACAGGATAAGGAATGGAGGTGGGGAGGATGTACATTAAGAATCCCATGGAAATCGAGAACAAAAGTATGGACATAATCAGGGACTCGGTACTGGATACTGGCTTTTCAGGTAAGGAGCTCCAGATAGCCATGAGGATGATTCATACCACGGGAGACCTTGAGTACGGTGGCATAATCGACTTTAGAAATGATTTCGTAAATCAGGCGCTCAATGCAATCAAGAGAGGTGGGATAATTTACACCGACACTAAAATGGCCCTTTCAGGTATAAACAAGAAGGCTCTGGAGAAGACAGGCTGCCAGGTCCAGACCTTTATTGACCATGAGAGGGTGTATGAAATGGCCAGAGAGAAAAACACCACAAGATCGGCATGTGCCGTAGACCTTGCCGTTGAGAAGGGGATAAGAATCTTTGTTATTGGAAATGCACCCACGGCACTCTTCAGGATACTTGAGCATGTTGAGGAAAACGGTCTTGAGCCTTTGTTTGTTGTGGGAGTTCCTGTTGGGTTTGTGGGGGCTGCCGAGTCAAAGGAGCATTTAAGAGGATTCTCCGTGCCTAGTGTTTCAACTGTGGGCACAAAGGGAGGAAGTAATGTGGCGGCCTCAATAATAAATGCCCTTCTCTATATGCTGGTGGAAAGATGATGCAAGTGGATCCAGGCTATGTAATAAAGGATGGGAAGAAGCTTAGATGCGGATATACAACCGGAAGCTGTGCCGCTGGAGCGGCAAAAGCGGCAGCCATGATGCTCCAGGGAAAGATGCCTGAATCAGTGGAGATTGATACACCCGCAGGTGTTGTGCTCAAGCTTCTGATAAACAGCAGAAGGCTGGAAGGGGATGTTGCCGTCTGCTCCGTGGTAAAGGATGCAGGCGACGATCCTGATGTAACAGATGGACTTGAGATTTTCGCCAGGGTCCGGTGTCGACACGATGGAAGGATTACCATAACAGGAGGTCAGGGGATTGGACGGATCACAAGGGGCGGATTCTTTGGAAAAGCTGGAGAGTCTGCCATAAACAAGGTGCCAAGGGAGATGATCCGACTTGAACTTGAGAAGGTGGATGATTCAGGATATGATGTTGAGATATTTGCTCCAGGTGGGGTTGAAATAGGCAAGAGGACCTTCAACAGCAACATTGGTATTGATGGAGGGATTTCAATAATAGGATCCACCGGTATTGTTGAGCCAATGAGTGAAAAGGCCCTTCTGGACACTATATACCTGGAAATGGATCAGATAAGGTTGGAGCACGGACTTGAAGGTCTCCTCCTAGTTCCTGGAAACCACGGTGAAAAGTATGCAAGGGAGCTTGGATATGAGCAGCCAGGTGTAAAGATATCAAATTACTTGGGTGAATCCATCCAGTATGCTTATTCCATTGGATTTAGGTCTTTTGTTTTGTTGGGGCATGTGGGAAAGCTTTCAAAGGTCAGCATTGGTGCCTTTAACACCCATAGCAGGGTTTGTGATACGAGGCTGGAGGCATTTGTGTATCATCTTGCCCTCATGGAGGTGCCTATTGATTTCTTAAAGGAGGTCAACAGGTGCCTGACTGCCGAGGAGGCCCTGCACCTTTGTGCGGACAGGGGGTATGGAGACATAGCAAAAAGGATGGAAGACTCTGTCCAAAAGAGGATACGGACGTATTTGAAGGACGATGATGTGCAGGTGGAGGCTAGAGTGTACTCCATGGAAAGGGGTGTGAATCCATGTTGACAGTGGTTGGGGCAGGACCGGGCAATCCCAGATATCTTACGGAAGATGCCCTTGAGAGAATCAGAAGGGCCGATGTGGTCATGGCATTTGGCAGGATAGCGGACAGTCTCGGACAGATAAGAAATGACATTGTAAGGATCAGGTCCGTGTCCAGTGAGGAAATCATTCTGCACAGCCAGGGTGATGCTGTCCTGCTTGCATCGGGAGATCCATGCTTTCATGGAATTGTGGGATATCTCAGGAAGAATGGCATTGAGGTCCATGACATAGTGCCTGGAATATCCTCCATGCAGTATATGTTCTCAAGACTGGGACTGGAATGGCAGGAAGCTCATATGACCTCTGCCCATGGGAGGGAGCTCCAGCTGGAGGAGCTGATTAAAAACAGGTTGTCAGTGGTTCTTTTGGACAGTGAGACAAGCCCCACCCATGTTTCAATGATGATTTTTGAGCATGGGGCAAGGGGGACTATCCATGCTGGAATGAACCTTTCTTACGATGATGAAAGGGTAGTTTCTGTAAGGATAGGAGAAGAAGTGAATCTGAATTCAAATCTAACTATGGTGGTGATTGAAAATGAGAATGCTTAGAGATGAGGACTTCATAAGGGGAGATATTCCCATGACAAAATATGTTACAAGGACAACGGTGATGGGTCTGCTTATGCCTGAGGAGAATGAACTGCTGCTTGATATTGGTGCCGGTACAGGCTCGGTTTCGGTCCAGGCAGGGATTCTTGGTGCCAAGGTCGTTGCAATTGAAAAGGAGAAAAGCGGAGTTGAGCTTATAAAAAGGAATGCTGAAAAATTCAGCGTGGGGATGAAGGTCATACATGGAACTGCTCCCCAGAATCTTCCCGAGCAGGTGATCGATAAGTGCTTTGTTGGAGGCAGCGGGGGAATGCTAGACCAGGTGTTCGAATACCTGGACAGGAACCTCAAAGAAGGTGGAATCCTTTGCGGAGCCTTTATAACCCTGTCCAACCTGAACAGGTTCATGGACCTTCTCAAGCTGCACAGATACGGTGAAGTTGAAGGACACATGGTTCAGGCTGCTGTCATAGACCAGCACAGGATGCTTAGGGGAAACAATCCAGTCTTTGTTGTAAAGGGAGTGAAGTAGGATGATCAGTTTTGTTGGAGCAGGGCCTGGTGATGTGGACCTGATAACCATAAAGGGAAGGAAGCTGCTTGAAGAGGCGGATATAGTCATTTATGCAGGAAGTCTTGTGTCGGGGGACCACCTAACCTTTTGCAGGGAGAGCTGTGAAGTCCACAACAGCGCATCCATGACACTGGAGCAGGTTACGGAGGTAATGGAACGAGGTCATAATGAAGGAAAATCCATTGTCAGGCTCCATACAGGAGACCCCACAATCTATGGTGCCATAAGGGAGCAGATGGAAATTCTGGAGAATATTGGAATCCCGTATCTGGTTGTTCCTGGAGTCAGCTCCTTTACAGCAGCCTGTGCTGCTATAAAAAGGGAGTTCACCCTTCCAGGTGTGAGCCAGACAGTTATCCTTACCAGGATGGAGGGTAGAACTCCGGTCCCTGAGAAGGAGGACCTGGAGCTTTTGGCTGCCCACAGGGCATCAATGGCCATATTCCTTTCCGTTAAGGACATTGGTAAGGTGGTGAAGAGGCTGGCGGATGGATATGGAAGATGGGATGTGCCTATTGCTGTGGTGTACAAGGCCAGCTGGGAAGACCAGAGGATTCTGACCGGTACCCTGGAGGACATAGCTGAAAAGGTCATAGGAGAGGGCATAGAAAAGACGGCCCAGATACTTGTAGGTGACTTCATAGGAGACGGTTATGATAGGTCCCTCCTTTATGACCCTGCTTTCTCCCATATGTACAGGGAGGCTAATAAATGAAAATGTCCGTCTTAAGCTTCAGCCATAGGGGTGGAGACCTGGGAGAGAAGCTGAAAGAAAGTCTTGGGGGAGATTATCAGGTGAGCCATTATCACATTTCAGACCATAAAGGAAGGACGAGGGATTTGGTTGAAGGTCTTTGGAGGAAAAATGACTTCATTGTTTTCATTTCAGCAATGGGTATAGCCTCAAGGATGATTGGACCCCTACTGGATAACAAGAAAAGTGACCCTGGAGTCGTATGCATGGATGATATGGGCAGATTCTCCATTTCACTACTTTCCGGACACCTTGGCGGGGCTAACCAGCTTGCAAATGAAATAGCAGAGGCACTTGGCTCAATCCCAGTCATAACGACAGCCACAGACAACAGGCAGATAGAGTCTCCGGATATTTTCGCAAAGAGAAACGGCTACATCATTGAGGACGATAGTCATCTCACATCTATAACGGCAATGATGGTAGACGGTAAGCAGTTAGGCTTCTACAATGACCATGGACCCGTAATTGACTATGGCGGAGTTGTAAGGATAAGCAGGAACAAGCTTTCAGACTGCAATTTACCTGTAATGATCCTTGTTACCAACAGGGTGGATATCCAGCTTCCCAAGGTTCCCTCCCTAATGATGAGACCTTCCAACATCAACCTGGGAATCGGATGCAGATCGGAAGAGCGTCGTGTAGGGAAAGAGTGTAGATCTCGGTGGTC
>CALGAG010000105.1 GCA_937951995.1 uncultured Bacillota bacterium
CCACTACCAGGAAAGAAACCATGAAAAAAATCGATGATTATCTAAAAAAGCTCAAGGATGTCTAGACATCCTTGAGCTTTTTTCATTTGCCAGTATCGCTTATATCCAGCATCTCCTCCGGAAATGGCTCCCATATATGCTGTGAAAGAATGTATTCCTGCTTGTACTTGATAGCATAGCTTCTTAGTACCCCCACAGGTACGCCCAGGTGGGCCTTTTTTTTCTTGAATCGTTCAAGACTTCCCAAAAGGTACTCCTTCTCCTCCTTTGAAAGGTAGTCCGAGAAATAACCTAATATGTGCATCAGGGTATTCACATGATTTGTGGGCTTTGGTGGATTTTCAAATGCTTTTCCAAGGTGTTCCCTATACTCTTCATACAGATCTTCATACCTCTTGTTCTGGTGGTTGGCCACTATCTTGCCCAGAGACTTCAACTCCTTTTGGCTGTAGGTCATCAGTATGTATTTATGTCGGGTATGGAAATCAACCAGGTCCCTTAGCTTGCCCTCCCTAATGCTTCTGAACCTAAGATTTGTATACAGCTTGGTGAGAAAGTGCTCCCTGATTGCCATATTCGTCAATCTACCTTCCTCCTCTAAGGCTGCAAAGGGAAACTTTTCAAATACCTTTTCCGCAAATCTGCCGACACCCTTCTCAGAACTGGCTCCCTTGACCATGGACTGGTAGTACTTCACATCCTTGATCCCACAGGATGGGGACCTTCCCTTTAGGATAAACCCATCCACCTGATCCATTGAACCTAGAAGGTTGTAAGAATACTCGTCCATCTCCTTGGTGACATACCTGTCCTGTGCCGGCTGGTAGAGCTCTGCCTTTCCATTTATTTTCACCAGCTTGACGGAATCTCTTGGCACCCCCAGTCCAATATCCACCTCAGGGCACACCTTTATATATTCAACATATGACTCCAAAGACTTTACAAACTTATCGTTGATCACCTGTCCATCATACCTGCAGTTACAAAAACCCAGACAGTTACTTACAACTACAACCGGTTTGTCATTCATTATATCAACCTCCGTCAAAGTAGTATGTGATGATGACCTTATTCCTTTGGTGGCATTGGAATGAACTTGCTTGTTTTTTTGGCGTATTCAGCCCACTCAGGGTGATCCTTGTATTTCTTCTCAAGAAGTGGCACTCCCGATACAAACAATAGTAGAAAGGTTATGGTAACAGGACTTATGAGACCTAACCAAGCTCCGGGAACTGACAGTGAAATCAGGAATATCCCCCACCACATGGTAGCTTCCCCAAAATAGTTTGGGTGCCTTGTGTATTTCCACAGTCCATATTTCATTAGTTTCCCCTTGTTTTCAGGCTGGCTGATGAACTTCTTGAGCTGAGCATCTCCAACAACCTCGAAATAGTAGCCAACAATCCATATGCCTATGCCTATGAAATCAAGAAGTCCCAGGCCACTGGAGCTGTTGAAGTTGGTTATCATGATGGGAATGGCAATTATGAAGCAAAGTAGCATCTGAGGCATGAAAACCCTTGTGTAGGCCATGACAGCATGATTCTTTGATCCCCATCTTTCTCTCATTGCAACATATCTGTAGTCTTCCTTCTTGTTCCAGTTTCTCTTGAACAGGTGCCAGGATAGCCTCAAGCCCCAAAGAAGCACCAGGATGGTTATTATGGTTCCCCTCAGGTTGTATTGTGAGGATATCATATAGCTGGTAACAGCTACAACCACAAACCCAAAGCCCCAGGCTATATCAATCAGACCATTGTTCCTTTTGGATTGGGCTATTGCAAAAACTATATTGAAATAGATAAACAAAACCAATAGGGTTGCAAGATAATTTTCCATTTTCTCTCCCTCCTAGTTGCTTATTAAAGCAACTGCTACAGTTCCAATCCCCGCACTCATTGCAACAATTGTGGAGATGTCCATGATGTATTCAGGCTCCATGCCCAGCATTTCCACCAAATGCTTTTCATACTCACCAGCCCTGTCTGGTGCATTTGCATGGACGATTGCATACCTCTCAATTCCCTTTTCCCTATGAATTTCCTCCACCAGAGAGTGTATCTTCCTTGTGTTGGATTCCACAGAAAATGATTTTCCAATTATGGACCCATGGCCCTCCTTGTCAATGGAAACCACAGGCTTGAAATTCAATGTGTTGGCCGCAAATCCAACATATTTGCTTATACGGCCAGACTTGACCATATACTTCAGGTCAGTTACGCTTACAAATATCTCACTTTTACCGATTATTTCATCGAGTTTTTTTACTATATCGTCGAAATCCATTCCCTGATGGATCATCTCAGCAGCCTTCATTACTATGAGTCCCTCTGCCCCTGAGTTTCTTCTGGAATCAATCAAGGCAACACTTCCATCTTCTATCCCTAGCTTTTCCAGGGCCTTTCTGAAGGTATTCAAGGTCCCGCTCATCTTGTCAGATACTGTTATGACTATTATCTTGGAATAGTGTTCTCTTAAAAACCGGATGTACTCCTCTACTATGGACGAGCTGGGTTGAGAGGATGATGGATATTCCTCAATTTCGTCCATAAGACTGTAAAAGTAATCGGATGATATTGTCGTCTTGTCAAGATAATTGCTGCCATCCGCCATAAGGTTCAGGGGCACCATGTAGATCTGGTACTTGTCCATGATCTCCCTGGGAAGATCTGCGATTGAATCTGTTACAAGGGCTATTGGATATGCCCTGGAGTGGGTCGCCTCGTACTGACGCTTCATGTCATCAGCCTTTTGCTGGATTATCCTGCCGTGACTTCTCAACCTTCTGAAAAGCTCCTCCGGCTGGGCTGCATGGATATGAATCCTCACCTTCTTCTTGTTTCCCGCAATCACAAGTGAGTTTCCTATATCCTCAACATCCCGCTTTATTGCATCCACATTAAGATTATCTCCCTGAATAAGGGCCTCAGTGCAGAATCTGTAG
>CALGAG010000106.1 GCA_937951995.1 uncultured Bacillota bacterium
TTGAGCTTAGTGTCCAGTACTGCATTGTTAATACTTAGAACCAGGATCAGGACAACACCCAAAATCATAAGTACGGCTGATATGCTCGTTATGGATGCAATTCCCATGCCGCGGTTACGCCACATGCTCTGAAATCCCTGCTTGATGATATTCTTAAATATTCGGAATTTCAATGCTATAACCACCCTTCTCTTCGTCCCTTACCAATCTCCCGTCTTCAAGGGCGATTACCCTTTTTTTCATTTTGTTTACGATATCCCTGGCATGTGTTGCCATGACTATTGTAGTTCCTCTATTGTTAATGTCCACAAGAACCTTCATAATTTCTTCTGCCGTATCCGGGTCAAGATTTCCCGTTGGCTCATCGGCTATTAGTACAGGAGGGTTGTTGACTATCGACCTTGCAATTGAGACCCTCTGCTGCTCCCCACCTGATAGCTGGTCTGGAAAGCTGGATGCCTTCCTGCTCAAATCCACCATACTCAAAATAAGGGGAACCCTTCTCCTGATTTCCCTTGGCTTTGCTCCTATTATTTCCATTGCAAACGCAACATTTTCATACACGGTCTTGTTGGGCAGGAGTCTGAAGTCCTGAAAGACAACTCCAACCTTTCTCCTGATATAAGGGATCCTCCTGTTGGGGACTCTTGTAATGTCCATCCCATCCAGGTACATCCTTCCCCGGCTTATACCCTCTTCCTTAAGCAAAAGCTTAATAAGTGTTGATTTGCCAGCTCCACTTGAGCCTACCAAAAAAACAAATTCTCCCTTGTCTATCTCCATATTTATATCATACAAGGCAGTAACGCCGTTGCGGTACTCCTTGGAAATATTAACCATTTTTATCACTTTCTCACCTCAAAATCCTTCCCATGCAATTTTAGTTTTGACATATCTCTTTTTCATGGTATCATAGTTATTATATTACAAGATAGCATATAAATAAACTGTTTGAGGTGATTTAATTGGACAAAAAAACTATCAGAGAACAGATTTTAGAGGAAAGATCCCAGTTAAGTGAATCAGCGCACAAATCCCATAGTAGAAAAATCATAGATTTACTTAAGGCAACCAAGTACTACAAGGAAGCCAAGGTGGTAATGTGCTTTGTCAGCTTCAACGATGAGCTGGACACTCACCAGTTTATCAAGGAAGCCCTGGCAGAGGGAAAGAGGTTGATTATACCTATCACTGTCCAGGCTACCAAGGAGCTTATTCCTTCAGAGCTAAAGGACTTCAGTGAGCTTGAGCCAGGCTATTACAACATACTCACTCCCAAGAAGGAGTTCATTAGACCTGTTGAGCAATCCGATATCGACCTGGTCGTGGTTCCCGGAGTTGTGTTTGATCCATTTGGATACAGGGTAGGCTATGGTGGCGGTTATTATGACAGATTCCTCAGCTCAATTGCAAGGACCGTTCCCAAGATTGCAGTTGGATTTGGAATGCAGCTTGTGGACAGGGTTCCAAGAGAAAGCTTCGACATACCTGTTGACATGATAATTACTGAAAAGGGCGTAACTCCCTGCTCAGAAGGATTGTATGAAACAAGACCCTAAAAAAAGCAGCTAGAATTTTTCTAGCTGCTTCATTGTTTTTTGCTATTTTAGGAGGGCCTTTGCCTTTTCCACAACATTCTCAACTGTAAACCCAAATTTCTCAAAAAGCTGGTTTGCAGGAGCCGAACCACCAAACCTGTCCAGGGAAATAACATCCCCGTCAAGTCCTGTGTATCTGGACCATCCCAATGAGCTGCCTGCCTCAACTGCCAGTCTGGCCCGAACTGAAGATGGCAATACCTCATCCCTGTATTCTCTCGTCTGTTGTTCAAACAGTTCCCAAGAAGGCATGCTTACAACCCTGGTGCCTATCCCCTGGTCTTCAAGCTTGTCAGCTGCTTCATAAATCAGGCTGGTTTCAGAGCCGGAAGCCATAAGAATCAGCTGAAGGTCCTTTTTCTCCTTCTTAAGGACGTATCCTCCCTTGATTGCTTCCTTTCCTGTTCCTTCAAGAAGGGGGAGCCCCTGTCTTGTTAGGATCAGACCAACCGGAGTCTTCTCGCTTTTAACTGCAACATACCAACCGGCAGCTGTTTCTCTTGCATCTGCTGGCCTGAAGTCAATGAAATTAGGTTGAGCCCTGAACACTGCCAGCTGTTCCACTGGCTGGTGGGTGGGTCCATCCTCTCCAACCCCTATGCTGTCATGGGTGAGAACATAGGTCACCGGTAGCTCCATAAGTGATGCAAGCCTCATTGATGGCTTCATGTAATCGGTGAATATGAAGAAGGTTCCACCATATGGCTTAACGCCTCCATGAAGGGCCATTCCATTAAGTGCTGCACCCATGCCATGCTCCCTAACCCCAAAGTGGATGTTGGATCCTGCGTAATTATCCTTTGAGAACACTTCCCTTGAGGTCATATTTGTCTTGTTTGATGGTGCCAGGTCTGCCGATCCGCCAAAGAGGTTGGGCATCTTTTCTGCAAGCCTGTTAAGGACCGTTCCAGACGCAGCTCTTGTTGCAACTGCCTTGTCAAAGGACCAGAACTCATCTGACTCAAGATAGTCTTCAGGCACTTTTCCCGAAAGCCATTCCTGAAGTTCTCTGGCCTTGTCTGGATATGCTTTTCCATAATCCTCAAGTAGCTGGTTCCACTTGTCTTCCTTTTCCTGGCCTTCATCCACCAGGCCTTCCATGTGGGATTTTACCTCATCTGGTACAGTGAATGGGTCATGGTCCCACTTCAGGTTTTTTTTCAGGACCTCCATGTTGTGGTCACCAAGAGGCTCCCCGTGGGCACTTGCACTATCCTGCTTTTCTGTTCCGTAGCCTATGTTTGTAATAACCTCGATCAGGGTTGGCTTGTGAAGATTTTCCTTGGCCTTCCTGATTGCATTTTCAATTGCGTCTATATCAGTTCCATCCTGAACTAGAATGGTGTCCCATCCCAGGGCCTCGTATCTTCCCCTTACATTTTCAGTGAATGCAAGGTCGGTGCTACCCTCAATTGAAATGGAATTTGAATCGTAAAGCACTATTAGCTTGCCAAGTCCCAGGGTGCCTGCAAGGGATGAAGCTTCGTTGCTTATACCCTCCATCAGGTCGCCATCTCCCACAAGAACATATGTGTAGTGGTCGATTATCTTCATATCCTCGGTGTTGAAGTTGGCTGCAAGATGGGCCTCGGCCATGGCCATCCCAACTGCTGTGGAGATTCCCTGTCCTAGAGGTCCTGTTGTGGACTCAACTCCTGCTGTGTGTCCATACTCAGGGTGTCCAGGCGTCTTGCTGTCCAGCTGCCTAAAGTCCTTGATGTCTTCCATCTCCAGTCCGTACTGGAAAAGGTGTAGAAGTGAGTAAAGGAGCATTGACCCATGGCCAGCCGATAGGATAAACCTATCCCTGTTTGTCCAATCTGGATTCTTTCCATTATGGTTCATTACCTTGCTCCATAGTGTATATGCCATGGGGGCTGCTCCCAAAGGAAGTCCAGGATGACCTGAATTTGCCTTTTCAACACCCTCCGCTGAAAGCATTCTTATGGTATCAATACTTAACTGATCAATATTCATTACTTGTCCTCCTTACTTATTTTATGAATCGAACTTCCATTAAGGGCCACTTCCACAAGAAATAGTGGAAGAACCGCCTGTCTCTTTATTCTTGAAGGATTAGTCACAAGACGATAAAACCATTCAAGGCCCAGCCTTATGAAAATATCCGGAGCCCTTTTGGCCTGGCCTGCCAGGATGTCTATAACTCCTCCGTTTCCAATGGCCACCTTTACTCCAAGGTCTTCCCCGTAGGTATTGATCCAGATTTCCTGTCTGGGAAAACCAAAACCAACAAAAAGGATATCTGTACGGCTGGTCTTTATTTCATCTATGATCCTCTCTTCCTCAGGAGTTGGACCATCACCGGTGTGACTTCCCTTAAAATAACCGTGATGACAGCCTGTTACCCTTATTCCCGGGTAATCCTTCTGGATCTGCTCTTTGGCCTCTTCAGCAATTCCTTCCTTGCCTCCGAGAAGGTATAGGCCGTATCCATTCTGGTCCGCAATGCGGAGGAGTTCCATGGATGTGTCAAAACCTGTCACCCTTTCCTTTAGGGTTATCCCTCTTATTTTAGCACCATAAATGAGCCCTATTCCATCCGGTATAACATAGGTACCCTTGTTGAGCTCCCCTTTCAGGCTTTCAGACTTTTTCGCTGCCATGACTATTTCAGTGTTTGGCGTGAATACCTTTGCTAAACCGCCACCTTTAAGGGACTTCTCCAGTTCACCCATCAGGTCTTTTAATGTTGTATTTTGTATTTCTACCCCAAATATATCTACCTTATCAGTTCTATCCATCCAATCACCTGCCTGTTATTCGGAAAGCCAGTTCAATGTTTTCCTGTGCCAGGGCCTTGAGTCTTTCCTCTTTTTCACTTATGTTTTCCCTCATCTTGTCCAGATCATCCCAGGCTGCATGGAATACCTCCTTGAAACTGGCTGCTTCCAGATTGTCTACGGACACTGAATAAGGAATCTCCAGCTCCCTAAGTAGTCCTTCAACCTTGGGATCATATATCAGGCCCATCATTGGAACCTTCCTGGTGGCTGCATAAATAAGTGAGTGTAGCCTCATTGCCACCATCATCTCCAGTTTGCCGATTATGCCCATGATTTCCTCCGCTGTGTATTTGGCCTGGAGTATATGACATTCCTCTCTGTTTACCATCTCCCTGATTCCCTGGCAAATTTCCAGGTCCTCAGGATAATGCATTGGAATCATTAGGATTTCAATATTCTTTTCATCTATGATTTCCTGTAGGGCCTTGCTTATTTCTCTGGACAGGTTTTTGTCATCCTTCCAATATCTCACTGAAACCCCCACAAGGGGCTTGTTTGGATAGATGTCCTCATTGATAAATATCTGGTTAACCCTATTGTTGTCCACCGCTTCCAGTGTGAATACCGGGTCTGCTGTGACCTTTACATTTTTATTTGTCACACCCAGCTTTTGGATGTATTCAAGGGAGCCCCTGTCCCTTAGGGTAATCTGCTGAACCTTGTTCAAGGTATTCTTTGTCAGATAACGGTTAAAGGGCCTGTTAACAGGTCCAATTCCATTGGCATAGACCATTACGGGCTTTCTTAAAAGAAATGCCAGTCTCATAAGGGCCAAATAATACAGAAGGGACCTAGTTGATGTTACATCCTGAAGCAGGCTCCCGCCACCGCTAATTAGGATATCCGAGTCCCTCAAGGACTTGTAGACATCCCTTATCCTGAACCTGTCCGAGGATACAACCGGACAGATGCTCTCTGTCTTGTCCGGATCCTTTGAAAGAACATTTATTCTCACCAACCGGTTGTGTTCCTTCATATCCTTTACTATTGCCTTCAGTATGGCATCATCCCCACTGTTATCAAATCCAAAGTAACCGCTCATAACAACATTGGGCCCTCCGTGAAGAATTTTCTCATAGATGCTTATATGTGATTGGGCCATTGCAGCATAGGAGAATTTCTTCCTGACTGCCATAAAAAGCTTTCTGCCCATCTCCTCCCTCAGGTCCCTATCCCTTATGAGTTTAAGGAATCGGTCCCTTAGGATAACCTCGTTGCCAACGGGAACCAGGTAACCGTTCTCACCGTTCTCAACAAGCATATGGACACCCCCAACCTGAGTGGTGACAACGGGTTTCATCATTTTTGCACCTTCCAGTATAACATAGGGAAAGCTTTCACTGACGGAGGTAAGTGTGTTGATGTCAATTGCATTGAAGAAGGAATAAGGATCCTGGACAAAGCCAAGGAATTTTACATTATCAGCTATTCCATGCCTTCTTACCAGCTCCTTAAGGTACTCGGCCTCCCCACCTTCACCGGCAATCAGGAAGGTTGCATCCTCCTCCTGGAGAACAAGCTTGGCAGCCTCTATAAAGGTCACGTGGTCTTTCACCTTGTCAAGCCTTGCTGCAATTCCAATGAAGGTCTGACCCCTATCCTCAATGCCGTATCTTGCAAGAAATTCCTCCCTGGGTACAAAGCTCTCCTCTGAATCGCAGTCAATTCCGTTATAGGTCACGAAAATCCTGTCACGTCTGAAGCCTCTGTCCACCAGCATCTTCCGGAACAGGTCCGATACTCCAATATAGTAATCAAACCGTCTCAATGCAATTGTGTTCAAGGTGGTATATACAAGCCTCTTGTAGAAGTTGTCCTTGAAATCAAGCTTGTAGTCGCTGTGGATTGTTGTTACAAATGGGACATTTACCTTGCCCTTAAGAAAATGTGCAATAAAATTCGCCCTTGCCCCGTGACAATGGACCAGGTCATAGCCCTTTTCCTGAATTTCATGGACCAATCTGCCTATTATGGTAAGGTCAGACCTGCTCTTTTGCTTGAATACCTTGATAGGTATCCCAGCCTTAACCACATCATCATAGAAGGTGTCCTCGATAAAGCATATGATCTGTGCATCCATTTCCTTGTTCAATCCCTTTAGCAAGGCTATTATATGGGTCTTTGCGCCACCTGTGTCACCGCCGCTTATTAAGTGAAGTACCCTCAATGGTATTCTCCTTTCATCCTATTCATCCTCTCCAGTAGGACTGTAGGTGTTTATAAGTGCAACCGTTATCCAAAAATATGCAATCATGGCCGGCACTTCAAAAATATTTTCAACAAAGTTCTGTGCAAGCACTCCCATTGCACCTGCAAAGAGTCCGATCACCATTACCTTGTACCTTAAGACCGTCTGACTCCTAATGATCTTGGCAGTTGATACAATAAATGAAATGATCACAAAAACAAGTGCAGCCATTCCATATATCCCCATCTCGGTCAAGGTTTTCAAATAGTAGTTGTCCAGGTAGAATGGTGTCAGGTTGTTGTTCATGGCAACTGCACCACCGTATCTCCCCAGACCCATTCCAAAACTTGTATCCCTTCTCCATATCTCCATCCCGATATTCCACCTGTAAAGTCTACCACCGGCGGCTGATTTCATCAGGTACACGGGTGACAGCATATAGAGGAGTCTGTCTGAAAGGGCACCTCCAAAAAGTACAAATGCTCCTCCAAGACCTGCAAATGGTATTATAAGCTTGGGAACCAGTATAATGACAAATATTCCGGCAGCGAAGGCAAATGCAAGCCATGCGCCTCTGGACATGGTGAAAAGTAAGCCTGCGAGCATTACTAGGGAAACGCCTCCGTAATAAAGCCTCCCAATGGGTTTCTTGGCAGACAGGGTCATGGCTACTCCAATTGGTATGAAAAGGACAAATATTACCCCTAGAATATTTGGGCTACCTATGATCGAGAAAGCTCTGGTTGTTATGTTCTCAGCCGTATCAACCCAGTTTCCAGGCATTGGTACCTTGACAATATACTGATAGACTGCGTGAAGGCCCAGGAAGAGCCCAAGAGCCATCATAACCTTTATGATCCTTTCCGAATCCCTGACTGTCCTTATATATTGTGTTGCAATGAAATACCATAGTATATGCTGAAATACAGACCTGAAGCCCTCAATGGCTATACCAAGGTCTGGGGCCTTGATCAGGACATGACTGATTCCCATGATAATATAGATTATCACAGGAAGGTCCATTGGACCGAAATTATACTTTATCCTTCCTCCGCTGGCTATTCGTTTGAGTATAAATACTCCGGCCATCAATAGGAGTAGAAGCTCGTCCCATACGGAACCAAACCTGTTAATGACAGGAAGCCTTCTGATTACATAGTCCACGGCAACATACAGGACGGGTAACATCATAAGCAGGTCTGTCCACTTGGGCGAGTTAAGGACCCTGTTGAATCCTTTGTAGATCAGGCTATTTCCAAGTATCCCTCCTGCCTCTGCAGACCCGGTCTGGCCCTTGTCCTCCTTAAATGTCCATCCAAGGAACTTGCTTCCCCGAATACCCCTATAAATGTGTCCCTCAACTGTCCGCGCAAGCTTGTCCATCTGCATGAGCAGGCTGTAGGAAAGGCTGGTTTGTATCCAGGACCTGTACTCCTTCCCGGCAGAATCCTTATCCTTGTTGAGGCTTATGCTGAATATAAAGCTGTTTTCTGCAAAATATTTAATTTTCATAAGCAAGCCTACAAAAAAGCTGTTTTTCAAAGCACTTTTGATTCCCATACTAATTCACAACCTCAATGGTCTCTATTTGTCCTTTAAGTCTATAGAAGTCACTTTCAATGAAAATGATCTTGCCCTGTCTGACTTCCTGGGCTCCAAGCTTGTAGCTCATGCTTTCATAGGGAAGGGTTCCCTCTATGGTCACCCTTGCCTCCTCCATGGTGGGATCAAGAGATCTTACTGGGTTTCCTTCCATGTCGAGATTTGTTTCATAGACTGGATGAACCTCAACTCCCACTACCTCTAGCTGGAGATATTGCTTTGTCTCTCCAATTGTGTCCCCAACCTTGATTGAGTCCAGATATCCCCTCTCATAGGGTATTGAAGCAACAAACCTTACCTGTACGTATTCAGCTGATGACCCTATATCCTCGATATCCTTGCCCATTATCTTGATTGCCGACAAAAACAAGAGCAGTATAATTGCTGCAATAAATATCAGGTCCAAAATGTTTATTCTATTAAATACCTTACCCTCTTTGTTCATCATCTTCATTGTGCCACCTCGATATGCTTTATATCACTCATTGCCTCAAATTCTGTGGTCTTGAGCACAAAGGTGAGACCTACCTTGACTTCCTGGCCACCAAGGTCCATGTAGGGTCCACTTGTTACAACCTGGGCATCTATAACCGCCTGGAGTGTAACCAGGTCTTGGCTTTCTATCACCTGGACCTCTCCCTGACCGTTCACTGCCTTTATCTCCATAGGTCTTGTCTCTACCTCTCTTATGGTTGCATTCTGTAGTCTATATTGGGAAAAAATCTGGTCTCCTGCCTTAAGGTCTGTAACCATTTCCGGCTTCAGCTCGTCAACCTCCACTGTCATGACTATATCCTTGGTGTTGGACGGACCAGCCGTAACTCCACCGATCAATCTTTCCCTGTTAAGGAACAATAAGGCTGCTGCAATCACCAGGATAACAACCGCCGTATCAATCCAGTTCCACTTTCTTTTCATAATTTGCCCCCTTCTACTTCTCTTTTTGGATTTGCCCCAAAAATATTTCAGCAAGTTTTCCAGTCTGGGATTTTCTGCTGTATTTTCTAACATTGTCCCAATGGGGACTATGGTCCAGGTTTCCCTGCTTCCACTGGCCATAATATTTCACCAGTGACCCTGCCACGCCTTCTATGTCCTCTGGATCCACTACGGTTCCAGTTTTAGTCTCCCTGATTACCTGTGCGGCTACACCATCACTTGGAACAATTGCAAGTATGGGCCTGTCAGACCGTATATACTCGAATATCTTCCCAGTGTAGAAGTTCTTTGAACCCTTGCCCTTGCCTATAACCAGGAGTATTAAATCTGAATTGAAGAGCATCTGGATACTTAAATCGGAAGAGCGTCGTGTAGGGAAAGAGTGTAGATCTCGGTGGTCGCCGTATCA
>CALGAG010000107.1 GCA_937951995.1 uncultured Bacillota bacterium
TGGATTTGCAATAAGAACCTATATTGGAAGCAAATGATGGATTAAAAAGAAGGATACTGTATCGTATGAGCGACTAAATAAGAAAGAATCTTAGATGAAATGGAGGGCCAACCAGTGGTTAGAAACAAGATTATAGAAGTGATAAAGGAAGACAATAACTTCCAACGTTTTGAAGTTATAAAGAGAAACAGGAACAAGCGTCACAAGTACGGTGAGTTTTTTGTTGAGGGAGTCAGAAACATCAATGAAGCAATAAGAAATAATTGGGAAATAAGTGCTTTTCTTTATTCTGGTGAAAGAGACCTATCCAATTGGGCAAGAGATATATTGGATAATGTGAAGGTTGAGGCATTATATAAGATGACTGATGAGCTTATGGATAAACTAAGCGGCAAGGAAGATACATCAGAGCTTTTGGCGATTGTGAAGATGAAACCAGATGAATTTGAAAGGTTTAAAATATCGGAGAATCCATTGATTGTCGTCATTGACAGACCATCGAACAGAGGGAATCTAGGGACACTTATCCGCTCCTGTGATGCATTGGGAGTTGACGGCCTGATCATGACAGGTCATTCGGTGGATCTCTATGACCCAGAAACCATTGTTTCCTCTGTAGGAACCTTTTTCAGTTTGCCTGTCTTGAGATTAGATTCCCACAAGGAGCTTTATGAATGGATCCAGGATCAGAAATCTGAAGGGGTGGACTTCCAGATCATTGGAACAAGTGCGCAGGCAGATTACCCTGTCAACAAGTGCGATTTCACAAAACCGACAGTATTGCTGCTGGGCAATGAAACAGTGGGATTGAGCAGAAGCTATAAGGAGATTGCAGATGCCATGGTTGAGATTCCAATTGATGGTGTGGCATCATCACTGAATGTTTCATGTGCTGCGTCAATTGTACTGTATGAGATAAAGAGACAGAGATACCTTTAAGAGGTATCGCGCAGATACAAAGCAAGACTATAATAAGCCATCAAAACCCTTGAGGAGGTACACTTCATGGACTTTGGTGGCTTTTGTATTAGCTAATATTAAGTCATACAAAAGCAAATGTTTAATAACTTGACAAAATGGAATATGAGTAGTATTATTTAAGTAGACCAGGTGGTCTAGACTAAATGGTCTATGATTAGGAAAGGGGTTGTTTTATGGAATCCAAAAGCTTTGAAAGAAGAGATCAGTTGATAGAAGCAGCCTTGGATGAGTTTACTAAAAGATCATATGATGATGCATCTCTTAACAGCATTATAAAAAGTGCGGGAATAAGCAAGGGAACCTTCTACTATCACTTTGAAAACAAGGAAGCCCTATATCTATATTTATTAGAGCATTCCGTTGCTGAAAAGTGGAAGTATATCGAGAAAAGGACTAAAGAGATGGGCCAGGATGACGTTGGGATGGGAATATTTGATATGTTTAAATTTCAGGCTAGACTGGGAGCTGAATTTGGGAAGCTTCATCCTAGATACCACCAGCTGAGCATCATGTTCTCCAAGGAAAAGGGCAAGGAAATATTCGATAAGGCCAGCGATATACTGGGAACAGATTCAGATGAAATGCTAAGGGAAATGATAGAAGAAGCGATTGAGAATGGAGAATTGAGAAATGATCTGCCAAAGGAATTCGTCATCAATATGGTAACGTATCTTTTCAAGCACTATACAGATGTTTTTAAGCAGGAGGAAGACTTGACCATTGAAAAAATGATTGATAATGTAGATAATTTCGTAGACTTTATGAGTAACGGAATAGGCAGCAAATTGAATAGGAGATGATATCATGAATACCAACACTTTAAGAAAGTATGACAAGCATCTGGGTATTGTGTTTGCAACTTTGACTATATTGTTTGTAGTATTGGCCATGACAAATACAAGCTTTTTTGAATGGGCATTTGAGAGACACAAAAATCAGTTGAGTTGGTATATAAGACCACTTTTCATTGTTCCATTCTGCTACTTCGCCTACAAGAGAAGCTGGGCAGGGGTTATGGGTTCCATGTTTGCGGTCATGACCAGCATGTTCTGGTTTCCCAGACCTGAATCTGTAAGCCCCTTGGTTGTTGAATTCCTTGAAATGGAAAAAGAATACCTCATGGGTAATTGGGACTTTGCCAAGATCCTGATAACACTTATGGTTCCAGTATCACTAACAGCATTGGCAGCAGCATTTTGGAAGAGGAATCTATTCTTTGGAATGGCCGTAATGGTATTTATTGCACTTGCCAAGATAAGCTGGAGCGTAGTGTTTGGTGGAGAATCCGGAGCATCTGTTATGGTACCTGCCATGGTTGGCTTGCTGGTTTGTGTTGTTCTGGTCTATGTGGGTTTTAGAAGAATGGAGAGTAAGAAGAGAACCTCATGATTGGGCCATGTTTCACAATAAGTATTTTGGGGATAAGATCAACTCTCCCTGAGAGTTCCCTTTCATTCAGGTCCAGGTGTGAAAACCTGGGCTTTTTTGTGTTCGAAACTTAGTAATCATTGCAATAACTATGTCACGACAACATGATAAAATACACATTTCATTACATTGACCTTGTTGAATGCGATATGGTATACTTTACCTGACTACATAGACTGAAACGATAGATTTGGGGTAGTAAACATTATTTTATTATTTGACCCCTGAGACAGATGAAAAAAGGTTAGTGGGTTTACAGGGGGGTTGTTATGGAGAAGGATAAGCTAAAGAGTTTGGATATCAGGTATTTTCTCGTGCCATTTGTTGTTTTGATCATACTGTTTTCCATAGGTACATTTATGATTGCCCAAAATAGGATAGAAGATAGATACAGGAGCTTTGAAAACCAGTCCATAAGCATAGCAGACAGCTATTCTCAAGCGCTTGTTTACGCCCACGATGCACAGGATACCATAACAAATATGCTGAATGACAAGCTTACAATTGTAAACAAGGCGATTACAATGATAGATGGTCATGAAAATGTTGAGGTTCTAGCCCACCTGGCAGAGGAGCTAAACTTGGATGAGATTTCCCTTTACGATGAAGAGGGGGTAATAGTATACAGTAACTTCCCAGATTTTATAGGTTGGGAGGTCTACGAGGGTCACCCAATAGATGCATTTATGAAAAGTGATGATCGGACAATGGTTGAGGATATAAGAAGGGATGTAATAAGTGGAGTTTATAAGAAGTATGCCTATATAAAAAATGATGATGGGTCTTTTATTCAGATTGGGGAGCGGGCAGAGGCTGTGCATGAGTTGATTGGTCAGTTTGAGTTTCAGCAGCTGATCAACATCATAGCAAGCAGGGGTGATATTGAATATGTTGCATTTATAGACAACAACTATGATGTACTTGCCAGCAGTACTCAGGACAGTGTTGGGTCGACGGTTGTGGATGAGAACCTTAGAATAAGGGTGGAAAACGACAATTTCAGTGCTGAAAGAGTGGAGTTTAACGGTCAGGGTGTTCTACAGACAAGCGTTCCAATATACCATGATGAGGAAAGGCATGGTGTACTCTACATTTCTTGGTCCACAAATGTGGTTGATGAGGAAATAAAAACCCTTGTCTTGGAGAGCTTAATGCAATTTTTGATAGTTTTTATATTTATGATTGGTGTACTCTACTATGCGTACAGAAAAAACAAATCAAATATTGAGATTGCCTACTACGATAAGCTCACGGGCCTTCCAAACGAGGCCTATCTTGTGGAGTATCTCGATGAACTACTGGAGGAGCTGGATGAGAAGAAGGCAATAATCCTCATAAACACAAGAAACTTCAAAGCCCTTAACATGACCTATGGCTTCACATTCGGAAATCAGGTAATAGCTCAAATTGCCCATAAGCTAAGGAGTACTTTAGGAAAGGGTGACATGCTGTTCAGGTTCAATGCAGACAGGTTCATACTTGTTGTAAACAGCTATGGAACAAGGTCTGAGCTTGTTGAGATATCTGAGAGGATCATGGAGGTCTTCGGGAATGAATCATTGGTTACCAGTGATAACCAGTACATAAACATTGAATTTGGAGTAGTTGAAATACCTGATAATGACATTACGGTTGATAAGCTGTTACAGGATGCCACCCTGGCCTTGTCCCACTTGGACAATACTGCTAATGGATCTATCCGTTTCTATGAAGATATCATGGAGGATGCTGTAAGGAGAGAGGATATGATTGAAAAATCCTTAAGGTCTATCATAATAAGTGGTGGCAATGATAGCTTTTACCTTTGCTATCAGCCCAAGATGGATGTAAGGGGAAAGAAAATCATTGGATATGAAGCTTTGGCTAGGTTACAACTGGAAGACATGGGCAATGTTTCACCATTGGAATTCATAGATATCGCAGAAAAGAAACAACTGATTTACGACCTGGGCAAGCTGACCCTTCACAAGTCCTGCGAGTTCATCAAGATGACCCACGACAAGGGATTTAAGGATATTAGTGTATCTGTAAATATATCTGGAATACAGCTTTTGAGGAAAGAATTTGTGGATGAAGTGGGAAAAATCGCACGTATGCATGAAGTGGATCCAAGATTTTTGGAATTTGAAATAACGGAATCTGTGCTTCTGGATAACTATGATATAATCAATCAAAGGCTAAGGCAAATAAAGGATATGGGAATAGTTGTATCCATAGATGATTTTGGCACAGGATACTCTTCCCTGTCCAGACTAAGGGAAATGAATATCGACATTGTTAAGATAGACAAGTATTTTATCGATGGAATAGTTGAAAAGGATGAGGATAGCCTAATAACCGCCGATATAATTTCAATGTCCCACAAGCTGGGACTTAAGGTTGTGGCCGAAGGTGTTGAGAACAAGGAACAGGTGGAGTATCTGGAAAAACATAATTGTGACATTGTTCAAGGCTACTACATAGCCAGGCCCTTAAGAGAGCAGGATGCAATTGATAAGCTGGAAAACTACAAGTGGCAGGAGCATGTCACATCATAGAGGTCCAGAACAAGGGAGCTGATAATAAATGATCCGTTATCCATTTCTTGGAGCAGATGCAAAAATAGGAATTACCGCACCATCCTCTGGAGTGAAGCCGGAAATGCATGACCTGTTGGATGCTGCAATATTAAGCATGGAGAATAAGGGATTTGGAATAGTTTGTGGTGAGACACCATGGCATCAGATAAAAGCAACTTCCGCACCTGCCAAAGTTAGGGCTGAGGAGTTCAACGGGATGATGGTGGATGACACCATTGGCCTTATAATTCCTCCCTGGGGTGGAGAACTGCTTATGGAAGTATTTGAGCACATTGACTTTGAGGGGATAAAAAACAAGTGGGTCATGGGCTACTCTGATACCAGCCTGCTACTCTTGGCCATGACCTTGAAAACTGGTATAGCTACGGCACATGGAACAAACCTGATTGACTTGAGAGGAGAGCTTACAGATGATACAACTGCAAAGTGGCAGGAAGTATTGACTACCAGAATCAATGAGTCAGTGCTTCAGCATTCGTCTCAAGAGTATCAGCGGGAATGGGATTTTGAAAATCCAACTCCCCACATATTCCACTTGAATGAAAAGACTTACTGGAAGTCAACCCAAAGTGGGAGGGTCGAATTGAAAGGTAGACTCTTGGGCGGGTGCGTCGATACAATAAGACATATTGTAGGAACTCCTTTTGGTGATGTTAAAGGCTTTAGAAGTGAACATATAGATGATGAACCGGTAATCTGGTTTCTTGAGAACTGTGATTTATCCACCACCGATTTAAGGAGATCACTTGTACAGATGAAGCTTGCAGGATGGTTTGATAATTGTAATGGAATAATGTTTGGCAGGAGTGATGCCAATGAACCGGTGGATGGCTACACTGCTGAGGATATCTACATGCAGCTTTCGGAAGAGCTTAATGTTCCTGTTGTGTATGATATTGACTGTGGACACGTCCCTCCCCAGATCACGTTTGTTAACGGTGCATATGCAGAGGTAGCAGTGGAGGATGGCAAGGGTTCGGTATTACAGAGATTCATCTAGGAAACTGAGATGGGCATCATTGTAAACAAGGATCTGAGAGTAGGTTTCAAATGAGAGAATATGATGATTCTGTTGATAGGCTACTGGTATTTGGTTTACAATAACTGCAGAGAATAATATGATACCCTTGATGGATTAATCGATTTATGCACATTTAAAAACTCCTGAAAGGCCTGCTTAGAAGAGGCTTTCAGGAGTTTTACACATTCTTGAAGTCAATTGGACTCAATATTTAATAATCAACATATGACAATTAATAAACAAAGACATAATAATTAGAAAATTCTTGCTTTATTCTCAACTCTTGAGTATAATCTTTATAAGTGTTAAATCAGGTAGGAAAAATGCCTGAGTATTAATCTTGAGGGGAGGAGTGCCAGAACGGAGTAGTATCAGCATTTCACTAAAATCAAAACGAAAATTTAAGGGGGATTCAAATGAAAAAAAGTATATCATTATTACTTGCAATGCTTATGATGTTAAGTTTGGTAGTTGGATGTGCATCACCTGCTCAAGAACCAGCAGAGGCACCTGCAGAAACTCCAGCAGAAACTCCAGCTGAAGAACCAGCAGCGGCAGAAGGCTACAAGATTGGTGTTATGACTGGAACTGTATCTCAAGGTGAAGAAGAGTTTAGAGCCGGAGAGAACATGAAGGAAAAATATGGTGACATGATAGTTCTTTCTACATATCCAGACAGATTTATGCAGGAGCAGGAAACTACAATTACAAACATGATGGCAATGGCTTCTGACCCTGACATAAAAGCAATCGTAATGGTTCAGGCTGTACCAGGTGCGGCAGCTGCTATTGCAAGAGTAAAAGAAATGAGAGAAGACATACTATTTGTTCTCGGAGTTCCTGGAGAGGACCCAGATGTAATTGCTGAGTACGGTGATGTAATAATTCAAACAAACGACCTTGCTCGTGGATCACAGATAGCTCAACAAGCAAAGGACATGGGAGCTGAAGTACTTGTTCACTACTCATTCCCAAGACATATGTCATATGAAATGCTTGCAGCAAGAAGAGACCTTATGAAGGAAGAAGCTGAGAAGCTTGGTCTTGTATGGGTTGAGCAGGATGCACCAGACCCAACTGGAGATGCTGGAGTTCCAGGAACACAGCAATTCATAATGGAAGACCTTCCAAGAAAGGTTGAAGAATATGGAGTTAATACTGCATTCTTTGGAACAAACTGTTCAATGATGGAGCCGATGATCAGACAGACAGTAGAGACTGGAGCAATCTTCCCAGTTCAGTGTTGTCCTTCTCCTTACCATGCATTACCAGCAGCTCTTGGTATAGCGGTACCAGAGGACAAGGCAGGAGATCTTGACTTTATCCTAAGCGAAATCGATGCAAAAGTTGATGCAGCTGGAATGGATGGAAGAGTAGCAACTTGGTCAGTGCCTGTAAACATGATGTATGTTGAGGCTGGAGTAGAGTATGCCATAGAGTACCTTGAAGGAAATACAAACGGCAAGGCTGACGCAGAAGTTCTTACAAGAATCATGGAAGAAGTAGCTCAGGGAGAAATCGTACTTGGAAACTATGGAAACTACGACCACTACTTCCTATATCTTGGAGCAGCTGTTGAATTTTAATAATTTAAATCGATAAAAAACAAAATGATGTAGAAAACAATATTGTGCAAGGCTTTTGCCTTGCACAATATTATGTCACTCTCTGAAATTTGTTTAAAGGAGGGAACAATCGTTTGAAGACAGAACATGGTAATGAGCATTATGTCCTGGACATGAAGGACATAGGCAAGGAGTACTACGGAACAAGGGTATTGTCAGGAATCAACATAAGCCTCAAGCCAGGAGAAATACATGGGATTCTTGGGGAAAACGGTGCAGGAAAATCAACCCTTATGAATATACTGTTCGGTATGTCTGTAATACATAACACAGGAGGATTTGAAGGAAAGGTCTACGTGGATGGAGAAGAGACCTTTATTGAATCTCCGGTTGAGGCAATGCATAAGGGAATAGGAATGGTTCACCAGGAGTTCATGCTGATTCCTGGTTATAGCATAACTGAGAACATAAAGCTTAACAGGGAAATCACAACTCCTGGAATCCTAAGCAGGATTGCTGGGAAGAAGCTGGAAACCCTTAATATGGAAGAGATGAACAAGGATGCCCGCAAGGCATTGGACAAACTAGGCATGAACGTGGAGGAGTGGGTCAAGGTTGCAGGTCTACCTGTAAGCTACATGCAATTTGTTGAGATTGCAAGGGAGCTTGACAAGGAGAACCTGAAGGTATTGGTGTTTGATGAGCCAACGGCCGTGCTTACAGAAAGTGATGCCGACAAGCTTCTGGAGTCCATGAGAATGATTGCAGACTCTGGAATTGCCATACTATTCATAACACACAGACTTGATGAAGTTAAGCGTATCGCTGATAGAATTACTGTTTTGCGTGATGGGCAACATGTTGCAACCAAGAACATAGAGGATACAGACGTGTTCGACATGGCGAACCTAATGGTTGGCCGTGAGATAAAAATGGACTCAGCCAAGTCCGTATCAAATGAGGACAAGGCAGTAATGATGGAAATCAAGGACCTTTATGTTGATATGCCAGGTGAGGTCATAAAGGGAATCGACCTTGATATATATGAAGGTGAGATTCTTGGAGTTGGCGGCCTTGCAGGCCAAGGTAAAATTGGTCTTGCAAACGGAATAATGGGTTTATATAATTCTGAAGGAACAGTTAAGTTGGATGGAAAAGAAGTTGTCCTAAACAACCCTGAGAAGGCTCTGAAACAAGGATTAGCATTTGTTTCCGAGGATAGGAGGGGGATAGGACTTTTACTTGATACATCAATTGAATTGAATATTGCTGTAACTGCAATGCAGATACAGGATCAATTCATAAATAGAATTGGTCCCTTTACACAAAAGGACAACAAGAATATCAGGGAACATGCTCTTAAGATGATCAAGGACCTGGACATACGGTGTACCGGGCCTGACCAGATAACAAGAAGGTTAAGTGGAGGAAACCAGCAGAAGGTATGTATTGCAAGGGCTCTCACTCTGAATCCAAAGGTCCTTTTCGTATCAGAGCCAACAAGGGGTATTGATGTTGGTGCTAAAAAACTGGTTCTGGATACCTTGCTGCAGCTTAACAAGGACTATGGTATGACGATAATAATGACATCTAGTGAACTTGCAGAGCTTAGGATGATATCCCACAGGATAGCCATAATCAATGAAGGCAAGCTTGAAGGAGTCCTACCTCCGGATGCAAGTGATGTTGACTTTGGTTTGATGATGTCTGGTGAATACCATAAGGTCAAAGGTAAAGAGGTGAAGACAGATGGATAAGGCAAAGGTAATGATCAATCGGTTTGGGCTTCCTAGGATAATAATCGTTGCATTCCTTCTAGTGTTGCTTGTAATGGCAGTAATGCTTGACATACCGCTGAACAACCTTATTTCGGACGCATTGGTACGTACGGGAATGAACGGGATTCTTGTCCTTGCCATGGTTCCGGGTATATTGGCGGGAATTGGTCTGAACTTCGGGATTCCAATTGGTATAGTATGTGGACTATTGGGTGGACTGATTGCAATAGAGCTGGACCTGTATGGTTTCCAAGCCCTGTTTACGGCTGTTCTTATAAGTATTCCCCTATCACTTGTGGCAGGATATTTCTACGGTCTCTTGCTTAACAGGGTTAAGGGATCTGAAATGACAATCGCTACATACGTGGGATTCTCAATAGTATCCCTTATGAGTATAGGTTGGCTGGTACTTCCATTTACCAGTGAAGACATGAGATGGCCAATAGGCACAGGATTAAGGACAACAATCACCCTACAGGGAAGATACGAAAGAATCCTGAACCAATGGGGGGCTTTCGATATATTTGGAGTTACAATCCCAACTGGACTTCTCTTGTTCATGCTCTTCTTCTGTTTACTTGTTTGGCTTTTCTTAAGGTCGAAAATGGGTGTGGCAATGATAGCCGCGGGAGATAGCCCCAAGTTTGCCACAGCATCAGGAATAAATGTAAACAAGATGCGAATTGTTGGAACAATGCTTTCAACGGCATTAAGTGCTGTTGGTATAGTAATCTACAGTCAGAGCTTTGGATTTATTCAGCTTTACCAAGCTCCAATGTTTATGAGCTTTGCAGCCGTGGCAGCAATTCTTATAGGTGGTGCATCCATTAAAAAGGCAAACATTACGAATGTACTTATCGGAGCTCTTCTGTTCCAGTCATTGCTTGTGGTGTCCCTACCAGTTGCCAACAAGGTACTGGCGGATGTAAGCAGTTTGGCGGAAATAGCTCGTATTGTAATAAGTAACGGCATAATTCTTTATGCATTGACACAGATTGGAGGTGGAGAATAATGGATGAAAACATCAAAATAACCCCACCTGAAATGAGTATGGGACAAAAGATCAAGAAGACCTTAACCCACAATATGGTTACAGTATTCTTTATTGTTCTCTGTATAATAGGATTCTACTATTCAGGATTGACTTTCGGTTTTCTTCTTAACGATATCGTTACACGTATGGTAAGGAACAGCTTCCTGGTCTTGGCCTTGCTTTTGCCGGTTATGGCTGGGATGGGCCTTAACTTTGCAATTGTTCTTGGGGCGATGTGTGCCCAGGCGGCAGTTATATTTGTTACCCACTGGGGTGTAGTTGGACTCCCTGGGATTGGCGTGACCATATTATTGACAACTCCACTGGCAATGCTTTTGGGATACCTGACAGGACTTTTGTTCAACAAGGCAAAGGGACAGGAAATGATTGGTGGAATGATTCTGGGATTCTTTTCAAATGGAATTTACCAGTTGATATTCCTTATTCTGCTGGGATCGGTAATCCCATTCAACAATGAAACCCTTGTACTTAGCTCAGGAGTTGGACTTAGGACCACAATTGACCTTGCAGGTGGATTGAAATATGCTATTGATGACTTCTGGAGACTTCCATTCACAACAGCAGGAATGGGTTTTGGAGCACTGATGGTTGTGCATGGAGTCATAAGGTATCTTAAGGGAATACCTTCCCTTGGTCAAAAGGCTGGGAACAAGAAGTATATCCTTTCCTCTGTCGCAGGCGTTGCACTTGCAGGTTGGCTATTTTACATAGCGGGAACTGAATCCTTTATAAACTTTATAAAGGTGCCAATGCTAACAGCCATACTGATCGGCCTGATGTGTGTTTTCACCACCTATTTTATCAGGACAAAGCTGGGTCAGGACTTCAGAACTGTGGGCCAGGACAGGCACATTGCGGATGTATCTGGAATTCACTCAGACAAGACAAGGCTTACAGCAATGATAATGTCAACGGTATTTGCATCCTGGGGACATATCATATTTCTGCAGAACCTTGGAACCTTCAGTACCTATGGTAGTCACGAGCAGATAGGCTTCTATTCCGTAGCGGCATTGTTGATCGGTGGCGCCTCAGTTACAAATGCCAAGATCAGTCATGCACTACTGGGTACCCTGCTATTCCATACACTATTTATAGTGTCACCACTTGCAGGTAGAAACCTCTTTGGCGATGCACAGCTTGGAGAGTACTTCCGTGTATTTGTAGCCTATGGAGTCATTGGAGTTTCACTGGTAATGCATGCATGGAGAAAGCAGCTTGAAAATAAGAAAAGATTAAGTCAGCAGTAATATATAATGGTTAAGTTAAAAAGGCTTCAGGATAATCCTGGAGCCTTTTATAGTGGCTTGACTAAAAAAACACACAGGATATAATTAACTTGAAGGTAAAAGGGGTAAAAAGGTTCTATAAATTGGATTTAAGGAGGATAAAGATGAAAAAAATCGAAATAGCAGACGGGATACATATGTTATCCATGAATGTTGAAGACATGCTTTTTGAAGGAATCTGGGAAATTGCAAACGGAGTTACCCTAAATTCATATATTGTACAGGGTGAGAAAACAGCAATAATTGATGGTGTGATTGGATGGGACGGAATACCTGAAACCCTGTATAAGAATCTTGAAGATATTAATGTCAATCCAAAGGATATAGATTATCTTATAGTAAACCACATGGAGCCAGACCATTCAGGCTGGATTTCCAACTTTGAAAAGATCAAGAAGGACTTTACCATTATCTGTACTGACAAGGCTGCAAGGCTAGTGTCATCATTTTATGGAAAGGACAAGATCCAGGTTGTAAAAGAAGGGGATAGACTGGACCTTGGAAATGGAAAGGTACTGAGCTTTCACCCCGTTCCAAACGTTCATTGGCCAGATACAATGTACACCTATGAAAACAGCACAAAGACCTTATTCTCATGTGACATGTACGGATCTTTCGGTAAGATGGGCGACCATAATTTCGACGATGAAATGACACCGGAGGAAGAGGATTTCTTTGAGAGGGAGGGGATCAGATACTACTCCAATGTAATGACTACCTTCACTCCAATGCTCAGAAAGGCAATAGAGAAATCAAAGGAATTTGAAATAAAGACAATCGCACCAGGGCATGGTCCTCTATATAGAGGAAATCCCGAGAAGATTATGAGTGACTACTCCAGGTTCTCCAAATATGCAGAGGGTGCAGGAAAGAACGAGGTAACTATACTATGGGGCTCCATGTACGGTATGACTGGCAAGGCCATAGCCTTTGCTGAAGAGATTCTACAGAGGGAGGGAATCAAGTACAATAAGCTGGAAATGCCACTTGAAAGCGAAAGTGAGATGGTCGCTACGGTGTTTAAGTCAGCAGGAATAATAATTGCTGCACCAACCTATGAGTACAAGTTATTCCCACCTGTGGCAGCTGCACTTGATGAGATTGGCAGAAAGAAAATTACAGGAAAGGCAGCCTTCAGATTCGGATCCTACGGATGGTCTGGAGGAGCTGAGAAGGAGCTGGCTGAAATACTTGAGAGAAACAGAATGAAGTGGGATATGGTCCCTTCAGTGGAATTTGAGGGCTCCCCCAAGGCAGGTGACTTTGAGAAGATTGAAGCTGGAATCATGGAGCTTATTGGCAAGATGAAGGAGAAGATAGTGGAATAGGAATTTTGGCTGGTCCCCATTGGGGACCAGCTATTTTTTGACGAAAAGTACACCTACTGATGGAAGTTGATAATTTTCAAAAATGGAAGCTACAACTCGATCCAATAGCGTTCTATTGTTTCTCCATCCACCTGGACATCCCTTTCATAGACAC
>CALGAG010000108.1 GCA_937951995.1 uncultured Bacillota bacterium
AATTGTGAAATGTGAACTGTGAATTGAGAATTGTCAAATATAGACTTTTATCGATAAATGTAGTAAAATGATGGCATAATCTGAAGAATTAAGGTGATCATAATGAAAATTGGCTTGGATGTCGGTTCAACTACTTTGAAATGTGTCGTGCTGGATGAGAAGGATAACTTGGTCTTTCACTCCTATGAGCGGCACTTTTCGCAAATCAGGGAAAAGACAATAGTTTTGCTCAATGAAATAATCAAAAGGTTTCCAACTGAAAAAAGGGCAAGCCTTTCAATCTCAGGATCTGCCGGAATGGGACTTGCTGAAAAGCATGACATTCCTTTTATCCAGGAGGTATATGCCACCAGACTGGCTGTAATGAGACAGGTGGAGGGAACTGATGTTGTAATCGAGCTTGGTGGTGAGGATGCGAAGATTCTCTTCCTATCAAACGGCTTGGAGGTAAGGATGAACGGGTCCTGCGCTGGTGGCACCGGAGCCTTTATAGACCAGATGGCAACCCTTATGGGGATAAGCCTCACTGATATGAACGAGCTGTCAAAAAGTCATGAAAAGCAATATACAATAGCATCAAGATGTGGTGTGTTTGCCAAGTCGGATATACAGCCCCTCCTAAACCAGGGAGCCAGTAAGAGCGACATGTCTGCAAGCATATTTCAGGCTGTGGCAAACCAGACAATCGGGGGCTTGGCACAGGGAAGGCCTATCAAGGGAAAGGTGGTTTACCTGGGTGGACCCTTGACCTTCTTTTCCCAGCTGAGGGAAACCTTCAACAGGACTCTGGGAGTCAATGGAATCTGCCCTGAAAACTCCCTCTACTTTGTTGCAATGGGGGCAGCCTTAAGTGATTTCAAGACACCTGTAAACCTTGATGACCTTGTGAAAAGACTTGACAAGCACCAGTCAACAAAATCATATGGTGGACTGAAGAGACTCTTTAGGGATGAAGAAGACTACATGGTGTTTAAGAGCAGGCATGAATTGGAGCAGGTAACCTATTCAGATCCCTTTACATACACAGGTGATGCCTATCTTGGGATCGATGCTGGCTCCACTACCATCAAGGCTGTAATAATGGATGGGGAGGACAGGATCCTCCACAGCATATACAGGTCCAACCAGGGGAATCCAGTACCCTTGATAAGGGACTTTCTGTTGGACTTCTACAAGAAGTATCCAAACATAAATATCAAATCATCAGCTGTAACAGGCTATGGCGAAGAGTTGCTGAAAAATGCATTCTCACTGGACTATGGTGTTGTTGAAACCATTGCCCACTATACAGCCGCACAAAAATACAAACCGGAAGTTGATTTTATAATAGACATTGGTGGCCAGGACATCAAGTGCTTTAAGATAAAGGATGGGGTCATAGACAGCATTTTCCTCAACGAGGCCTGTTCATCAGGGTGTGGATCATTTCTGCAGACCTTTGCTGAAGCCCTGGGATATGACATCGACCAGTTTGCTAATCTGGGCTTATACTCAACAGATCCAGTTGACCTTGGCTCAAGGTGTACGGTCTTTATGAACTCCTCAGTCAAGCAGGCCCAGAAGGATGGTGCCAGCATGGCCGACATATCTGCCGGACTCTCCATAAGTGTTATAAAGAACGCCCTGTATAAGGTAATAAGGGCCTCCAGTGCAAAAGACCTGGGCGAGAACATAGTTGTTCAAGGAGGAACCTTCTATAATGATACCGTGCTCAAGGCATTTGAGGATGAACTGGGGCAAAAGGTCATAAGGCCCAATATTGCTGGCCTTATGGGAGCATACGGTGCAGCCCTCTACGCAAGGGACATGGGAGGTGAAGGGAGTTCCCTCCTTAACGAAGACCAGCTAGGGATGTTCAACCACCAGGTAAGGGTTGTAATGTGTGGACTGTGTGAAAACAACTGCAGCCTTACGGTCAACAGCTTTGGAGACAACAGGAAGTACATTGGCGGAAACAGGTGTGACAGACCACTTAAGAACAGGAATACTGATGACCGCTATGATATGTACGAAGAGAAGCTGAAACTCCTGAAGGAGTACAAGTCAATAAAGGGAAGAAGGGGATCCATAGGAATACCAATGGCCCTGAACATGTACGAGATGCTGCCCTTCTGGCATACTGTATTTACCCTTCTGGATTTTGAGGTCATACGTTCACCTTTTTCTTCAAGGGAGCTTTTCATCAGGGGTCAGCACACCATACCTTCAGACACTGTATGCTTCCCGGCAAAGCTGGTTCACGGCCACATAGAATACCTGATCGACAGGGATGTTGATACAATATTCTATCCATGCCTGACATACAACATTGATGAGAAGATGGGGGACAACCATTTCAACTGTCCCGTAGTTGCATATTATCCGGAGGTTATTGCTGCAAACATAGAGAGACTGGAGGGTACAAACTTCATATTTGACTACATGGGACTTAAGAATAAAAAGGTCCTTTCCAAGAAACTGTTTGAAATTATGCAAAGAACTCACAAGGATATAAAGCTTAATGAGATTAAATTTGCTGTGGATAGGGGAATAAAGGAATATGGGACCTATATCAAGAAGGTCCAGGCAAAGGGTCAGGAATTCCTTGTAAAGGCCAGGGAAGAGGGTAGAAGGATCATAGTTCTGGCCGGAAGACCCTACCATGTGGATCCTGAGACAAACCATGGAATAGCGAAGCTGATCACCGAGTATGGTGTGGTTGTTCTAAGCGAGGACTCAATAAGCAATCTTGCATCCAGGACTCCTGTGGATATTCTGGACCAATGGACCTACCACTCAAGACTTTACACCGTGGCAGACTATGTGGGAAAGCAGGATGACATGGAGATGGTCCAGCTTGTGTCCTTTGGCTGTGGGCTGGATGCAATAACAACAGATGAGATAAAGGCAATACTTGAGGAAAAAGGCAAGATTTACACCCAGCTTAAGATTGATGAAATAACAAATCTGGGAGCAGTGAGAATAAGGATTAGAAGCCTGCTGTCAGCAATAGGGCAGAAGGAAAAGGAGGAGAAGGCAAATGGGAGTAAGGGTTAGGAGAGCCGAGTTCACCAGGGAAATGAAAAAGGACTACACCATTCTCTGCCCGGATATGGCACCTGTCCACTTCTCATTACTTGAGAAGGTGTTCAGGAACTTTGGCTACAACATGACTGTTCTAAAGAACACAGGGCCTTCCGTGGTTGACCAGGGCTTGAGGAATGTCCATAATGACACCTGTTATCCTGCTCTTCTTGTAATCGGTCAGATGATTGACGCCCTCAATTCAGGTGAATACGACACAGACAGGGTTGCCCTTCTCATAACCCAGACTGGTGGTGGGTGTAGGGCATCAAACTACATACACCTTCTGAGAAAGGCACTGATCAAGGCAGGCTTTGACCACGTTCCGGTAATATCCCTAAATGCAGGAGGGATGGAAAAGAACAGTGGATTCAAGGTTTCCTTTCCAATGCTTAAGCAGTCCATGGCAAGTCTAATCTATGGAGACCTTCTTATGCTCCTATACAACCAGACAAGGCCCTACGAGAAGGTCCAGGGGGAAAGCAGGAGGAAGCTGGATATGTGGATAGACAGGCTGGGGGAGGAATTCCAGTCAGGAAGGACCATAAAACAAAGGGAAATGAAGGACTTGATGAAGGAGATTGTGCTTTCCTTTGAAAATATTGAAAGGGAGGAAAAGAGCAAGGTAAAGGTAGGAGTTGTAGGAGAGATTTACGTTAAGTTCTCCAGTCTGGGAAACAATAACCTGGAGGAATTTCTCCACAGGGAGGATTGCGAGGTTATGGTTCCGGGCTTGATGGGCTTTATCATGTACTCGGTTGAGAACGGTGTAATTGACCAACAGCTCTACGGGGGCAGGTTCTGGAAGAGCGTTGTTATGGACAGGATAAACCGCTATCTTGGAGGCCTTGAGAACATAATGATTCAGGCTGTCCAGAATAACAGCAGGTTTACAGCTCCTTCCCCATTCAAGCATCTGAAGTCACTGGTTGATGATGTCATAGGACTGGGCTGTAAGATGGGAGAGGGATGGCTCCTTCCAGCTGAAATGATGGAGCTAGTATCAAAGGGGTATGAAAACATTGTTGTAACCCAGCCCTTTGGATGCCTACCAAACCACATAGTAGGAAAGGGTATTGTGGCTAACATAAAGAGGATACACCCCATGGCCAACATTGTGCCAATAGATTACGACCCGGGTGCCACAAGGGTCAACCAGGAGAACAGGATCAAGCTTATGCTGTCCGTTGCCAGGGAAAAGCTGGACCATGTCAAGACCAGTGCAGCCAATAGAATAGAGGAATCACTTGTGGAGCCAGGAGCAGACAAGCTTCCAGTCAAGATGATTTAAGGGAGGGGTCTGACTAAAAATCAGGCCCTTTTCATTGACAGGAGATTAACAAGGTGTTAGTATTGAGCTGGAGGTGGATAAAATGTGGTCACGAGCGGGTTTAAAGCAGAAGGCTAAGGATTTTCTCAGACAGAACTATTGGAAGGCTTTTGTGGTGTGTCTGATAGTTGCCATCGTCACTGGAGGTTCAGGACGGAGCGAGTCCAGGAATGAATTCAATAATGGAATGTATAACACTGAAACAGAATATATCATTGATTTCTCCCCAGGAAATGATATTTTCAACATTACAACCAATGGGATAGGGCCTGGAAATCCCTTTGTATTCAATACAACACTGGGTATATTCGCAGCGTTTTTGGTATTCTCAGTAATAATAGGAATTATAATTGGAAACGCCTTGACGGTTGGGGAGAAGAGGTTTTTCTTGAGGGGCTTTGAAGGTGATGTAAGTATTGGAAACCTATTTTCAACCTTCAAGAAGGGTCAGTGGATGCCCCTTGCAGGTAAAATCCTTCTTTTGGATATTTACATCCTACTTTGGACATTGCTCTTGATAATCCCTGGAATCATTAAGTACTACCAGTACAGGATGGTTCCCTACATATTGTCGGAGGACCCAAGCATGCCTTTGGGTCAAGCAATAGAAATAAGTAGAAGGATGACCGACGGTGAGAAGGGAGAAATATTTGTTCTGGACCTTTCATTTCTTGGATGGTACCTGCTGGGTCTTCTCTTCTTCGGGATAGGTAGCATATTTGTAAGGCCCTACCATGAGGCCACTGTAGCAAAGCTTTTTGAGCACTACGTAAGCAGGGGAGAGCCAGAAGAGATAGTTGAATACTAAAAAAAGGAATCCTGCCATCAAATCGGCAGGATTCCTCATATACTAGGGTATCATTGATGCAATTTTATCCCTTGTGGCAGGGGTGATGGCTCCACTGCTTCTTTTGACCTCTTGAAGCATCAAGTTTATCACATCAGACATGTTGGTATCGGGATGATTGTTTACTATATCCTGAAGCCCCTGTCTGGAATCCCCCACAAACACTCCGGTGTCCTGATTGAATACCAAGCCATCCCCAGTAATGTATAGGATTGAATTCATGTAGTCCTGGTAAAGCTCCAGGACTTCATCCAGAAACTTGGAATAGCTGTAGGTCAGCCTGAAGCCTTCAATTTCAACAATTCTTGTTGCCAGTTCCTCTTTTGGAATCCTAAGGACGCCTTCCCTGGTGTGGGGAAGGGATGCTTCCCTCGACATTATCTGAAGGTATTTTCTAAACTCATTTGTCATATTGCCGCCAAATCCGTCAATAAACATCTTTGAGTCAATTACATAGTTGTACCTGTCACTTTCGACTATCAAGATATAGCCAAGTCTTCTGTTTCTAATAAGCATCTCCTTTAGGTCGGGCTCAGACTGGAGGATCCTGTCCCTTTGCAGGTATTCCATATCGTTTAGACGTTCCTGGGAAAGTCCATACTTTTGAAAGAATGAATCAAAGGTGTATTCCTTCACATACTTGGAAAACATGGTTGCTATATCAAGGCTTCTGTAGCCTTTATTCACCTGTAGTGAAGCCAGGTGGTCTTCAAGCCTGTCAGTTAGTTCCCTGCTTGTATAACCATCCTTTATCTCCATGAGGTGGTCCAAATATTCCACGGTTCCTGGGCTGGGCTCATCTACTTGAGATTGTGCAGGTCCAGAATCCTCAGGAGAACTCATGATGCTGAAGCTATCCTCATTGTCTGAAAGTCCTGATTCCTTGCGGCTAGCCATCATTGGGGTGTTTTGGATTGAAGCTCCGGCTACTGATATGACATCTGCGCTGTCCTTGCCATTCCACTTGTACCACAATTCAATTGTTTCTGCCTCAGAAGGTTCACCTGGACTTGTTTCAGGGTCAATCGAGTGGATGCTGAACTCCAGGATTCCGTCTCCATCAATGTCCTCTACCCTATTGGAGGTGGTGACAGAAAATAGGTTTACTTTCTTGGGGTTCAAGACACTTTTCAGCCTTCCATCCTCCAGAATATAACCGTATGTAACTCCAGCCTTGGAGCCCACCTGGTTGCTAAGGAGTATCCCACTTGTACCTTCATCAAGATTTCCGATTTTAAGGATGTAGTTTGTATTGTCATAGTTCATTGGCGTCCGGTCTGTCATAAGATAGGTTGAGGAGTCATAGGTGTAGACCAACAGCGAACCCTGATCATCTATGTTCTTGGGGTCTCTTTCAATATACATTGCTATTTCAGGTATATCATCACCGGTCAGATCACCGATTGCATAGTGTCCTGCCTTTGTGTTGACATTGGGATTTATGCTGAGTATATAGTTTTCTATTTTTTCCCTTGAGAAATCCGACTCCAGTAATGACTGGTCAAATGGGAAGAAGCTTTCCACTGAATCCTCCACAGACATTGTCGTCATCTCCTGATTTCCGCTTCCACATCCTGACAGGACAAGCCCGGCGATAATCGTCAGAAGCAGGAGATAATATATCTTATTGTTCATGATATTGCCCCTTTCTTGTTATTATTATATAAAAAAAACAATTGCAGTGTGTAACAATCAGGTTACAGAAACTGGGCAATTGACAGACTATTCAGGGATTGTTACTATGAAGGTACAAGAATGGAGGAGGAAATTACATGTTGCTTGGAGAGCTTAGGGAAAAGGTTGTTGAGTACGGGAAAAAACTCATAGAGAAGAACCTGACTACGGGTACAGGTGGAAACATAAGCATTTTCCATAGGGAGTCAGGCCTTATGCTTATGAGTCCATCAGGTATTGATTACATGGAAACCAGAGCAAATGATGTTGTGGTGATGAACCTTATCGGGGATATTGTGGATGGTGACAGGAAGCCTTCTTCCGAATATGACCTCCACAGGATATTCTACCTTAACAGGGAGGATATATCAGCCCTGGTCCACACCCATTCCATGTATGCTACGACGATTGCATGCATGAACTGGGATTTGCCACCTGTTCACTACATGGTCGCAGTCGCAGGAGATAATGTACGGTGTGCAGGCTACGCCACCTTTGGCACAATGGAACTTGCAGAAAATGCCTACAGGGCCATGGAGAACAGAAAGGCTGTGCTTCTTGCAAACCATGGTATGCTGGCAGGGGCAAATAACCTGGACCAGGCCTTTAAGATAGCTGAGGATATTGAGTTTTGCTGTGAGCTCTATTACAGGACCAAATCACTGGGTGAGCCGGTCATAATTGATCAGGATGAGATGGTGAGGATGAGGGACAAGTTCAGGACCTATGGGCAGAGATGATTATAATTCACAATTCTCAATTCACGATGCACAATTGTTAGAGTTGAAATTTTTGGCGATTTATTTACCCACCACCACCGGGAGATATCTTAAGGCTTTTAATTGTGATCTGTGAATTGTGATCTGTGAATTGTGAACTGAGAATTGTGCATTGAAGACATTTGGTTACAAAACGGTTAAAATTTAATAAACT
>CALGAG010000109.1 GCA_937951995.1 uncultured Bacillota bacterium
ATCAGTGTCTCCGAACTGGCTAGACGCTTAGATCAGTCGCCACAGAACTTCGGTAATACTAAAGAAGTGATTGACACAGGATCATATAAAGATGTAGGAGAAGATTAAGTATGTATTTTATAGAATTTACCGGAGCAATAAATGGAGCAGTAAGGATGACATAATCTGGTATAGGATAGCACAATTCACCATTTAGGGATTTGCTCCAAAGAACTAAAGTCTCTCAACTAGGTGTAAAATAGCACAATTTGACACTGGATGAGACAGGATGATAAAGCTATAAAATGTTGAAAAATAGAGGAAATTCACTCTTCGAACCAGTTGGTCGGGGGTTCGAATCCCTCTGGGCGTACCAAAACCAACATTTACAAGGGTTTTTATGCCCTTGTATTTTTTGTTTAACACAATTTTAATACTTGCATCTGTTTACATTGAAATTAGTATCCAGGGACTTGAAATGTGCGACCTGGTGATAAGGCATAGGGGCAAGTCGGACACAGAAAAATATGGGAAAAGGTTAAAATTACGCGTAATTAAAAAAGAAAAGCTCTAATTACAGAGGAAAAACAAAAAAAGCTGGTTAATTACCATCAATAAGTGTATAATTATAATAATTATTAATGAAATTATGTGGATAGAGAGGTTTTGATATGCGTTATCTATATAAGGAATACTATAATTTAAAAACGATTGATGAACGTAAATCTAAAGCTAATCAGCGAAGAAGATATGATAGCACCATAAATTTTGATCTGGAAATTAAACCTATCAATCAACCGGAGAAGTTTAGTCTTTACTATGTACCAACTAACTCAACTCTAAAACTAGCAGCAGAAATTGCCAGACTGGATGTAATTCTTGAAATGAATTATAGCAAACTCCCAGGATTGGCCCAACATAATTTTTTTATAGACATGCTAAGTAGAGAGTTATTCAGTACCAATGAGCTGGAGGGTGTTAAAAGTTCTAAAGAAGAAATTGTGAGGACTACCAGGAGTATTCTTGGAGACAGTAAGAAGAAGCCGGCGAGATTTAAGAATGTCATCAAGTCTTATCTTGAGTTAAAAGAAGGTAATTTAAAGCCTCCAGTTGACGCTAAGGATTGTAGAAAGATATTTGATGAAATCACTTCAGATGGAATTTCAAAAGATGACTATCCAGATGGAAAGTTTTTTAGGAGAGAAGCAACATATATATACAGGAATGATAAGGAGATTCATAGAGGAATTACATCTGTAGATGGCACAGAAGAATTGATAATTGAAAAAATAAACTCCTTATTCAGGTTTATGAACGACTCATCTTTAGACTTATATGATTTGATAAAAATTGCGGTATCACATTATTATTTTGGATATATTCACCCATATTATGATGGCAATGGAAGAACTGGAAGATTCATCAGTAGCATATTCTTAAAGGATAAGTTTTCATGGCTTACTGCAATGTCGTTGTCTCAAGGATGTAATAAAGAAAGAGAACGGTATTTAAAAATATTTGATACAACTAATCAAATCTCGTCTCAGGGAGAGATGAATTTTTTTGTGGATGAGTTTTTGCAGATAATTGAATCAGGTCAAAAGGATATTTTGGAAATCCTAGTACAGAAAAGTGATCTATTAAATATTATTATTGATAAAATCAATAAGGATGAGAGCCTAGCCAATGAAGATGAAAAAATCATCATGAGTATAATGGCTCAAGAGTTCCATTTCAACCCATCCAAAGAAGGGATTGGAGTCACTGAGTTGAAACCAGTATTTGGTTATGCTGAGGATACCATTAGGATAAAACTCAAGAAACTCTATGAAAGAGGTTTAGTTGAAAAGATCAAGAGTAGACCGGTGAAGTATGTTATATCGAGTAAATATCTTGAAAATTCATAGTAAAATATGAAACGTAAAACAACATTGGAGACGGTTCTTTTTTGTTGGATAACATTAAGATTCGTCTTTTTGTATAGAGGGAGTGATTTGTCATGAAGCAGAAGGAAACTATAAATTCAATGATGGTTATGCTTGGAGCTGTACTTTGGGGAACAGTTGGAACAGCCCAGCACTTTGCTCCTGAAGGAGCCACCCCAATGTCAATTGGTGCTGCCAGGCTTGCCCTGGGAGGAGGAGTACTTCTGATCTACGCACTCTTGAAGGGAAAGTTGACGGGAAGGGAGATATTCTCAAGAAAGAGTACATATATTGGAGCGGTCAGCATGGCATCCTTCCAGCTTACATTCTTTGCAGGTGTCCTCCTCACGGGGGTTGCCATGGGAACTGTTGTGGCAATCGGCAGCGCTCCCATATTCGCTGGTGTCATATCACTTGTTTCCAGCAAGGAAAACCCTGGACTCAAATGGCTGATATCAACCCTTGTGTCCGTTTTGGGCTGTGTTCTTCTTGTGGTTGGGGGAGATGAGCTTTCTGTAAATACAACAGGAATAATATTGGCACTTGGTGCAGGCTTATCTTATGCAATCTATACTGCTTCATCGAAGAACCTCTTGGTAGACTTCACTCCAGAGGCAGTAACTGGAATTGTATTTTCCATGGGAGCAATTATCATGTCCCCATTTTTGTTGATCTATAGCCTTGATTGGCTATTTACAGCCAGGGGAATTATCGTTACCATGCACCTGGGACTGATTACCACTGCCCTTGCATATTTTGTTTTCACATATGGCCTATCAGGGATAAAACTACACAAGGCTGTAACCCTTACATTGGCTGAGCCGGTTACGGCAGCCCTTTTGGGTGTATTTCTCCTTAAGGAAAACTTGTCAATGATATCAGGAGTAGGCATGGGACTTGTGTTTGCGGGCCTGGTGATTCTTTCAATAAGCAGGCCTAAAAGGAGATATCCACAGACATAAATAATATTTCATAATATTAAAAGGCAGATCATTTTCAAGTGAGAATAATGGTGTGTCTTTTTCATTGTCAAAATGTCTTTGTCTGAATTGACAGACAAATATTATTATGCTTTAATTAGTGTATTAATAAAAATACAAAAAATAACAGGGACAAGTCTTTTTGTTTACAATCAGAGAGGTTTATCTTTAACCAAAGAGGAGAGGATATCTATTGAACAATAGTGAGTTCAAATATAGCTTAATGGCATTGCTAGGTGCAATTTTATGGGGAACCATTGGAACGGCACAGCATTTTGCTCCTGCAGGAGCCTCGCCTCTATCAGTTGGTGCAGTCAGACTGGCCGTAGGCGGAGTAGCAATAATGCTCTATGCATTCCTTAGAGGCAAGCTCAAGGGACGAGAGATGTTGTCAAAAGTAGGTACATATATTGGAGCAGCAAGCATGGCCTCGGCTCAGATTACATTCTTTGTAGCTGTTAAGATGACCGGGGTGGCAATGGGAACAGTGGTTGCAATCGGAAGCGCTCCAATATTTGCAGGTCTGATTTCAACAATCATAAACAAGGAGATTCCAGGTATCAAGTGGATGGTATCAACAATGGTTTCAGTAATAGGATGCGTCCTTTTGGTTATAGGTGGCGAAGCTCTAACAATTGAAATGAATGGGATAATCCTGGCGCTGGGATCGGGCTTTTTTTACGCAGTATACACGGCTGCCACAAAGAATTTGCTGGTAAAGTATTCTCCTGAGATTGTTACAGGAATTATTTTCACAATTGGAGCATTGCTCCTTTCTCCATTTCTGCTGATCTATAGCTTGGATTGGCTAAAGACCCCACAAGGAATAGGTGTAGCCCTACATCTGGGATTGGTGACCAGTGCACTGGCATATATTATTTTTTCGTATGGTTTATCAGGGATAAAACTGCACAAGGCAGCAACCTTGAATCTGGCTGAGCCTGTTACTGCTGCCCTTCTGGGAGTGTTTTTCCTTAAGGAAAGCCTGTCACTCCTTTCAGGAGTGGGGATGGGGCTGGTATTTGCAGGGCTGGTGATATTGTCAATCTCAAGACCGGCAAAGAAAATAGCATAAGTAAAGGGACTGTTTGGATGCTACTTAGAAGTATCATTATCAAACAGTCCCTTTTGATTTACTTAAGCTTCAGCCTCATCAAGGTTTCATCCTTGGGATGGCCAGTCTCCTTGTCCCAACCCATGCTTTCATAGAATTCATCAAGCATGACCTCAGCGTTTGCAACCTGACCCTTGCCAAGTCCGTCAGGTGCAGGCTCCTTGGAAAGTCTCTCAGGAAGCTTTTCATCCTTTCTACCAAAGCCCTCCCTTTTCGCTATCATTTCAGTCATCTTTACCATGGCCTCGGCATTGCCAAAGGACAGGTCGATTCCACCTGTGGTTTCCAGATCTATCAGACCCTTTTCAAACCACTCCATTGCAGATGCTATGGTCTGCCCGGTTGAAATGGTATCTAGACCCATCCGGTTACAGATGTAGCCTGCCTCTGTGATTGCATTCAAATCGTCCACATAGCACTTGGAACCAAAGGCCCCGACTGTTTCATACTCAGGACCGCCACCTGATTCGCCCTTGTATTTGCCTTCCATTATTTCAGTGTGTCTGCCGCAGGCTATGGGGCATCCAAAGCAGGCCCATGCCTTTACATTCAAGGTGTCATGGTAGGCCTTGTGGCCGATCTTATCCATGGCAGAATCAAAGGTGGTCAGCTGCCAGTTCCTGGTGGGAAGAAGACCTACCTATAGTCCCTGTAAGGGGAGACTTGTAGCCTATGACAAGCCTTCCTGATGATGGAGCCCGCGTTCCGGTCAAGGGACCTGTTGTGAATACCAGTAAATTCCTTTCATCCATCGGATCCATTCCAGGCTGGAGGTTGTCATACAGGATCTTGGCAGCGTAGCCCTCGCCACCAACATAGAGATCCTTCCATTCTTCCTTGATTTGAACCCTTTCACTACTCTTGTCGCTCAGGTTGATTCTAAGCATCTTTCCAGTTACTGTACTCATCTAAATACCTCCTTTTCTTGACCCAGGTTAAAAGCAAAAAGAACCGAACCGTCCCCAACGCTTGGGGCAAAAAAACAACAAGGGATTATCCACCTAAGTGAATAACCCCTTTGCAAGCCTGGCAGGTCAGAAAATCTCTTTTCCGGCCCAATGTTCTGTTTTTCCGATTTTCGTCAGACATGATGTGGGAAAGACAGAATCGGAGTGTGTGTTCTTTTGTACCTTAATAGTAACAGATTGTGGGCATAAATTCAATATCCTTTTCACTATCTTGCAACCTTGAAGGTATATGTGCTTGACCCATTGTAGTTCTCGGACTTGTCTGTAATGGTTGGATTGTCTCCCCAAAATTCAGTGCCGTCGGGACTGATCGAGTGGTACTGAAGTTTTGAAAACCCTGAACGGACAGCTTCGAGCCTGGTGTTGAAGGTGACAGTTTCCCCTTCACCGGAAATATCCACTGTACCATTGACAATATCATCATAGGCATAGGTTGTGACATATTCCTTGGTTTCCCCATCCATACCCTCCAGTGGACTGATTTCCCTTCTTCTGAAAAGGAAGGTCCCGTTGAAGGTGGCATTTCCTGACAGGGATCCGGGGTCCAGCTTTCCTTCCATGTGGAAGCCGGAAACCTCTGAGGAGAAGGTATTGTTGCCGCCTCCGCCGTTTGCTGTGGCATATGGGACATCAAATGAGAAAGTCCCGTCCTCTGCAACCTTTATTGTACCTGCCTCCCTGAGGGCTGCATAGAGACCCATCTGTGAAACCTTGTCCCTTTCACCCCCTTCAAAGGTAAGTCCCTTTATAACATCTCCAAGAACTATCTCAAAATCAGGAATAACAACCTTGAACTCTGCACTCCTTATCGGCTTATCCATTTCAAGGTCTGCGTCCGGCTCATATATGTCCACAGTATCAGGTCCGCCGGCATACATATGACCATAGAGGGTGAACATGGAGGACATGACCGTTCCCTTCTTTAGTGTTCCTGTCCAGTTCTCAACAATAGCCTTGTCATTAAGGGGTGAGAACCTTACCCTGTGCTTGTCGTAGATTCCCTCCTGGTCCACAATACTGAATTTGACCTGAGTATTGAGGAACTTCACAAGATTTGTATACTCCGCGTTAAGTCTCTTCTCATTTTCAAGATTGATCTTGAAGGCGATATGTTCAAACACTCCAGGAAGGATGTCGTTATATAGGACTGCCCTTCTTTCAGCTGAAATCTCCTTCCTCATATCATCATTAAGGCCTGCCTGTCCACCTGTCCAGTTGAATCTTTTCCTGGCCTCACTGACATAGTAGTCAATTCCAAGCTCGTTAGTGCCACCCCAGAATTCAGCGCAATGGTCAGTGACTATTTTATCCACTTGAGCCTTGATCTCATCCTGGGTCATGGTTGGGTTGCTGAAATAGGGATAGAAGAGGTCAAACCAGTGGGCTGAGGTTCTGAATCCATCCTCGCCCCTCTGATAGTAAATGGAGTAGGCATCCCTGTAGATAGCCTTTCTGCCTTCAATTGCCGTTGTACCAAACTTGTTTATGGAATAGTCCACAATGGCAACAGATGCCATGCTGGCTGACATGACAGAGCTGCTGAGCTTGCCTGCCACCTTGCCCATTATATATGTAAAGGCTGTCTTCATGGAGCCTGCAAGAGCATCATTGATCTTGTTGTTGTAAATATTTGAACCGATTTGAACAACCGACACCAATAGACCGATCTTGCCCAGGGAGTCTCCAATGCTGCTGAGGATATCCTCCCCATATGCCATGTAGCCTGCACCCTGAACGATGTTTCCTATCATGTCACCGCCAATTCCAAGGGCGTCTCCCGCTGCGCTTGCACCAATCTCGATGCATTGTGCAGCTGGGACACCTCCCACTGAAAACTCTTCAACCGCCTGCAGGAAGTCATGATCCTCCCCAACCCCATAGAGGCCCAGGTACTGGGCTGTTGCATATCTTTTCCCCTGGTCTGAGTAGGAGAAGACTCCATACCGGGAAAGGTGGTCCGTCAGTATTGTTAAGGTCTTGCTTGAATCGTCATATCTGAAAACAACAGGTTCCCAGGCTCCTGTTTCAGGGTTCAGGTAGGCTGCACCAGGCTCTTCACCCTGACCAACCTGGAGAGGGATGGTCAGCTCAATCACTCCCGGAAATTCAGTCATACCCTCAACGGAGAAATCATATACCTGGAGCTGGATTTCACCATCCTCACCCAAGGGAGGTGAACCAGGTACGGAGGTGATCTTGGCCTTAAGCTCTCCTGTAAAGTTCACAGGATCGATATGTAAACCCAGTCCTTCCCCGGAGAGGGAGGAGTTCTCTTCAGTTATCACCCCTTCAGCAAGGACCTTCTCCTTTCCAGCTGCCACACCACCGCAGCCTGAAATGGATACCATCATGGAAAAAACCAAAATTATTGCAATAACCCTTCTGAACATATATAGCCCTCCTTTTGCACATTATGGTATAAAAGTAATATTGGTTAATTCCAGTATACTCCTATTTTAATGTAAAATCACCAATAATTATTTGGGTTGTCACAGTTTGTGACAGAATTGGACATTGTAAAATAAGTCTGTATAAAGTGTATTTTAATGAAAATATTAGGCTTAATAATGCATCCATCAAGAAATTGCTGTAGAAGAGTCCAATAGGGGACTCCGTGAATCTTGAAATTGAGACATTCTAAAAATCAAGTGCTCTGATGAAATCATCCACCAACAATTGACAGAAAATTATCAATAATGACTACTTGATAATTATATGATAAAATAGTATGGTCTGAGAGTTTGCTTTTTTACAGGAATTCAGATAATTATATACAACTTCTAATCGTTGCATTATCAATTAGTATTATAATAACCATGGGGAGGGGAAGATTTGAAGCAGATTCACAAGAGAATTAGAATGATAATCCTAAT
>CALGAG010000110.1 GCA_937951995.1 uncultured Bacillota bacterium
TCGGAAGGACTCCAATCAAGCTCTACGACCCTCTGGCAGAGGTTCCGGTGCTGCTTAATGCCGGAGACTATGTAAGGTTCAAGCCCATATCCGAGGATGAGTTCAAGGATATCCAGAAGCTTGTCCAGGAAGGTCTATATGAGGTAAATATAATCCACAACGGGGAGGTGCGTCTGGATGTCCTTTAAGGTAAAGAAGGCAGGACTGTTCACAACCGTCCAGGATCTAGGAAGATACTCCTTCCAGAGGTTTGGGATGAGCGTTGCAGGGGCCATGGACCTCCACTCCTTGAGATTAGCCAACATCCTGGTTGGGAACCAGCAATCGGAGGCAGGACTTGAAGCTACATTCATGGGTCCCACCCTTGAGTTTATTGAGGAGGAGATCATAGCCATAACAGGGGCTGACATGGGAGCAAAGATAAACGGAAATCCCGCACCCATGTGGAGAAGCATTCTGATGAAAAAGGGAGATGTACTTTCCTTTGGAGGGGTCAAAAGCGGACTCAGGGCCTACATCGCCTTTTCAAGAAAGCTTGATGTTCCAACAATAATGGGATCAAAGGCAACCTTTACAAGAGGTAAGATCGGAGGCTTTGAGGGAAGGAAGCTGGCAGATGGAGATATAATAGGCTTTAAGGAAGAGTCCCTTACAGGGACCAAGGGCTATTACCTTCTGAAAGACCAGATTCCACAATACAGTAAAGACGATACAATTAGGGTTGTATTGGGACCCCAGGATGATCATTTCCCTGAGGAATCAATAGACACCTTCCTCTCCAGCACCTACTCCATAACCAACGAGGCTGACAGGATGGGATACAGGCTTGAAGGGGAGAAGATTGTCCACAAGGAAGGCCCAGACATCATTTCAGATGGAATAGTCTTTGGATCAATCCAGGTTCCAGGACACGGTATGCCCATAATCATGATGGCTGACAGGGCAACGACAGGAGGCTATACAAAGATTGCAACAGTCATTCCTCCAGATCTCTACAAGCTGGCCCAGATG
>CALGAG010000111.1 GCA_937951995.1 uncultured Bacillota bacterium
CCGTAAGAGTTGTCTTACCGTGGTCTACGTGACCGATTGTTCCTACGTTAACATGCGGTTTTGTTCTTTCAAACTTAGCTTTACCCATTTCTTGATTCCTCCCTTAAATTATCCTTTACTTAAGAAAACTTGTCCGGGTGTTTCTATTCTTATATGGAGCCCACGACCGGACTTGAACCGGTGACCTCTTGCTTACCATGCAAGTGCTCTACCTCCTGAGCTACGTGGGCTTACAATAAGATATTTTACTATTGATTAATTCCCTTGTCAATACTCATTATACAATACAGGTGGGAATTTTCCACTTTTTATATAACAGGGCTGTAACGCGTGGGTATGGAGGAAAGCTACCATAGTACATTTAGGTGGTTTCCTTATCAATCAAATATCTTTCAATCTTCCTCTTAATCCTCTGCAAAGCATTGTCTATGCTTTTGACCCGCCTGTTAAGGTCAAGAGCAATTTCCTCGTAACTCCTTCCCTCCACATAATAGGTTAGAACCTGCCTTTCCAGGCTGCTTAGCATGCTGTTTATCTTCTCCTCTGTTGCATCAAGCTCTTCCTTGCCAATAAAGAGCTCCATTGGATCAGTTGCCCCGTCACTGGTCACTGTTTCAGCCATGGTGGAGGTTCCGTCACTGTATATGGGCTTGTTAAGGGAAACATACCCATTCAGGGGCAGGTGTTTCTGTCTGGTTGCAGTCTTGATTGCCGTTATCATCTGTCTGGTTATGCAGATGTCTGCAAAGTTTCGAAAGGACGAGGTCTTCTCATCCCTGAAATCCCTGATTGCCTTGTAGAGTCCGATCATTCCCTCCTGGATGATGTCATCCCTATCGGCTCCAACAATGTAGTAGACCTTGGCCTTGACCTTTACAAGGTCCTTGTATTTGTATATGAGATGTTCCAAGGCCAAGAGGTCCCCTCCGTTGGCCAGTCTTACAATCTCCTCGTCTGACATCTTGCCATAAACTCGTCCATTTACCAAATCTTGACCCTTGAAGACCATTGTGAAACCTCCCTGGTGATTATGACTATTTCCCTTTCCAGTCCTTTAGCTTGTGAAGAACCTGATCCTCCAGCCTGCCTATTGATATGTCGTTTCTTGTGTTTAGTCTCTTCCTTTTTCTGTTGACCATTCTCATTTCGTCCTCAATTTCCGCCTGGAGCTCCCTTGCAGAAATCCTGGTACCACCTCTAGCAAGAACAATCTGCTGCTCAACCCAGTCGGATGTGGCAACCCTGACCCGCATCTCACGGCCCATTTCATCAAGGGCCTTTTCAATGTAGTGGTCAGCCAGCTCGTTTTCCTTGGTGTAGATGACCCTTATTCCCTTGTATTCCTCTTCACTCCTGTTGTTACCCTTAACCATGTATGCATCAAACACTACAAATATTTCAATACCCGAGTAGTGCTTGTACTCAGCAAGTATTTCAACCAGGGTCATCCTGGCCTGTTCAAGGTCCACCTTTGAAATCTCCTTGAGGTTCTCCCAGGAGTTTATTATGTTGTAGCCATCCACAAAAAGGTACTCCTTGGGTTTTTTATTTCCCTTCATAGGACTGCCTCACAACCTCATAAATGAGAATTGATGCAGCATTGGAAGCATTCAGGGAACCAACCTTACCAGTCATTGGAATACTAACAAGAACATCACACTTTTCCTTTACAAGTCTTGAAAGACCCTTTCCTTCATTGCCGATCACCAGGGCTATGGCTCCCTTTAAGTCAGTCCTGAAGTATTCCTTTTCCCCATCCATGTCAGCACCGTATATCCACAGACCCTCCTTCTTAAGGTCTTCAATGGTTTGGGTTATGTTGCCAACCTGTGCCACCTTCATGTGCTCCACAGCACCTGCAGAGCTCTTGTATACGGTCTGGTTGACCATTGCAGCCCGCCTCTTGGGTATTACTACTCCATGGACCCCTGCACACTCCGCTGTCCTTATGATTGCTCCCAGGTTGTGGGTATCCTCTATTCCATCAAGTATCAGGATAAAAGGGGACTCATTCCTGGTCTTTGCCAGCTGGAGCATGTCCGCAACTTCTGAATACTCATAACCTGTCACCAGGGCTACAACTCCCTGATGTGCATTTCCTTCAGCCATTGAGTCAAGCTTGTTCTTATCAACCTGCTGTATGACTATTCCCATATCCTTTGCCTTGCCCATTATCTTGTTTATGGAACCCTTCAGTTCTCCCTTGAGAACATACAGCTTATCCACCTGCTTATCGGATTTTAGAAGCTCCATAACTGGATTTCTTCCAGATACATACATTTCTTTCATAATTTATTCTCCTCTATTCTGCTGCAGCCTCAGCTGCTATTCTCTCATCCAGGTCCTTGAAAAATTCTCTGACCTCCACTATTCTCCCACAGGTCATCTCCCCCTCAGGGCATGGTCCGTTCACACAGCCTGGTCCTGCATGGCTGAACAGAACCGGATAAACCTTCTTTACTTCCCCAAGCATCTGGATTGCAAGGTCTCTGATCTCCCACTGGGCCCTGTTGCAGGTCCTAAGTGCAAAGAAGTTCATCAGGCTTCTTGCATTCATGGTAACAACTATCTTTGTCTCACATGCATTTGGGAATACATACCTTGCATCCTCAATTGCTTCCTTCTCAGCCCTTTGCCTTGCATCCTTCTCTTTTCTGCCTTCATCCAAGTATCTCTTGTAATGCTTTTCATACAATCTCTTTGAGATTTCGTCATAAGCCTTCTGGTCAGCTTCCATGGCCTCCATAAAGATCCTCTTGGACTCAGGGTCCCCCTCTATGTGAGGAGGTATGATGTATTCAAACTGGGCAAGTCTCACATACCTTTGGGACTGCTGGGAAAAGCTGGCAAGCCTGTGTCTTACAAGCTGGTGGGTCAGGGTTCTTGAAACTCCCTCTATCCCAAATGTGAAGCTGACATGCTCGATTGGACTTTCATGTCCAAGGTCCATCAGGAGCTTAAGAAAGGAAGCTACCTTCTTGTCATCCTGTCCTTCCTCAATATCGCCTATCCCTACAGGGGAATAGCATAGCTTTGCAGCTGAGGCCACCAACTTCTCTCCCTCTGGAGTATATCTCAACAATTCAACCTTCATTTGTCATTTCCCCCTTCTGTATCAGACTGATATATTTGCTTGAAAAGCTCTATTAACCTTTCGTCCTTCCCAGATAGATACAAGTAACCCATCAGGCATTCAAAGCCAGTGGCATATTTGTAGTCCCTCAAATCAACATTCTTTGGGGAGGAGTTGATCCTGGCGTTTCTCCCCCTTCTCACAAAGGATTTCTCCTCATCAGTAAGAAGCCCCTCTAGCTTTAATACCGATTCAGCCTGGGCATTGGCCTTGACGTACCTTGTGGCCTCCTTGTGAAGCTTGTTCACATTCACGTCCCTGGACATGATGGCTGTCCTCACAAGAAGCTCATAGACCGCATCTCCAATATATGCCAGCTGAAGGGGAGACATCATCCTAAGGTCTTCCCCCTGCAAATCCACGTTCACTTCCCTGAAATAGTTCACACTTAGACCCTTTTCCATTTTACACCGTCTCTCGTGTCCTCAAGAACGATGCCCTGGTCCAAAAGACCGTCCCTTATCTGGTCAGCCTTTGCAAAATCCTTGTTCTTTCTGGCCTCGTTCCTATCCTCGATCAGCTTTTGAATTTCATCATCGAGAATCTCATCCTTCTTTGTGAGTATTCCAAGGACCATTGCAAGCTTCATCAGGGTGTCGTAGCCATACTGAACCACCTTTCTCGACGATTCCTCCGAAAAGTTGGAATTTGTGTATTTTACAAGGTCAAACAGGGCTGCAACCGCATCTGCAGTGTTCAAATCATCGTCCATGCTTTTTTCAAAGCTTGCTTCGAACTCATTGATTCCACCTATAATGGCCTCATCATTTTCCAAAGTATCTGGCAAATCCTTCTCCAGGAGGAATTCAAGATTCTTCTTGGCCCCGTAGAGCCTCTCAAGGCCGTTTCTGTTCTGGTCCATGATCTCCCTGCTGAAGTTAATAGGCTTTCTGTAGTGTGCGGAAAGCAGGAAGAATCTCAACACCTCCATGTCGTACTCCTCCTGGATTTCCTTCAATGTAAAGAAGTTTCCAAGGGATTTTGACATCTTCTGGTTGTCCACAAAAATCATCCCATTGTGAAGCCAGTAGTTTGCAAAGGGCTTGCCTGAAAGTGTTTCAGACTGTGCTATCTCATTTTCATGGTGGGGAAACTGAAGGTCCTCGCCACCAGAGTGGATGTCGATTGTCTCACCCAGAAGTGCCTTTGCCATTACAGAGCATTCTATGTGCCAACCTGGTCTTCCCTTGCCCCAGGGGCTGTCCCATGAGGGCTCACCTGGCTTTTCCTTTTTCCAGAGGACGAAGTCCATTGGATTTCTCTTATCTTCGTTAACATCTATCCTTGCACCGCTAACCAGCTCATCAATGTTCTTCTTGCTCAATTTGCCGTAGTCCTTGGCGCTTTCAATGCTAAAGTATACATTTCCGTCCACCTGGTAGGCTGCTCCCTTTTCAATAAGGGCCTCTATGAAATCAACCATTTGGGTGATATAGTCAGTGGCCTTGGGATTAATGGTGTTGTACTGGTAGATTCCCAGGGCTCCAGCGTCCTCCTTAAAGGCTTGGATGTACCTGTCGGCAACCTCCTTGACTGTTATGTTCTCCTCCTTGGCCTTGTTTATAAGCTTGTCGTCTATGTCTGTGAAATTCAGTACAAACCTTACGTCATAGCCCTTGTATATAAAGTATCTTCTCAAGGTATCAAAGGTCACAAGAGGCCTTGCGTTTCCAACGTGAATAAAGTTGTACACAGTTGGTCCACAGTTGTACATGCTGACCTGCCCCGGGACCAATGGTACAAATTCCTCTTTCTTTCTTGTCAATGAATTAAATAGCTTCATACGAGCCCTCCTTAACATTACTCAACAAAAATCGTCCCTGAAACGAGCAGAGACGATTTTCAACCTGAATCATGGTTTTCCACAAGGGTCAAAACCAGTCTTTGCTACTCTCATTCTATTATATGAAGCAGCCATCAGTCAATTATATCCAGCACCTTTTGAGCCCGCTGGGCTATCTTTTCATTTCCAAGAAGATAGAGTACATTCACAAGCTCAGGTCCGTGTGCACTGCCGGTCAATGCAACCCTTGTAGGCATAAAGAGATTCTTGCCCTTGATCCCGGTATTCTTCTGGATCCTTTTCATAAAGTCCTTTGCATTTTCCATGGTAACCTGGTCTGAATCCATCGCTTCCTTCTTGATTGCCTCCATAAGGGCCCGTCCATTTTCGTTGTTCAAAAACTCATCGTAGGCTTCAGCTTCGTACACAAGGTTCTCTTCAAATATGAATTCAACCTTGTCTACAACTTCATTTACTGTTGCAAGCCCTTCCCTTACGGTTTCAATCAGGACATCAACCCATTGGGAGTTGTCCCTTGCAAAATCCTCATCCATAAAGCCGGCTTCAACAAGGTAGGGCAGGGTCATGTCCTTTATCCTTTGAAGGCTTTCACTTCTTATATAGTGACTGTTTACCCAGTCAAGCTTGTCCTTGTCAAATATTCCACCGGTTTTTGAGACCCTGTCAAAGGAGAACTTGTCCACCATCTCCTCCATGGAAAGTATTTCCTCATTGCCATCTGGACTCCACCCAACCAGGGCAAGGTAGTTCACAAGCCCCTCTGGCAGGTAGCCCTTGGTTCTGAAGTCGTCAACGGAAACATCACCATGTCTTTTGGACAGCTTCTTCCTCTCCTTGTTAAGAACCGTTGGCAGGTGCACATAGGTTGGCTTCTCCCAGCCAAAGGCCTCGTACATGTATACGTGCTTTGGTGTTGATGGGAGCCACTCCTCTCCCCTTACTATGTGGGTGATTCCCATAAGGTGGTCATCCACAACAACTGCCATGTGGTATGTTGGGAAGCCGTCAGACTTCAATAGCACCTGGTCGTCTATGTCGTTAGTGTTTATTGTTATGTCCCCTCGTACAAGGTCGTGGAAATGAATGTCCCTGTTGTGGGGAAGCTTCAACCTGACTACATGGTCCTCACCTGCAGCTACCCTCTTCTTGGCGTCCTCCAGGGAAACGTTTCTGCAGAAGCCGTCATATTTTGGAACCATTCCCTTCATCTTCTGCTCTTCCCTGACTGTCTCCAATCTTTCCTTGGAGCAGAAGCAATAGTAGGCATGCCCATTCTCTATCAGTTCATCAACATATTTCCTGTAGATATCCAGCCTCTTTGACTGAACGTAGGGACCGAAATCACCCTTCTCTACGATTTTCCCATCCTCCACAAAGACACCCTCGTCATACTGGACACCGGCCCAATGAAGGGAATCAATCAGGTTCTCAATTGCTCCTTCAACAAACCTGGTCTGGTCTGTATCCTCAATTCTAAGTACAAACTTACCGCCATTCTTCTTTGCGAATAGGTAGTTGTACAAAGCGGTTCTCAATCCTCCAATGTGAAGATATCCCGTTGGACTGGGGGCAAATCTAACTCTTATATCACTCAATTCACACACCTCCTGAATTTATATCAATCCTCTGTAATTTAATACCCTTAATCGTGGCAACTAAAGAGAAAATCCTTCCTCCTCAAATGCCTCAAGAATCAAATCCCTGATCTTGTCAGCAGTTACCTCCTGCTTGCCTTCCCTCTTTCTAAGGGAATACTCAACAATCCCCTCTGAAGCCATCTTTCCGACGGTAATCTGGACTGGAATCCCAATAAGCTCCCTGTCAGTGAACTTCACACCGGGTCTTTCGTTTCTATCATCCAGCAGGACCTCAACACCCATCTTCTTAAGGTCTTCATAGATCCTTTCTCCCAGTTCATTCTGCTCATCCTTCTTGGTGTTCACAATTGTTACAACAGCATGGTAGGGCGCAACTACAAAAGGCCACACTATACCCTTGTCATCGTGGAACTGCTCAACCACAGCAGCCACACTCCTTGAAACACCTATTCCGTAGCTTCCCATGACAAAGGGCTGTTCCTTGCCGTTAACGTCAAGATAGGTTGCCTTGAGACTCTCACTGTATTTGGTACCAAGCTGGAAGATGTTCCCCACTTCAATTCCCCTGTCAAGGAATAGCTTTTCTCCACAGGTCGGGCAGGTATCTCCCGCTTCAACCATAAGAAGGTCCTCAACAACCTCTCCTGTGAAGTCCCTTCCGTAATTGACATTTACCAGGTGGTAATCCGTCTCGTTTCCACCCACTACAATATTCTTAAGGCCTGTAACGCGCTGGTCAACTAGTAGCCTTGTACCTTCAGCGAGTCCAACAGGACCTGTAAAGCCCTTGTTGGCACCAGAAATCTTCTTGATTGTCTCTTCATCGGCCATTTCCAGCTCATGTCCTGGAATCATCAGATAGTTTGCAAGCTTGGTTTCATTGAGCTCACGGTCTCCTGGAATCACCACAACCACAGGCTCTCCCTGGGCCAGGAACACAAGTGCCTTGCCGAACCTGTACCTTTCAATGTTGAAGAAGTCCACAAGGCCGTCTATGGTCTTAACCTCTGGAGTCAGAACCTTCTCAATTTCCTTCTCCTCCTCTTCTCCTTGAGGGATGGAATATATGACCTGGGCCTTCTCATCGGTGGCTGCAAAGTCACAGCTATTGCAGTAGGCAACAACACCTTCGCCAACATCGCTCATGGCAGTGAACTCATGGGAAACCTTTCCTCCCATTGCTCCCGTGTCACCCTGAACAACCTTGTAGTTCAGCTTGAGTCTTGTGAACACCCTGTCATAGGCATCCCACATGTTCTGGTAGGCCACCTTCATTGCTTCCTCGTCAGTATCGAAGCTGTAGGCATCCTTCATTATGAACTCCCTGCATCTCATAAGGCCAAATCTTGGTCTCTTTTCATCCCTGTACTTGGTCTGGATCTGATAGATGCTAAGTGGCAGCTGCTTGTAGGACTTGATTTCATCCTTGATCAGGTCTGTGAAATACTCCTCATGTGTTGGTCCAAGGCAGAATTCACGGTCGTTCCTGTCCTTTAATCTCCACATCTCAGGACCGAAATTTTCCCATCTCCCTGAAGCCTCCCAAAGCTCCCTTGGCTGTATTGCCGACATTAGAAGCTCCTGGGACCCTGCTGCATCCATCTCCTCCCTTACAACCTTCTCCACCTTCTTGATGGCCCTGTAGCCAAGTGGCAGGTAGGAATAGACCCCACTTACAAGCTTTCTGATCATTCCTGCCCTTAGGAGCAGCTGATGACTAGGTATTTCTGCCTCTGAAGGAGTTTCCCTCAAGGTAGGCATGTACATTTTTGACATTCTCATACTTTTCACCCCAAACTTTTTATTTAAAAAACAAAAAACCCTTCGTCTCACCAAGAGACGAAAGGTATATTCCGCGGTACCACTCTCATAAACCCAAAGGGTTCACTTTAAGGGCTGTAACGTAGCCATACGTTCCGTTTTGGCGGAATGCTCCGGGACAGGTTCTCATATCAGAGGGACGGAAATCTTCCAGCCTTGGATCTCCTCTCTTGGACCATGATACAATACTAGCTCCCATCGAAGCTGACACAAATAAGTTTACACAAAAGCCTATCCATTGTCAATGGATTTTTCCAGCAAAC
>CALGAG010000112.1 GCA_937951995.1 uncultured Bacillota bacterium
TTCCCACAGGCTGCCAGAGCCATAACCATTACAAGAGATAGTAAAATCAACATCCATTTTTTATTTTTCATGTCTGCACCTCACTTTCATTAAACATTCCCTTAAAACCTATATACCCAATAAAAGAGACCTCCCATATGGGAAGTCTTTACAATTCAATTACAATTATAGTGCACAGCCCTGTGAAATGTCCATTTCCTTGAGTTTCTTATCAATTGATGATATGACCCTAAGCTTGTTCATGCTCCATTTAGGTTCATGAAGGAGGGACTTGTCACCGTCGCCAGTTATTCTGTGAACAACTATCTCCTTGGGGATAATTGATATTATCTCGGATATTGTATCCACATAATCCTCCATTGTCATTAGAGGAAAGGGTTTTTCCAAAAACATTGTGTACAGATCAGTATCCCTTTGTATATAGAGGGAATGGATCTTTATTCCCCAGGTGCCTGTCTCTCCAACATATCTTGCAGATTCAAGGATCATCCCCCTTGTTTCATAGGGAAGGCCTACTATCAGGTGGGTAACTACCCTTATTCCCCTTTTTGCAAGCTCCTCAACAGCATTTTCGTAGATTTCCAGTGGGTAGCCCCGTCTTATTAGCTTTGCCGTATCTTCATGTACTGTCTGAAGGCCAAGCTCAACCCAAAGGAAGGTTCTCTCATTCAGCTGAGAAAGGTAGTCCAGCACCTCCTTCGGCAGACAGTCCGGCCTTGTGGCAATTGCTATGCCCACAATTCCCGGATGGTCCAGCACCGGCTCAAAAACCTCCTTCAGTCTTTCCACAGAGGCGTAGGTGTTTGTGAAGGATTGAAAATATGCGATGTAGCTATCAGTATTCCATTTGCTTCCAAGGAGCCTGATCTGTTCATCCATCTGGTCTTTTACCGATCCAAGCCTTGATGCAAATTCCCCTGCACCCATCTCCCCACAGAAAATACATCCCCGGTCACCCTTGTGCCCGTCTCTATTTGGACAGCTGAAGCCTCCGTCAATGGATAGCTTTGCCACCTTCTTTCCAAAGGTATCCCTCAAGTATCCACTAAGATTGTTGTACCTTTTACCATCATTCATTATTATTCTTCCTCTCCCACAAAAAGGTGGGCCAAGGCTGATACCATCTTCTCGGTCACTTCCTGTGGTTTGTCCCAGGCAGCTCCCTCCCCATAGGGATGGTTGTAAAGGGCATATATCCCCCTGAACCCCTTTGAATACAGGTCCTCGTATCCTCTGGACAGGCTTCCAAAAACACCAACTACAGGAATGTGGTTTCTCTGTGCCATTTCCACAGTTGCCATCATACCCCTGTGCATCCTTCTGGGGTTCCTAACTTCCTTTGATCCAACTATTACAAGATCAGCTTCCTTTATTTCATCATCAACCCCTGTCATCCTTACAAATGACTCGATAAATGAAACTATATCGGCCTTAAGGAATGCAACGACTCCTGCACCGGTACCTCCACCGGCTCC
>CALGAG010000113.1 GCA_937951995.1 uncultured Bacillota bacterium
GCCTATCCAAGGATATCAAGAGCAGAAAATAAAGAAGGCCATAAATGAATAAGTATGATCTAAAAGAGAAGATCAGTGAACAAATAAATGGAAAAGGATATTATCTAAACCCTGATGATACTTTTACACTAGACCTGATAGAAAGCTTGCTAATAAATCAGAAGCGATACGGATACATGTTTTGTCCTTGCAGGCTAGCTACTGGAAACCGAGAAGAAGACCTTGACTTAATATGTCCTTGCGATTACAGGGACCAGGATGTGGATGAATATGGTACTTGTTATTGTGGTTTATATGTAGATGAAGAGGTTGTTTCAGGTGAAAAAGAGGTTATACCAATTCCTGAAAGGAGGGTAGATCCTCTATCTAGCCAGGAAACACCAACTAGTTTAGTCGATTTGCCATACCCTGTATATAGATGTAAAGTTTGTGGATATTTGGCAGCGAGAGACAATCCCCCTCATAAATGCCCAATATGTGGTGTAACCCAAGATAGATTTGAAAGGTTCTTATAAAATCGAGACTGTAAATAGTTTTGTGTAAATTAATAAAGAAATAAATCACAAGAGCAAGTAAATAGTTAGGTTGATAATGGGCTGTCATGTAAGATTGACAGCTCATGTACAATTTGGTCCCAGTTATTGACTCTGCGGGACCATTTAGAAATAGCATCCTGAGAAACAAGATACAACATTTTAGCTAATGCCATATCAGTACTAAAAATAGCTTTTCCCTTAGTCACTTTACGAAACTTACGATGCAAGTTCTCAATAATATTAGTTGTATACATTATTTTCCTGATGTTTTCTGAATACATGAAAAATGGAGATATAACATCCCAGTTTTCATACCATGATTTTACACACGTTGGATAATGTTGATTCCATTGCTCTTTGAATAGCTCTAGATTACGATATGCTTCTTCTTCATTTGGTGCTTTATATACTGCCTTCAAGTCCTTCATTAATGCCTTAATATCCTTGTATGAAACATACCTGGTTGAAGATCTAATTTGATGTATAATGCATCTTTGAATTATTGA
>CALGAG010000114.1 GCA_937951995.1 uncultured Bacillota bacterium
AAATTCGGATACCTTATGCTCCAGGTGGTTGGCCCGGGGGAACTTATAAAGGCTGGAGTAATGGTTGCCATCATGAGTATAATCCTGGGAATGGGAGTTCCTGGCATTGCGGCCTATGTAATAGTCACGGCAGTTGCGGTACCTGTAATGGTCCAGGTTGGTGCCCTTCCAATAGCAGCCCATCTTTTCTGCCTGTTATATGCATCCCTTTCCAACATAACCCCGCCTGTGGCAATGTCTGTATATGTTGCCTCGGGGATTGCAGATTCTGACTTCAGAAAGACAGGGATCCAGGCTGTCCTTGTTGGATTGTCGGGATTTATCCTGCCCTTCTTCTTTCTTGTGAATCCAATACTCCTTCTTGGAGCGGCTCCAGAGGGTACGGGAATTCTTGAAACTGCAGTTGCAATATTGGGTGCAATATTTGGAATATACTTCCTGGCATCCGGAACAGGAGGGTGGTATATTAGAAGGAGTGGACTGGTGGAAAGACTGGCGGCAATACTTGTCGGGCTTCTACTTATTCATCCCGTAGGAGGTACGGATGCAGTGGGAGTGGGGATTGCAGCATTTCTTACAATATATCAGCTACAAAAAAACAAGGGTGACAAGGCAAAGAAAATCAATGCCTGAAACATATAAAGCTTTAGAGAGGAGAAATGTATGAAAAGAATATTATCTATGGCACTTGCTTTTGTGCTTTTGGCTGGAGTCCTTGCAGGCTGTGGGAATGGGGGAAATGAAGATGTTACCTATCTTAAGTTTCCAACTGCATCCACTACCGGGGCTATCTATCCTATCGGTGCGGCAATATCAAACCTTTGGAATGAGAACATAGAGGGACTGAATGTATCAGTTGAGGCATCAAATGGAGGTGTCCAGAATCTTGGCCTGGTTGCCCAGGGAGAGGCCCAGATAGGTGTTGCCGTAACAAACATTATGACTGAACAAAAAAATGGTACAGGGGTATTTGAGGGTAAACAGTACGATGGAATAAGGGTTCTTACAGCACTATATTCAAACTACAACCAGGTGGTTGTTGGAGGGGATTCTGGAATCGAAAGCCTGAGTGATATAAGGGGTAAGGTATTTGCTCCTGGAGCACCAGGAAGCACACCTGAGGTTGAGACAAACATCCACCTTACAGCTGCAGGCCTAAACTACCCTGATGACTTCAGCCCACAGTTTGTAGGCTTTACAGAGTCAATTGACCTAATAAGAAACAAGCAGCTTGACGGAGCTTGGCTCCAGGCAGGAATTCCAACCTCGGCTGTGTCAGAAATCCTGTCAACGGCAAATGGAAGGTTGGTTTCAATAGATGAGGATGTCATAACTCAGTTGACAGAGGAGTACCCATGGTACAACAGGGCAGTTATCCCTGCTGGAACCTATGAGAACCAGGATTATGATGTGGTTACCACAAGCATAGTAATAACAATATTTGTGGATGAAAGCCTACCGGAGGAAACAGCCTACCAGATGACAAAGGTATTCTGGGAGAATGTTGAATCCCTGGCCACCACCCACAACGCCATAAAGGGTCTTGAGCTGGAACAGGCAGTCCAGAACCTGGCGGGACTTCCGCTCCATGAAGGTTCTGAAAGATACTACAGGGAAATGGGAATAATGGATTAAATAGAGCAAGCACAAGGGATATTGACCCTTGTGCTTGTCTTTTAATCTACCTTGACGCCAGTTCTCACTTGAGGCATCATTGCAGATTGACCATCCTTTCTTATCTCGACGGTACCTGAAAATACAATCTTGCCATTTTCTTCTGAAAAGGTCCATAGTTCGACCATATTAATTGAATTGCCATTGTCTCGGGTTTCAAGAATATCAACCGTAAGCCTTGAAATGGAAGGGTCATAATCAAACTTATAAACATATTCTGCATTATCGGCTTCTGATGTATTATCTGTCCAGTAGAAGAAGGTGCCATATGAATTGATTATGTTAATGTTTCCGCCAGACTGGAGAATCTGTATGTCCATATCCTCTGAGTAGCTGCTATCTCCAAGGCTTGAGGTAGATGTCATGGCGTAGTTGCCAAGGACTGCCTCCAAGGGAAGTCCCTTGCCGATTTTAACCAGGGTTTCAGGAGCTGACAGGGTAAATGGAATCTCAAGCTCAGGCTGGTCAAGGTCAGGATCATCACCAGGCTTGAAAAGAGCAACCTGGTTTGGAGAGCCAGCCAAAATATAACCAAGCAGGGTCATCCTGGCTGCAACCTTTCCTTCATCTGAAATTGTACCGGTCCAGGTTCTCTTCTCAGCGGTTTCCTTAAGAGGGGTGAGTCTCATGGTGTAACCTGCATACTGTGACTGTTCACCATCTGCAAGATCTTCCTCGATTGAAAGTCTTATGGTTTGGTTGTAGAAGCTTTTAGCCTTGTTAAGCTCCTTTAGGTACTCAGCCTCGGCCTTTTTCATAAAGTAGTTCCTAACTGATGTTGCAACAGGGTAGAGCCTGTCGTAAAGATTCTTTTTATAGTCCTGGGTTAGCTTTTCAATATCAGCCTTAGTGGGGTATGCCATCCTGGAGTAATTCTCATCAAGGTCTGAAGCCACAATGGACTGTTCATCCACCGGAAGGTTCCAGAAAGCCTTTGAGTACCTGTCGATTTCAGCATCAAGTGCCTTCTGTACTGCCTTCTCATCTCCGGCATTGGCCTCTGTAAGATCAATCATCACCTGTCTCCAGTCCTTAAGGGTCCGGGCCTTGTAGGCTCCTTCCCTGAAATAATCATTGTAATGAAAGTATACCTTGCCAATATTCTCCTGCTTCATCTCCATGCCCATCTCAAACATCTTGCCAACCAAGACATCATAAAGCCAAATGGTTGAAGCAAGAAACCCAAGGGTTGCATTTGTGGACAGACCCATCATAAAGTAGGAAACATCCTTGTAAAGTCCAAGGATATCCTCATCCGAACCCTCAGTCTGAACAATGGTACTTGCGATCTTTACAACCGATACAACCTTTCCGATTTTACCAATGGTCTCATAGCCTTGTTCAAGAAGCTTTGAATCAAAGTTGGGTTGGCCAAGACCAATTAGATTGATTGGGTTCGTGGACCAATCGATTTCCGTTCCAGCATCACTGGATAGGTCGTACATGGTTGAAACAATATGGGCGCCTACACTTGCCGCCTTGCCTCCTTCACTTCCATTTTCAATGAATTCCCTCAAGACCTCTGCAGCAGCCTCTTCACTAATAAGGGAAAGGTCCGAGTTCAGGTCATCTATGTAGGCGAATCTTCTTGTCTCATCCTTTATGTGGAAGGCACCGAATCTGGAAAGGTGGTCAGTGGTTATGACAAGCTCCATGGCCGATGAATCAACGGTGAACATAATATCCTCCCATTGACTGTTTTCTTCGTTGTAGTATTTGGCGCCCACACACTTTGAGGGATCCTGTCCATCAAGGCAATAGTTTGAATCATAGGGAATCCTGATGGTGATGAAATCATCCAGCTGGGTCATGCCCTCCAGACTTATCTCGTAGGATTCAATCTTATATCCCTCATCAGAATCTTCCTCGGTAGCCAAGGGGACAACCGTAAGTTCCACCTGGTCATCGAGTATGTATTCGCTCAGTTCCACTGTTACCCCTGCTTCTGTCTTGGCTATAAGATTTTCCGGAGACAGAATAACCTGCTCCTCTTTTCCAGGGGGCTTGCCACCTGATAGGTTTGCATCTCCACCTGAGCTTCCGCATGCTGTAAATGTAATAAGAATCGACAGGGATAATATTATTGATAAAATTCTCTTCATAGCAGTTCCCTCCTTGGATAAAATGCTAGTGTCAAGTTTCTAAAACTATGGTACTTGTATTTATGATACTCTTTTTGGGCAAAAAAAGAATCACCCAAAAGGATGATTTCCTATTAAACCCCACATATTTTATAATCACTTCTGAATAAAGCTGCTTATGAGCTCTGCCCTTTTACTGACACCATACTTTGAGTAGATATTCCTTATATGGGTTTTGACGGTATTTTCACTAATGGATAGCTTTTCTGAAATTTCCTTGTTTGAGCTGCCCTCCAATATATGGGCAAGGACCTCCCTTTCCCTTTCTGTAAGTGGAGACAGTGCATGAGAACCATCAACTATATATGCCTGATCACCAGAATCTGATCCTTGATTTTCCTTGAGGTATTTATGGCTACTCAAGAGATACTGAAGCTGGTTGTTCAGGAAGGGCAGTATCACCAATGTCAAGCCAGTGACTGCTAGTGAGATCACAACTGTTTCTGCAGTTGAAAGACCTGATGACATAATTCCAAAGCCCACCATATCGCCAAGAAGGACACCCAGTACATTTGCAGAAAGGCCAATCCCAAAAATCCTCACTGGATTTTTTGCATAAGTTAGCATCTCGCCGATAATGCTCCACCAGAAGAGGTCGAAAATTCCAAAGGAACCAAGCATAAGCGTATCAACTATCAAGTAGTCCACAGAACCCCTTCCAAGAAGCATAAATGCAATAAAGGAAGACATCATCATAACCATTGCCACATAAAGTATGATGGGCTTACCTGAATCTCTGGCATAGTGTCTCACCACCAGGATGGCCACAATGTAGGGGACTGCCCAATACCAGCTGACAAGGTCTTGAAGATGTGAAAAGGCCGGATTTACAACCTGGTACATAAGACCTGAATTAATTGTGATTACAGTGATGAATATGAAGAGTACCCGTTGTGTTTTACCTAGCTTCCCGCTGGTTTTTGGATCAACCATCATTACTTCTTCCTGGTCCACCTGCAAGGGTAGCCTCAACAGGAGAGAGGCTCCAACCATCAATGCAAGCAGTGACAGGTAGAGTCCAACAAGAGGGGAGGTCTTGGCCAAAACAAGGTTAATGGCGATCATTATCAGGTTGGAAAGGACGAGAACATCAGCGCAGCTCCTAATTCTTTCAGTCTTTGGTGTAAAGGACTTTAGGAAGTGACCCCATGCTGCAACCATCCACCCACTTGCAAGTCCGCTTATGGAAATTCCAACAATCCAAAGAGGCGAAGGGGAAAAAAGGAAGGGGACTGTGCCAAGAACCGACAGGGCAAGGCCAAGCCTTAGGATTGCTCCGATCCTTTTGGGTGATTCAGCAAAAAAACCACAGGAAAACAAACCTATGAAATGGGCTACTATGGCACCTAGTATCAGAGGTCTGGTATCCACCGAACCCAGTTCCATAAGACCATACAAAACGCTCCCTTCAAATAGGAAGGACAAAAGATATGAAAAAACCAGAGAGAATCCAACAATCGACATTCTCCTGGGTTCATTGATTCCAAAACTGGGCATCTCAAACCTCCGTAGTAGAAAGAGTGCCAACCTGGGGAGATTTAATGAAATCACCACGACTTAGCACTCTTGATATTCATTTCAATTATTTAATTATAACACCATGAAAATTCTAAAGCAATTTCTCTTTCCACAATTTGCCAGTTTCAGTAGCGGCAAGACCAGCCAGGGAGGTTTCCCTCAGTGAAACAGGCATAAGTAGTCCGATGTTGTACATGGCACTGATAACCTCATCCCATGGAACCTTTGATTCCACACCAGCCAGGGCCATTTCAGCCGCCATAATTGCATTTGATGCACCAGCTGCATTTCTCTTTATGCAAGGAACCTCAACAAGTCCTGCAAGTGGGTCACAGGTCAGGCCAAGCATATTCTTTAGGGCCATGGCCATAGCATGTGCAGCCTGTGAAGGAGAGCCTCCTGCCATTTCAACAGCCGCTGCGGCTGCCATGGCGCTTGCAGACCCAATCTCTGCCTGACATCCACCGGCTGCTCCGGATATGAAGGCATTGTTCGCTATGACAAATCCAAAGGCACCTGCAGTAAAGAGGTGTTTCATAGCCTCCTCATCATCCAGGCCCAGCTTCTCCTGTACTGCAATAACCACAGCAGGAAGCACTCCTGATGATCCGGCAGTTGGACTGGCGCAGATAAGACCCATTGAAGCATTGACCTCATTAATTGAGATGGCATATGATACAGCCTTTAGCAGGGTGGGATCAGTAAGGTAGTTTCCCCTGCTTATGTAGTCATCCATTTTCTTGGCATCCCCACCGGTCATTCCTGAATAGGAGGTGACGCCCTCCAGACCCTTCATTGCAGAACTCTTCATAACCTGGAATTGCTTGTCCATCATGCCTATGACTTCCTTGCGGCTCTTTTCTGTCAGTTCGGACTCCTGGTCAATCATTATTTCATACAGCTTCTTATTCTGGTCCTGTGCCTGCTGGACCAGCTCTTGAACGTTTCTGAACATTCCTTTCACCTCTCTATTCGCTTAGGGTTATTACCCTGATGATATTTTCCATTTTAGTAATTGCATTGATAAGATTGGGGGAAACTGGTTGATCAGTCTCAATTGTCATAAGTGCAACATCCCCCTTTTCAATCCTTGAAACATTCATTCCACTTATGTTGATCTTGTTGGCAGCAAGGGTGGATGCCACTCCTGCAATTGTGCCGTAAACATCCTTGTGGAAGATAAGGATTGCTGGGTTCTCTCCCGACAGCTTAAGTGGGAATCCATTGAGTTCAGTAATTCCAACCACTCCACCTCCAATGGATATGGCTGATATATCCAGTTTGTCATCTCCCTTTGTCATTGTAATCTTCAACGTGTTTGGGTGTTCTGGAATGGCCTCCTCCTTTACAAAGGTTACATCCATGCCAAGCTCCTGTGCTCTCACAAGGGAATCCGGTATCCTTGGATCATCGGTCTCATAGTTTAGAATCCCTCCGATCACAGCAACATCTGAGGCGTGGCCCTTGTAGGTCTCAGCAAATGATCCATACAGCCTTACAACCACCTTTTCAGGCTGGGCATTAAAAAGCCTCCTGGCAATCTGTCCAATTCGCACGGGGCCTGCAGTGTGGGAACTTGATGGACCAACCATCACCGGTCCAATGATATCAAATACGCTTCTATATTTCATTCTTTTACACCTCACATTCCTTGTTTTGTATTAATTACATATTATATCAGATACAGGTCGCTTTTTCACTATTGTTTATTGAAGTGGGGAGTCCTTAATTATTGACATAGGATTTACCAGGGGTTATACTATTGTAGTACCAAAACAACTGTGCGCCCATAGCTCAGCTGGATAGAGTAGCTGGCTTCGAACCAGTTGGTCGGGGG
>CALGAG010000115.1 GCA_937951995.1 uncultured Bacillota bacterium
AGATTTATAAATAGATAAGACAAGGGAAGCGTGGAAAATCCACTCTTCCTTTTTTGCGGGAATTTCCAGGTGAACCACAAAATCTGACAATAATTTTTGGTGAATGAACTACCTGGGTGTGATAAAATATTACAGATAAAGTAGATTGACTCACAACCGGTATTTTCAGATAAGTAAATCATAAGAAATGGAGTGGTTGATATGAGCAAGGTAATGATTGCATTGGGTGGAAATGCCCTAGGAAACAATCCAAAAGACCAGCTTGACCTGGTTAAGAAGACAGCAAAACCCATCGCAGACCTAATAGAGGAAGGGCACACGGTAGTTGTTGCTCATGGGAATGGTCCCCAGGTTGGAATGATAAACCTGTCCTTCGAAACTTCAAACCTTCAGGACATCAAGGTTCCTGAAATGCCATTCCCAGAGTGTGGAGCAATGAGCGAAGGCTACATAGGCTACCATCTGCAGAATGCAATAAGCAATGAGCTTGCAGGAAGGGGAATCAAGAAGTCAGTCGGCACCATAATTACCCAGGTCGTTGTGGATAGGGCTGACAAGGCCTTTGAAAAACCAACAAAACCAATAGGAGGATTCTACACCCAGGAGGAAGCCAAAGAACTTGAAGCAGAAAAGGGCTATTCAATGGTAGAGGATTCAGGTAGAGGCTACAGGAGGGTTGTTCCGTCCCCAAAGCCTGTTGACATCGTTGAAATAGATATGATAAGAGATATGGTCGACAGGGGACACGTTGTTATAGCAGTTGGAGGTGGAGGTATTCCAACCCTTAAAAGACCAGATGGAAGTCTGGAGGGGGTTGCCGCTGTAATAGACAAGGATTTTGCAAGTGAAAAGCTTGCTGAGATGCTGGATTGCGACATCCTGTTCATATTGACGGCTGTTGAAACCATAGCGCTGGATTTTGCCACTGCAAATCAAAGGGAACTGAAGACAATGACCATTGAGGAGGCCAAGAAATTTATGGAAGAAGGACATTTTGCACCTGGCAGCATGCTCCCAAAGGTTCAAGCTGCAGTCCAGTTTGTCCAATCAAAGGACGGAAGACAATCAATAATAACTTCCCTGGAAAAGGCAAAACAAGCCATCCATGGTGATACAGGAACAAGAATCATCAGGGGATGATCAATTATATATTTGACTGCAGGCAAGCCCGGATCATTCAAGATCCGGGCTTTGTAATATCCACCTATTCTTCCTTCAAGATCATTGGAAATACAATCTTTGAAAGCTCTCCAACAACCAGAG
>CALGAG010000116.1 GCA_937951995.1 uncultured Bacillota bacterium
ATGGGTTAACATATGTGGTTTAGACCAAAATTATTACCGGGTAAACAGAACTTGCATAAATGAAGTGACAAACATATCACAAACAGCTGAAAGTTACTTCCCTTTCTACAATTTGATTTGGAATATGTGTTATAATCTATACAGAATAAGGATATATGAGGTGGATCATGGCAAAATTTTATTACGCGGTAAAAAAAGGTTTGGTTCCAGGTGTTTATCAAAACTGGGAGGAGTGTAAAAACCAGGTACATGGATTTCCGGGAGCCGTTTACAAGAAATTCAATACAATGGACGAGGCCCAGGCCTTTATTGGAGGTATTGAAAAGCCTGAGGAAATAATTGAAGAAACCAATGATGCTGATGCTGCGATTGCCTATGTGGATGGAAGCTACAATCTTGATGATGGCACCTACAGCTATGGAGTTGTAATAATATCGGATGGGGAGAAACATACTTTCAGCGGCAGGGAGGAGAATCCAGACCTGGCCTCGATGAGAAATGTGGCAGGTGAGCTTAAGGGAGCCATGGTGGCCATGGACTGGGCAATTGCAAAAAAGAAGAAAACCCTCCACCTTCATTACGATTACACTGGAATCGAGAATTGGGCGAAGGGCAATTGGAAAACAAATAGGGATGGTACCAGGGACTACAAAAAATATTATGACTCCATCAAGGATAGGTTGGATGTAAGGTTTGTAAAGGTTAAGGCTCATTCTGGCAACGAGCTCAACGATGAGGCCGATCAGCTGGCAAAGGATGCGATCCTCTAGACAATCTTTTCATAGGCCACACTGTTTCTCTCCAATAGCTCCACGGCATAGTCATCAACCCTGTAATCGTTCTTGTAGTATATTTTTTTAATTCCTGCCTGTATAAGGGATTTTGTGCAATTCAGGCAGGGGAAATGTGTGACATAGGCAATGCAATTATTCACAGGGATCCCTTCCTTTGCACAGTAAAGAAGTGCATTCATCTCTGCATGTATGGTTGCAATGCAATGTCCGTCCCGCATGGTGTGACCAACATCGTCGCAATGTGGATTTCCTGACACTGAACCGTTGTATCCTGTTGATACGATCCTATTGCTGTCATTTACAATTACACAACCCACCCAGGCTCTGTCGCAGGTGGACCGGCTTGCAACCAGCTCGGTGATTTCCATGAAATACTTGTTCCAACTCATTCTTCTGGACATGTGATTCCTCCTTCTGTAACTTAATAGGAATATTATACCACAAGGCAATGAGTAGGAGCATCCTAATATATGGGTATATAGTAAAGAGTAAAATCTTATTCATAGACCTTTCAGGAGGTGGAAGTACATGTATGGAGTTGTGCTTGAGGGTGGTGGAGCAAAAGGCTCTTATCAGGCGGGAGCCTACAGGGGCATCAGTGAGAATGGGCTTGAAATATCGGCTGTGGCAGGGACATCCATCGGAGCCTTGAATGGAGCCATGATTGTCCAGGGTGAAATTGAAACCTGCATTGACCTGTGGAATGATATCAGATATTCCGACATAATTCGTGACAACGACCAGGAGATCAACAGGCTTTTGCATTCTAGGCCTGACAGGCATACCGTGAAGATTGTGGCTGACAAACTGAGAGGTGTAATACTTAATAAGGGCTTTGATATTACACCCTTCAAGGAAATGATAGCAAAGCATATTAATGAGGAGGCCATAAGAAAATCTCCCATTGAGTTTGGGATATCCACCTATAACCTTACTGACAGAACCCCAATGGAGCTTTTTAAGGAGGACATACCCCAGGGTGAGATGAAGGACTATCTTTTGGCTTCGGCCTACATGCCATTTTTCAGGTGGGAAAAAATTGGCGGCAAGAACTTTCTGGATGGGTGGTTCTCTGACAATCTACCCTACCACATGCTAATCCATAAAGGTTATGAAAACCTAATAATAGTAAGGACCCATCAGATGCAGCCGGGAGAGTTGGATGATTTGACAGGACCTGATCCTATTATAATATCACCAAGTGAAGACCTTGGTAGAACATTTGACCTTGACGGCAAGAGAATCAGAAGAAACATGAAGATGGGATACCTTGATGCGTCCAGGGAAATCAGAGGTCTGGTTGGGAATAGATACTATATCCTGCCAAAGAGGGAAGATTTCTACTTTGATTATCTTAAAAATCTGGGAGACCATAGGATAAAAGCCTTGGGTGAACTTTTGAACATCGATTCAGGACCCAGCTTAAGTCTCTTGTTTGGGCAGATAATTCCCAGGCTGTGGTCCATGCTGGATATTGACAAGAACCATGATTATCAATGGTTTGTGATATCAATGCTTGAACAGGCCCTGGAATACCTTGGGCTGGACAGGTTCGATATTTACCCGTTTGAAAATTTAATGGGCTACGTCATGGAAAATGGACAAGGGCTACCCTGTAAGGACAATACCAGATATGATATAATGATCAACAGGTTTGGTGGACTTGTCCCATTTAACAGGGACGATATACTTTTAAGAGCTTCTAGAATAATGTTTATGGAATGATTTGGAGGATGCTGAGTTGATTATAGAAAAACTGACAGAAAAACTAAAGAACAGAATACCTAAGCCATTGGATGCAGTAGGGAAGTTTTCAGTATTGATCCCCCTGGTTAAGGTAGGTGATCAGTGGGAAGTGGTTTATGAGCTTAGGGCAAGGCACATGAAGACACAGCCAGGAGAGGTTTCATTCCCCGGTGGTAAGGTTGAAAAGGGAGAAAGTTTCAGGACTACGGCAATAAGAGAAACAGTGGAGGAATTGGGCATTAGCCCTGAGGACATTGAAATACTTGGAGAATTGGACTTTCTTGTATCCTATGCCAACTTTACCATACACTGCTTTCTTGGTGTGCTTCATGTTGATGACCTGGATAGTCTGGAGCTTAACCCGGACGAGGTGGACCACATATTCACAGTACCTGTTGACTTTCTTATGGAAACAGAACCCCTTGCATATGAGTTGTCCCTTAAGACAGAAGATACAGAGGATTTTCCCTATGAGCTTATACCCAGAGGCAGAGAGTATAACTTCCGTGAGGGAAAACACCAGGTCCTTTTCTACCAGTACGACGACCACATAGTATGGGGTCTGACCGCCCGGTTGACCAAGCACCTGACAGACATAATCCGTGACCTGTAAAATTAAGAGGACTGAATCCAGCCCAAGGCTAGATCAGTCCCTTTTTTGTTTGGGCATTCAGTTGACGTATTGAGTAGAACACGAGGATGGCGGTAATAAGAGATGATATGAAATCGGCAAGAGGGCCAGCCATCCATACACCTCGTAATCCGAAGATGTTAGGAAGTATGAGCAATGCCGGTATAAGAACCAGAACCTGCCTTGAAAGGCTCAGTAGCATGGCTTGCTTTGGCTTGCCCGTAGCCTGAAAATATGATGTGCTGACAATCTGGAATCCGACAATGGGAAACATGAACAAAAGGGTTTTTATGCCAGGTACCGCTATTGGAAGCAAGCCTGACTGGGCTCCTTCGGTGCCTGTGAAAAGGAGTATTATGGCATCCGGAAAAAACTGAACAATCAAAAATCCTGTGGTTGTTATTGTTGTGGCCATCAGGACGGCATACAGAAGGGTCTTCTTAACCCGGTCGTATTGCCTTGCTCCGTAATTATAGCCCATTATGGGCTGAGAACCCTGGTTTAATCCAAAAACAGGCATTAGTACCATCATGGCAACGGAATTGATAACACCCATGCTGGAGGTTGCCAGATCCCCTCCGTGGAGCTGGAGGTTTGTGTTGTAGAGGGCGGTTACCATGCTGGCAGCTATTTGCATGCTAAAAGGTGCAAATCCATTGCCGAAAATCTTCTTGACATATTCCAGCTTCAACCCCAGGTATTCCTTTTTCAGGTCTAGGATGCTGCTTCCTGACAGGAAGTACCTCAGTACCCATGTGGCTGAAATGAACTGGGAGATAATGGTTGCAAGGGCAGCACCCTGGACTCCCATATTGAAAACGAATATGAACAGGGGGTCAAGAATCATATTCAGACCAGCGCCTATAAGCATGGTCATCATTGCTATCTTTGGATTTCCTTCTCCCCTGATGAAGTTGTTCATCCCAAAGCCAACTGCCTGAAAGGGTGCGCCCAAAAGAATCACCCTCATGTAATCCTTGGAATAGACTATGTTGGATTCGCTGGCACCAAATGCCTTAAGAAGGGGCTCAAGGAAGAGCAATCCCGTTGCTCCAAGGGCAATCCCTATTATAATGAGCAGCATAAGTGAGTTGCTTGCTATCTTGTCCGCTTCTTCCTTCTTGTCTTCGCCAAGTCTGATGGATACCAGAGTGTTTCCTCCGATGCCTACAAGCATTGAAAATGCCATAAGTATAAGCATAATTGGCATTCCTATGTATATCCCTCCAATTGCTACGCTGTTAACTCCACGTCCTATGAATATCCTGTCAACAATATTGTATAGGGCATTTACCATCATTCCTACAATCGCAGGAAC
>CALGAG010000117.1 GCA_937951995.1 uncultured Bacillota bacterium
AGGACCAGTCCCTTGGCTAGATATGCAGGATCAATAGGTGCTGCATTGTTGGCAAGGGAGCTTTAAGATCTATCAGAAACCTTAAGGCAGGGTGTTCAATGCCTTAAGTAGTATAATGGGCCAGCTATGCATATAACGATAATAAGGGTTGCAATTGGTTTTATCCAATGGCAACCCTTATTATCGTTGTCAGCTTTCCCTCAAAATGCTATATTGGTATGAGGAGCGTGATATTATGACAGAAAATAGATTTTTACCCTATATGACCGCACTTGGATATTCTATGATTTTTGGAATGTCCTTTATGTTTACCAAGATAGGCTTAGGCTACATGACCACCCTTCAGCTTATTGCCTACAGATTTCTGGTGGCTGCAACAGCCATGCAGGTCCTGAGGGCCTTGAAGCTTATCAGGCTTGATTTCAAGGGAAAGGACCTGAAGCTTGTAATCATGACTGCAATATTCCAGCCGGTGCTTTATTTCTTCTTTGAGGTGGAGGGAGTAAACCTAACATCCTCGTCACAGGCTGGACTGATGGTATCCCTTGTTCCTGTCACCACAGCCATAGGAGCCAGGATATTCTTAAAGGAAAGGCTCAAGCCCATACAGATAATGTTTATTGCACTTTCTGTTGGTGGTGTTATGGTTATAAACCTTCTAAACGATTCAAGCGGCCTGGGTGGGAACACACTTGGGCTTGTTTTTCTGACCATGTCGGTAATTTCAGGAACCCTGTATAGCCTAAGCTCAAAAAGAGCCTCCAGCCAGTTCTCACCTGTTGAAATAACCTATACCATGATGATAATTGGTGCGGTAGTCTTCAATGGTACACTTCTTGCGAGAAGCCTCTTTGAGGGAACCCTGGCCATATATTTTCAACCACTGATAAATCCGGAGGTTTATGGACCGATCCTATACCTGGGACTCTTGTCTTCAGTTGTGGCCTTTTTCTTTCTTAACTTCACGATATCCAGGATACCTGTATCCCAGTCTGCAATTTTTGGAAACCTTGTAACGGTATTTGCAATACTTGCAGGAGTATTCATACTCAATGAACCCTTTGGGATAAAGGATGTAATAGGTGCAATAATGATTGTTACAGGAGTTTGGGGTACCCTTTACTTCGGTCCAAAGAAGAAAAGGGCAAGAGCTTAAGAATTTTGTAAGAAATGTGTGGACTGTTTTGTAAGAATTATCCCTTATACTTAGGATTAAGGTAAAGGATGGTGAAGATTTAATGGAAAAACCCCGTATTCTGGTTGTGGACGATGACAGGGAGATAGCAGCGGCCATTGAGAAACTCCTGGTCTTGGAGGATTTTTTTGTGGTGAAGGCCTATGATGGCATGGAAGCCATGGACATTCTCATAGGTGAAGATGTTCACCTTATTATCATGGATGTCATGATGCCCAGGCTGGACGGACTGTCAGCCACAATGAAAATCAGAGAAGAGAGAAACATCCCAATAATAATCCTGTCAGCCAAGTCCCAGGACAGCGACAAGATCCTTGGACTATCCATGGGGGCGGATGATTATGTCACCAAGCCCTTCAACCCCCAGGAACTGGTAGCCAGGGTAAGGAGTCAATTGAGAAGGTACATGGACCTGGGTGATGTGGGAAGCTCAAGAAAGGAGTCCGGACTTAGGGTTGGGAGCCTGTATCTTGACGAAGAGTCAAGGGAGCTTTTGGTGGATGGTGAAAATGTACGTCTTACACCTACTGAATATGGGATTACGCAGCTTCTTATGAAAAACCCGGGAGTGGTGTTTTCAGCTGAGCAGATTTATGAGAAGGTCTGGAAGGAAGAGGCCTATTCGGTGGAGAACACTGTAATGGTACATATAAGAAGGATACGGGAGAAAATCGAAATCAATCCAAAAGAACCTAAATATCTTAAGGTGGTGTGGGGAATTGGATACAAGATTGAAAAGCTTCAGCAGAAGTAACTGGACAAAGCTGGCATCGTTTTTACTTATAGTTGCCATGGTGGCTGGCATGTCTGGAATATTTGTTTATTGGTATTTTTCAGGGATAAATCCGGAGGTCCTTTTAACAAAGGACTACAAGGAAAGCGAGGCCTATGGAAGCGATCTCAGGTCTTTTGCATATGAGGTGGCGAGAATACTGGAGGGTGAGCAGGAGACGGTTCCTGGCGGTATTAGTTTTTATGGCAAAAAAGAAGAAAACACAATATCCTGGCCTTCCAATCTAACGGAGAAACATTTTATAGATGGGGACGGGGAATATTTTTATTTGGAGGATCATAGGTTTAAGAACTCCGCAACAGGTGAAACTATATTATCATACGGGACAGAGGCCTCATATGAGAATGCCTACTTTGCCATTGAGGATGGATATATGCAGGTTAAACAAAGGAAGTGGACCGCAGACAGGGATACCTTGATTCCCCTGATGACATGGACTGGAGCATTGCTCCTTGGAAGTATTGCGCTTCTTGTATATCAGTTTATCGTAACAGGAAAAAGAATGGAGGATGAAGAAATCCACCCTGCACCTGTTGATAGGATATACTTGGAGCTACTTTTTGCAGGCCTTATACTTATTGGACTCCTATGGATCAGTGGGATATCCGGTCTTCTGTACTCAGGAGATATTGGATTTAATGGAAATGGGGCAATGTCCTCAAGACAGGTAGCAAGCATGTACACGGCAGTGGCTCTAACAGCCCTTGTCACGGCAGGGGTGGGGGTTACCCTGCTGTCAGTTGCAAGAAGGATAAAGGCCAAGAGAATGATTGAAAGCAGCTTTATATTTGGAGGGCTGAGAAGGGGACTTCAAAAGGTCAGGAGTTTTATGGACGGCAGCAGGTTTGATAAATCATCCCTTACAAGGGTGCTGCACCAGAGGCAGATCTACTTTATTGCAGGAAGTTTTCTGCTTGTGCTATTGACTTTCTTGCTATTGATTGTTGCAACTCCCCTGGCAATCATTCCGCCAATAATGGAGGGATTTCTGATTTACTGGTACTTCAAGTACAACAAGGAAACCTTTGATGAAATAG
>CALGAG010000118.1 GCA_937951995.1 uncultured Bacillota bacterium
TTATAACCACAACATCGAAATTTCCGAGTCCCAGTTCCTTCAAAACACCCTCATCCATTACATCAGCCTGCATTGCATGGGTTACATGTCCTGCTATGTTGTCCACTACATCCATGTCCCCATCAATTGCCAAAACCTCATTGCCAAGTTCAAAAAGTGTCTTTGCAACTGCCGAACCAAACCTGCCACAACCGATCACCGCAAAAGACTTCATTCCTCTTCCTCCTATCCAACTGATATATGCCCTTCTGAATATCTGTATCTTTTATGCTTTTTATTATATCCTATGGCATAAGCCATTGTAAGTGGTCCAACTCTTCCAGCATACATGGTGCCAATTATGATAATCTTACCGATTGTAGTAAGATCAGAAGTTATCCCTCTTGAGAGTCCAACTGTTGCAAATGCAGATGTGGCTTCAAATAACACATCCAGGAAGTTCTTGCTTTCAGTTATCGTAAGTAAAAAAGATATTAAGACGATCATTCCCATTCCCACGGTTACAATGGCCAAGGACTTAAACACTGTCTCCTGATTAAGCCTTTTCTCATATATTTCAATGTCCTTGTCGCCTCTTATTATGCTGATTGTTGCCATCAGTACCACACCTATGGTTGCAGTCTTGACTCCTCCAGCAGTTGATCCTGGAGAACCCCCAACAAACATCAGGATTATCGTTAAGAATACGCTGCTTTCCCTTAAAGCGGCAGTATCAATCGAATTGAATCCTGCAGTCCTTGGAACAACTGCTGCAAAAAAAGCTGCTGATAGCTTCTCCCCTAATGGCATCTGACCAATTGTCGCAGGATTAGAATACTCCAAGACAAAAAAGAATATTGTCCCCAAGAGTATTAGGCCTAAAGACATTGTTATTACCAGCTTGGTATGGAGACTAAGTCTTACCCATCTTCTGTGCTTTGCCAGGTCTATCAGTACAGAGAATCCGGTCCCTCCAATTATTATAAGACCACTTAATGTCATAATTGTAAGTGGTGAATCAGTATATGACATCAGGCTGTTTCCAGTAATATCAAATCCGGCATTGCAGAATGCCGATATGGAATGGAAAACAGAAAACCAAATCCCCTTTGTAAGACCATATTCTGGAACAAATCTAAAAGACAGGATTATTGCACCTATTGCCTCTATGGCAAATGTCAATAGGATTACATAGAGGGTTAGCTTTACCATGCCAGACATTGTCTCCTGATTCATCTGCTCCTTGATGATCAGCCTCTCCTTTAGGGATATCTTCTTCCCCATGATCAAGGCTACCATTGTTGCCATGGTCATTATTCCAAGGCCCCCAATCTGTATCAGAAAAAGTATTACGACCTTGCCAAACACCGACCAATAAGTTGCTGTGTTCACAACTATCAGACCAGTCACGCAAACAGCAGAGGCTGAAGTGAACAAAGCATCCAAGAAACCTATACTATTGCCATCTGCTGAAGCCACTGGAAGATTCAATAATACAGAACCAAAAAGTATCAAGCCAAGAAATCCTAGAGCAAGAACTCTAGGTGGGTTCAATTCAAATAAATACAATCTCTCTCTTATGTATGACATAATAGTCCTCCATTATGTATGTAGAAAGTAGGGCTATAAATGCAAAAAAAGTTCCTAATGGAACTTTTGCATTTACGCTTCCTTTGCTATTTCTACCAGTTTAGAAAAACCTTCTGAATCATGTATAGCCATTTCTGAAAGCATCTTTCTGTTTACTTCGATTCCTGATTTTTTAAGTCCGCTTATGAACTTGCTGTAGCTCATTCCATTTTGTCTTGCCGCTGCATTTATTCTGGCAATCCACATTTTTCTGAACTCTCTCTTCTTCTGCTTACGTCCGATAAATGCATAGTTCAATGATTTCATAACAGCTTGATTTGCTGGCTTGAAAAGCTTGCTCTTTGCACCATAATATCCTTTTGCAGCCTTTAATACTCTCTTATGTCTCTTCTTGGCATTAACGCCTCTTTTTACTCTTGCCATTGTACACGCCTCCTATATAAGTTTCTCAATACTATGGTAGCATTGAATCGATTCGTTTTTGGTCTCCCTTGCTTACCAGTGCACCTTTTCTTAGGTTTCTAACTCTTTTAGGTGATTTCTTTCCAGTCTTATGGCTCTTATAAGCTTTAAATCTCTTTAGTAGACCTGAAGCAGTTCTCTTGAACCTCTTTGCTGAGCCTCTATGTGTTTTCATCTTTGCCATTGTCCAATTCCTCCTAACTTAGTCTGCTTTGGGCATAAGGAACATTACCATGTTTCTGCCCTCAAGCTTTGCTTCTTTTTCGATTTTCCCAACTTCACTTGTCAGCTGGGCAAATTCGTCCAGTACCACTTTACCCATTTCAGTATGGCCCATCTCTCTACCTCTGAACCTAACTGAAACCTTTACCTTATCTCCATCCTTAAGGAAGTCGATTGCTCGGTTTGCCTTAACATTCAAGTCATGAGTTTCGATATTGGGTGTTAACCTTATTTCCTTTATGTTGATAATCTTTTGATTCTTTCTGGCTTCTTTTTCCTTTTTAGCCATTTCGTACTTGTATTTTCCGTAGTCCATTACTCTACATACTGCTGGTTTTGCAGTTGGAGCAACGTTTACCAAATCAAGTCTTCTCTCGAATGCAATATCCAATGCCTTCTTTATAGGCACCACACCTAGCTGACTACCATCCACATCAATAAGTCTAACTTCTTTTTCCCTTATCTCTTCGTTGATTTGAAGTTCTTTAATAATCCTACACCTCCTGTAGTTATAAAAATAAATTAAAAAAGCGGACATAGAATGTCCGCTCAAATACCATAGCATGGCAACTCCCGTGCACTTATAAATCCACAGGATAATTCTGTCAACCTTATGAGCCTCGGCTATAAGGTGAGAAGCGGAACTTCTACTTTGAATTATATATTCAATTCCTTAACCATTATATGTCATCATTACGTGTTTGTCAAACATTATTGTTGCACGAGTTCATAAAGTGCATGTGAATAAATCTCAGTAAGCTTTACTACATTCTCAATTGTGATGTGTTCATCCTTTTGATGTGCCAACTCTTCTTGTCCAGGGAATACCGGTCCAAAAGCCACTGCGTTCTTCATGGCTCGTGCATAGGTTCCCCCTCCAATTGTTATGGGTTCAGAATCCAAGTCCCCGGTTTGCTCCCTGTAGACCTTCATCAAGGTCTCCACCAGCTCATTGTCTTTTGCTACATACAAGGGTCTGGAATCCAATGCTCCTTCCACAAGCTCAATGGGAGTGTCCTTGATGTTTTCTCTGATTCCAGCAAAAACTTCATCAGCAGAACTGCTGATAGGATACCTTACATTGACAGATAACTTGATGTGGTTGCCATCGTAGCTGATTAGCCCAGGGTTGAAATCCAGTTTCCCTGAAAGATCATCTTCAAGGGCGCAGCCTATTCCTTCACCATTGTGCTTAAAGGCAATTCTCTCATTGTAGAAATCTATGAACCTGCAAACAGGACATTGCCCTGAATAAACAAATCCCAGAAAATCCATCAAGTAGCTGATGGCATTCTCCCCTTTTGCAGGAGTACTTCCATGGGCAGATTTACCTAGTGCCGTTACCTTGAATCCTTTATCCCCTTCCTCAAGGTCGATGGAAATACTTTTGTCCTTCATGTAGTCATTGAACTGAGAGCGGAAAAGGTTCTTGTCTTTAACAGAAAGATTGGCCCAGGCCTTATCTGGTACCATATTGGGTGCGTTTCCTCCCTTAATGTCATTAAGGGTGACATCACAGCCTTTTGTACCCTTGTATGGGAACTTAAGGTCAAAGCCTGTTATTCCCTTCTCGCCATGGATCACAGGAAAATCTGCGTCAGGAGTAAATGCCATGGTTGGTGGCTCTTCATTCTTGAAATAATGGTCCATACACTCCCATCTGCTCTCCTCGTTTGCCCCGAGAATCAGCCTGATCTTCCTACCTGGCTTAACACCGCTGTCTGCCAATGCCTTCATGGCATAAAGTGCAATTACTGCAGGGCCCTTGTCATCCATGGTACCTCTACCGTATATTTTCCCATTGTGTATTTCTCCACCATAGGGTGGATATGTCCAACCGTCTCCTTCTGGTACTACATCCACATGGGCCAGGATGCCAACGGTTTCATCTCCTTCACCAAAATCTATGTGACCGGCATACCCGTCAAGATTTTTGGTTTCAAACCCCATGCTTTCCCCTAGCTTCAGCATAAAATCCAAAGCCTGGTAGGGCCCACTGCCAAAGGGCATACCTTGAAGTGGCTCCTCCTCTACTGACTTTATCCTGATGGCATCTTGTATTGATTTTATTATCTCAGGCTCTAGCTTCCTAATAGTGTCCTTAAAATCCATCCCTAACCTCCGGTCTATTTGGCTTTGCTTTCAATCTCTTCCATTATCTGTTCGATGAAGGCTTCAATTCCCATCTGACCCATATCGCCCTGATCCCTCTTTCTTACTGATACTAGCCTGTCCTCAACTTCCTTTTCTCCTACTATCAGCATATAAGGCAGCTTTTGCATCTGTGCCTCTCGAATTTTGTATCCAATCTTTTCAGCTCTTTCATCAACCTCAACACGGATACCCTTGGCCTCCAGTTGTTTTGCCACCTCTTTGGCATAATCATTGAACTTGTCTGATATTGGTAGAACAGTAGCTTGAACAGGTGCAATCCAAACGGGGAATTTCCCTGCAAAGTGCTCAATAAGAATCCCCATAAATCTTTCCATGCTTCCAAGAATTGTTCTGTGAACCATTACAGGTCTCTTCTTCTCATTGTCCTGGTCCACATATGTCAGGTCAAACCTCTCCGGCATCTGGAAGTCCAGCTGTATAGTTCCACACTGCCATGTCCTTCCAATTGCATCCTCAAGGTGAAAGTCTATCTTAGGGCCATAGAATGCACCGTCACCTTCGTTTATCTTGAATGGAATCTCCTTTTCCTCCAGTGCCTCTCTTAAGCTTTCAGTGGCAAGATTCCATTGCTCTTCAGTTCCCATTGAATTTTCAGGTCTGGTTGACAGTTCAATGTTGTACTTGAATCCGAATACATCGTAGATGTAGTCTGCAAGATCTATAGTCTTTTTAAGTTCATCCTTGACCTGTGAAGGTAGCATATACAGGTGGGCATCATCCTGAGTAAAGCTTCTTACCCTCATAAGGCCATGTAATGCTCCTGAAAGTTCGTGGCGGTGAACTAGCCCCAGCTCTCCCCATCTCAATGGAAGGTCCCTGTAGCTGTACATCTTTGATTTGTATACAAGTATCGACCCAGGGCAATTCATGGGCTTTATTGCATAGGCACCCTCATCTATGGATGTGAAATACATGTTCTCCTTGTAGTGGTCCCAATGACCTGACTGATGCCATAGTTGCTCATTAAGGATCAGAGGTGTCTTTATTTCACCATATCCCCTTTTTGTATGTTCATCCCTCCAAAAGTTTTCAAGAATATTTCTGATTACCATTCCCTTTGGATGGAAGAATGGGAATCCAGGTCCTTCTTCCTGCATGCTGAACAGGTCCAGCTCCTTGCCTAGTTTCCTGTGGTCTCTCTTTTTTGCCTCTTCAAGTCTATTAAGGTATTCTTCAAGGTCTTTCTTCTTTTCATAGGTTGTACCATAGATCCTTTGAAGCATCTTGTTGTTTTCGTCACCTCTCCAGTATGCTCCAGCAATGCTCATAAGTTTGATTGCCTTGACCTTCCTTGTATCGTAAAGGTGAGGTCCAGCACAAAGGTCAGTGAATTCTCCAAGCTGGTAGAAAGAAATGATTTCATCCTCTGGTAGATTCTCAATCAAATCCACCTTGTACTCTTCTCCTTTTTCCTTGAAATAATCCAATGCTTCATTCCTAGGCATTTCAAATCTCTCGAGAACGTGGCCTTCCTTGGCTACACTCTTCATTTCCTCTTCAATCCTCTCAAGGTCCTCTGGTGTAAATCTGTGCTCTGTATCAAAGTCGTAATAGAATCCATTCTCAATGGCTGGTCCAATGGCAAACTTAACATCTGGGAAAAGATTTTGAACCGCATGAGCCATTATATGGGCGGAAGTATGCCAAAATATCTTCTTGCCTTCAGGATCTTCGAATTTAACTACCCTAAAATCTGAATCCTCGCCGATTGTCTCCTGCATTCCCAGTATCTTGCCATTTACCACTGCTCCCATGGCAACCCTTGCAAGACCTTCTGAAATATCAGCCGTTACATCATACACCTTTACACCATCTTCGTACTCTCTTACTGAACCATCAGGTAAAGTAATCTTAATCATAATTTTCCCTCCTTAAAAAAATAAGGTCTTTCATACCTACATTTCTGTAGGGACGAAAGACCGTGGTTCCACCCTAATTTATACTCATTTAAAATAACGCCTTGTGGCGGTTACCTTTTCAGGTACGGCTCCGGGGTGGTTTTAGGTCAATCCACTTGAAGAAAACTTTCAGCCTGGGTTTTCTCTCTCTGACAATTGAAATCAACTTACTCTTCCCATCTACACCTTTGATTTTTAATTAGATAAATTTTAACAATTTTGACCAAGCTTGTCAAGCTATTATTGTATATACCACAAATGTACTACTTTAAAACCTCAATCAAGCTGTTCAAGTCATACTTGGTCTGTTGACCAGACTTCATGTCCCTCAGTGTATACTCTCCGGTTTTTTTCTCTTCTTCACCTATTACTATGACAAAAGGGATCCCCATTTTATCTGCATAGTTGAATTTCTTGCCAAGTTTAGTCTCTTCGAGATATATTTGTGTGAAGATGTCCTCTTTTCTCAATGCAGCTGCAAGCTTTATTGACTCGTCCATGTATCCCTCCATGGGGATAACTAGAACCTTTGTGAGAGAGCTTTCCTGAGTGTTGATTATCCCAGCTTCCATTAGCTGGTAGAACAGTCTGGTCAGGCCAATTGATATTCCAACACCTGGCAGCTGCTGTTTGGTGTAGTAGGTAGCCAGGTTGTCATATCTTCCGCCTGAGCATACACTCCCAATTGATGGATATTCATCAAGCAAGGTTTCATAAACTGTGCCTGTATAGTAATCCAGCCCCCTTGCAATTGTAAGATCAATTGCAAAATTTGATTCTGGGACCTCAAATAATCTCAAATACTTGACAACAGTTTCTATTTCATCTAGACCTTCCTTAAACAGATCGTCATCAATTCTCATTTCACTTAAGGCATTTATTATTTCATCATTACTTCCCTCAATTTGGATAAACCTCTTGATGCTGTGGATTTGGTCCTGTGACAAACCATTAGCTTCAAGCTCTTCCTCCACCTTCTTCATGCCGATCTTTTCCAGCTTGTCAACGGTTCTCAATACAAGATGTGCATCATCTATTTCTATTGAACTGAAGAATCCTGAAAGGATTTTTCTATTGTTGATCTTGATGGTGAAATCTTCGAAGCCCAAATCCCTAAAGGTTGAATAAATAACACTTGGTATCTCAGCATCATTTATGATGTCAAGCTTCCCATTTCCGATTATGTCTATATCAGCCTGATAGAATTCTCTAAATCGGCCCTTTTGATTCCTCTCTCCCCTGTAGACCTTGCCAATGTGATACCTTCTGTATGGAAAGTTTAACTCAGAATAATGCTGAGCAACGTATCTTGCCAATGGTACAGTCAAATCAAATCTCATGGACATGTCAGTGCTTCCTTTTACAACCTTGTAAATCTGTTTTTCAGTTTCTCCTCCACCCTTTGCCAAAAGCACCTCTGATTTCTCGATCACTGGTGTGTCAATTGGCAGAAAACCGAATTTTTCATAGTTTCTCCTGATTGTATCCATCATCCTGTTAAACAGAATCTGGTCTCCAGGATTCAATTCCATAAATCCAGGCAGTATTGATGGTTTTACTATATCATTTCCCATGATTTCCCTCCCTGATATTATCTATATTTATTATAATAACATTAATCACCAACTTTTAAAAGCTAGCCAGTCAATGTAATCATCCATTCCTGCCACATAGACCAATGATCGTTCCTACATCCACAGCTGGCTCCCTTGTCAGGCAAATCAGGTCTATTCCCTTGGCAGTAAGGAATTCTTCTATTCTATCCTTGTCAGGATGCAAATCCAGCCCTCCAGTTATAACCATCCTATCTGGAGAAATCAGTCCTGTTGCACCACCGATAAACCCGTAATCCATACCTGGAAGGTCTATGTATCCTTGATTTACTAGAAGGATATCAAATCCTGCTTCGGTCAGTAGTTTATATATCCCCCTATCAGAGGTAATGCCACTATTATCATCCACTATTGCCAGGGAACACTTTGTATAGCCTTGCTTGGTGTTTAGCCTTCTGATCTTGAATTTGTCTGCATACCTTAGTATGACAGGATCTGTCACATCAAGCCTGTGTATGAGCGTATCTCTTAGGAATGCAACATTATAAGGAACATCCTTTGGATATGCTTTCATTAATACCGAATCACCTCTTAGGACTTTTATACCGTAGTCCTCCAGCTTATCCCTGTAGTAGTCCAGTACCGATGGTGCTGCTACAAGACTGCCGTCAGGCATTGGCGTTAGGACCATATCAGGATGATTTGCCACTGGCTTCTGTAGACTATGGGCCTCAATTGTTGGAATTGTATTTATACCCAGCATCTCCATTGCACGAAATACCCCAGAAGGAGCCTCATTGCTTATTACGGCTACATCGATCATCTTGCTTGGAACAAATGGGTTAATCATGATATCTCATCCTTAAAGTTATGTTGATTTCAAAAAAATCCTTCTGAATTAACAGAAGGATTTCATTATGGAGGCGACACCCAGATTTGAACTGGGGGTGAAGGTGTTGCAGACCTCTGCCTTACCACTTGG
>CALGAG010000119.1 GCA_937951995.1 uncultured Bacillota bacterium
TCAGGTTCGGTAGAAAAGTCGAGAACTTGATGGACCTAGAGCTTGCATATGCTCCACCTTACGGATCAGCGAAAGACCCTGTCAACATGATAGGCTTTGTAGCTGATAACATAATGAAGGGGATGACAGACCAGGTTCTCTGGAGAGAGCTTGATGGCCTTGACAAGGAAGAGTACAAGGTCCTGGATATCAGGGAAGATGTGGAAATGGAGCTGGGAACAATAGAAGGGTCAGTTCACATTCCATTGAACGATCTAAGGGACAGACTTGATGAATTGGACAAGGACAAGACCTACGTGGCCTTCTGTGCAATTGGTCTTAGGGGATACCTTGCTGAAAGGCTATTGAAGGACAAGGGCTTTAGGGCAATGAACCTGGCAGGTGGCTTCAACACCTACAAAAACATGTATATGCAAAGTGAGAATCCGATTAACCAGGAACCAAAGACCTTCAATGAATCAGGAGTGGTGGAAACAAATGTGGGAAAGCAGTAACCCCGGCAGGAGACACCATAAAGCTTAACGCTTGTGGACTATCCTGTCCGGGGCCAATAATACAGGTGGCTGAGAAGATGAAGACCTTGACTGACGGTCAAGTCCTTGAGGTATCGGCAACAGACCCTGGATTTATCAGTGACATCAAGGCATGGTGCAACAATACCGGCAACACCTTCATCTGTGATGAAAAGCAATCCAACAAATGGGTTGTGGAAATCCAGAAGGGCAGGGAGGCTCAGCCACTTGCAAAGGGTGAAGTTGCACAGGTGAAGTTAAAAGAGAAGACAATGGTTGTATTTTCAGGAGACCTGGACAAGGCAATAGCATCATTTATAATTGCAAATGGGGCTGCCGCCATGGGCAATGAAGTGACAATGTTCTTTACCTTCTGGGGACTTAATGTGCTGAGAAGGCCTGAGCCAGTGAGTGTAAGGAAAGACTTCATGGCCAACATGTTCTCAAGGATGATGCCAAGGGGGAGCAAGAAACTTGGCCTCTCAAAGATGAACATGGCTGGAATGGGTCCTAAGATGATCAGGAAGGTAATGGCGGATAAGAACATTTCATCCCTTGAAGACCTTATCAAGACAGGTATTGATTCTGGAATCAGGATTGTTGCATGCCAAATGTCAATGGATGTAATGGGAATAACAAAGGAAGAGCTGATAGACGGTGTTGAGATCGGAGGAGTTGCAACTTATCTTGACTCCGCTGATGACTCAAATGTAAATCTGTTCATATAGTACTAATGTGAGGGCGGTCCCAAATGGGGACTGCCCTATTTGTGGAAAAAAGTTGGATTTTGGTTATTTTGCATGTGATATGGGCTTATTTTTGGGTATAGTTACCAAGAAGATTTTTTTAGTAAAACTCAATATGGACTTGACATGGGAAATGCTGTATAATGTAAATTGTAATGATTTCACTTTTCAAGGGTGAATCAGGATAAGCAAAGACAAATAAAGGAGGAATTTCAATGAATGCAATGACACAAGACAACCTGAGATCAGCTTTTGGTGGAGAGAGCCAGGCACATATGAGATACAGAATATGGGCTGACAAGGCTAACAAGGAAGGGTTCCCAACTGTGGCAAGACTTTTCATGGCAACTTCAGATGCTGAGCAGGTACACGCAACACTCCATTTCAAGGCCCTTAGGGATGTACATGGAGCTTTCTCAGTAGTATCAGGAGGAGAGTTTGGACTTGGAACCACATCAGAAAATCTTGCAGGTGGAATTGAGGGTGAAATGCACGAAGTAACCCAGATGTACCCAGCTTACATACAGGTGGCAGAGATGCAGGGAGAGAAGGAAGCAATCAATGCAATGAGATATGCAGTTGCAGCTGAGCAGGTTCATGCTGATTGCTACACATTGGCAAAGAAATTCGTAGACCATGGAAAGGACCTTGAGGCTGCGGTTATTGAGCTGTGTCCAGTATGTGGCTATATCACCCTTACAGGTGAAGAGGAGTCATGTCCAATCTGCAACGCTAAAAAATCAGTATTTGTAGCTTACTAATCAGGACGCCCTCGGGCGTCCTATTATAATACCAAAAGGCAGGGAGTCCATATCATGATCATTGAAACCTTATTGTTGGCAATTGCATACGGAAAGCTTAGAGGTGGGAAGATTGGAAACATTTCAGACCTTGCCATAAGGATGTGGGGGTTCATACCTGCAGGCTTTCTATTATCCTACGTCTCCATTTACCTCATCACTAGGGGGAATGGGTTTTTATTTGACAATTTTGTCTACATACAGCTGGCATCAAATCTTCTACTTTTGACCACCCTGTTTTTCAATAGGAGTTTTTGGCCCTTCAATCTGGTGTCTGCAGGAATTATGATGAATTCCATACCCATGACACTTAATGGTGGAAGGATGCCCGTAAGTGGATGGGCCCTTGAAAAAGCGGGTTTGATTCAGGAGCTTTCTCTCATTGCAGAAGATCGGATAGTGACTCATACATTGATAAGGGATGAAACCTTCTTTATGCTCCTTTCAGATGTGATCCCCCTGCTCTATAAAGTCATCAGTATTGGGGATGTCTTAATATCATTAGGCATATTTCTGATAATTCACAAATATATGACTTCATCCCAGCCATTGCAGAGAAGATGATTTAGATGTAAGATATAGATAAGGGCAGATGAGAGAGGAATTAAAATGAAAAAATGGATCGGAATTTCAGCACTCATTGTATTATTGGTATTGATATTTACCGGCATGTTTATTCAGGGCGACATGGGTGTCGTAGACTCCGTTGGTGGAAGTAATCCTGGTGAAAACGTTACCAGTCAACCGGATGCTCTTGATGACTCATTTACACAGACTCCTCCTCTTGAAACTGACAAGGTGGAGAGGATAGAATACAGTACATTGAAAATAATTGCAGCAGGGGATTTGATGTTTCACATGCCTCAAATCAATTCTGCGAAACAAGCTGATGGGTCCTTCAACTTTTTTCCTCCCTTTGAGCATGTTACCGAGTACATACAGGAGGCTGACATGGCAATCGCTAATCTTGAAACTGTAACAGGAGGGGACCATCTTGGGTTCAGTGGCTTCCCGCGGTTCAACAGCCCGGAGGCCGTACTGGATGCAATAGCTGAGGCAGGATTTGATGTGCTTGTAACATCAAACAACCAC
>CALGAG010000120.1 GCA_937951995.1 uncultured Bacillota bacterium
AATTGAATTCTCAATAAGGGGCTGAATTGTGAATGAAGGGAACCTGAAGTTGTAGAAGCTTGGGTTCACATCTAATGAAAGGGATACCCTACTGCCAAATCTGGCCTCCTGAAGGTCCATATATGACTTTATAAGCTTCAACTCCTCAACAAAGGGGATAAGGTCTCCTCTTTCTGATAGGCTCCTCCTATAGAAGTCCGCAAGATTAATAATCAGCTCCTGGGATTTGTCCGAATCAAGCCTGACCATAGTCTTTATTACATTTAGGGCGTTGTAGAGAAAATGTGGATTCACCTGAGCCTTTAAGGCATTGAACTCCCACTGGATCAAAAGCTTCTCCTGATCATTAATCAATGTGTTCTGTATTTGCAGGCTCAGAAAGCTTGCAATACCCTCTATCATCTTGATGTCAGTGGCAACAATGTCAGTGCTTGTCTTGATGAACTGTAGCTCTCCTGAAATATTGTTGTTGAGCCACAAGGGAGCCTTCAGGACTACAATGTCATCCAGCCTTTCAATCAAGTACCTTTGCTCGTCTTCCACGTATGACCTGTAGTCTATGCTGATATTCCCTTTTCCATACCTTTTAGATGCCCATTTCTTAAGGCGGTCAGTTCCAGTGATGGCATACTCATCTTCTCCATTGATAATTATAACTGCTGATACCTCCACATACCTGAAAATCATACCAGATATTTGCTCCATGGATTCTTTGTCATATCCATTACTTAGCATTCTAAGTGACTGTCTGGCAATCTCCAGGGACTTCTCCGCATAGCTTGCACCTGTAAGGTTCTGATTGTATTGTATGTCCTTTACCAGAGAAACCAGCAGCATAACTCCAAAAGGGTTAACTATAATCATATATATCCCAATCATGGAATAATATGGACCTGCAAGTATCCTGGGTTCTATGTACCTGAGAATCAAAAGCAATCTTCCAAGCTCAAGAGCAAACCCATATAGGTAGACCTTGAAAAGTTGAATTTTACTTTTCTTGTAGGTTAAGTGATAAATACCTCCCCCTAATCCTGCTACAATAATAGAGATTACATCCGGCAACCTTGTTATATTATCCAGAGAATACCTGTAGACAGCACCAATTACACCTGCCACCAGACCAATGAAGGGTCCTCCTATCATACCCCCAGCAAGTGGGCCTATGAGATTTCCCTGAATTCCAACATAGTTGAAAATAACCACCCCTATAAGACTACCAATTATGGACAGGATCCCAAAGTATATACCTGTAATGGTCTTTTCTCTAGGGGAGGCCACTCTAAGCATAACCCTCTTAAAGCTTGAGTGTTTGATCAATGGATAGATTGCAAGAGCTATCAATGCAACTATCTTTAGGTTTTCAATGATTCCAGTAATCATATATAATCAATCCAATCGACATATTTCCTCTATATATTATATCACTTTTTATGAACAATGGTTTATGTTTGATCCACTACTCCATTGATGTGCCGATCTCCTTAAGCTTAACATCCACCCACTTCCTTATATATGTCCCTTCCTCCTCTATCTCCCTTATGATGTCCTTTTCCTTCTCACAGACCAATTTTACCTCAGCAAGTAGCCTTTCAGCTTCTGATGCCCTTATGGCGATTACTCCATCGCAATCACCGATAACAATATCTCCCGGGTGGATCACCTTGCCTCCAACTGAGACAGGGACATTTATCTCTCCCGGCCCATTCTTATATGGTCCATTTGGAGTGATTCCCCTGGCGTATACAGGCATCTTCATTTTCTCAAGTGCATCAGCATCCCTGATGCACCCATCTACCACAATTCCTGATATCCCTCTCTTCTCACAATAGGAAGCCATCAACTCACCTAGTATCGCCCTCTCCTTGCCACCACCAGCATCTATAATGATAACATCACCTGGCTGGGCAAGATCCATAGCCTTATGAAACATCAGATTGTCCCCAAAGGGAACCCTGACAGTGAAGGCTACTCCCAGCAGATTTGCCTTGTTAATCCTATATATCTCAGAATTTATTGCCGCCAGCCGTCCCATGCAATCATCAATGTTGGCTACCGGTATATCCCTGAAGGATTCTACAAGTTCCCTGGAAGGTCTTTCAATCCTTCTTATTATTCTATTACCTATGTTTGTCATCTATATTCTCCTTTTTCTTATCTGATTATAAATCCTTGTAGTCTATCAGATAATTCTAGCTGCTTAGCTTAGCCTTAAGCTTCTTTTTCTTCCTGTACTCCATTATGAAAGGGGATGCAACTGCCAGGACAATCAGAATCATCAGTGCAACGCTTATTGGTCTTCCCAATAGGTATGTGAAGACATTCCCCTTGGCCATGACAATTGTCCTTCTAAGCCCACCTTCTGCCAAAGGTCCAAGAATCATTGCAAGTACAACAGGAGCTGGATGAAAACCAGTCTTCTTCATGAAGTATCCCAACACTCCAAACGCAAACATTACATACACGTCAAACATATTATTGTTGATTGCATATGAACCGACTATTGAAAACAGTACGATTGCAGGGATCAAAATGACAACTGGTATGTTGGTGACCTTGATCAGGTGCTTTGCAGATAAGAGACCTACAATCCCCATCAGTACATTTGCCAAAATAAGACCTATTATAACAGAGTAGGTGATTACCCCATGGGTTGTGAAAAGCTCTCTTCCCGGAACCAAGCCCTGGATCATAAGACCACCCAGTAGTACTGCAGCAACTGCACTCCCCGGTATTCCCAGTACAAACATTGGTATCAGAGCGCCTCCTGTTACAGCATTGTTGGCTGCTTCAGGTGCGGCAACTCCCTCCAGGCAACCCTTTCCAAACTTCTCAGGATTCTTTGACATCCTTTTAGCCTCATTGTAGCCCACCCATGAACCAATATCTCCACCAGCTCCTGGCAACATCCCAACAAAGAGACCAATTACCGACGATAGCATCACTGTGGGTATGATTG
>CALGAG010000121.1 GCA_937951995.1 uncultured Bacillota bacterium
AGGGTAGAAGCCCATTATAAAGAATGCACTTAGCACTCCAAGAACTCCTACGAATGTAAAGTTCTTGTTAATGGATTTGTAAGCTCCAACTGCTGCAAGTTCGGTTCTACGGCCAATGGCAAATTCTGAAATCATGATGCTGATACCGATTATTAATGCGAATGCCAAATAAATAATTATGAATGCACTACCTCCGTTTTCACCTGCAAGGTACGGAAATCTCCAAATGTTACCAAGTCCAACCGCTGAACCAGCCGCTGCCATGATGAATCCAATCCGGGATCCCCAATTTTCTCTTTGTTTCTTTTCCATCAAATATTCCCTCCTTTAGTACTGTAATGATGCAATTATTTCACATCTTAATAAATATAATAATACAAAAGAGTTTATTTGTCTAGTTGAATTTACAGATAATTGCGAAATATTAGTTAATTTCTTAACAATGTGAAGTTAAGAGCATCTGCACCATGGACAGATGTTCTTATAACAAGATTCTATTGTATTCCATAACGGTATCAAATTGTGTGAAGCCTAGCTTTCTATACAGGCCACCAGCTTCCGGATTCTCATATTCCAGGTAGATTTTCTTGCCCTCTGAATGAAGAATTCTTATCACATGGCTCATCAACACTGTCCCAAAGCCCCTCCCTTGTTGATTTAATCTTGTGGCAACACCAACAATCAATGCAGAGGTCTCCTGCTCAAAATCAGTTTGCACAACAGAAACCAGCCTATCCCCATCCCAGAGTCCGTACGCCCTTCCCCTACCGGTTCTCAGCTTTTCCTCCATTACTTCCTCTGATGCGAAGGATTTGAATACCTCCAGATATACTTCCACCACTTTCTCCAGATCATCAGCTCCAAGCTGTCGTATACCCCTGGTCTTTCCTACTTCAGGCCCTAATGGTATTTCAAGCCTACACAGGAAGGTAATTGGTTTTCCCCTCTCCAATAGACTGGCCCCTTCCAAGGCTTCTGTAGATGAGAAAGGACCAATGAGCTTTTTGAAGTCAAGTTTCTCCATAAACTTAGATAGTTCAGCCGTATCATAGTCTCCCCTGGCGTAGAACTTGATTGTTCCAGACAGCCTGTGAAAAAGGTAGCTGACGATTCTCCCTTCATCATTCCTCTGGATGTAGATGTCCCTGTATATTGGTTTTTTTGATAAAAGACCCAGAAGGTTGAAGTAGTTTTCAACGGTATGCTCCATAAGCTCGGGAATTATGGAGTCCCACCTGTCTTTTTCAAGCCTTTCAATCATATGATCACTCCTAGAACCTAAAGGTGTTCTTAACGGTATTTCTGGCTGCGTTTGTGGCACCCTTGCTGAAAGCCTTCAGAATTGTCACAGTATTGTCCTTGAGTACCGAACCGAGCATTGACAATGCTTCTATGGTGGCGATTCTCCTTAGGCTTTTTTTGTCTGGCTTTGTAAGAGCACTTAGGTATCTTTGGGCTATGCATCCCACCCTAAGGGTGAGCAGGGCGTTTACTGAGCCTTCCGTGATGGAATTAACTATTATATTGGTTACAGTAACAGCTCCCGGTACCAGGGTTGCCATCCCTCCTCCCAGGATGGAGGCCACCAAGGGTTCAATCTGCTCATCCAAAAGATCCAGGTCCTCAACTCCCCTTGCCATCAGGACAGTGGCTGCAACATTCCCGTACAGGGCTAACATCCTGTTCAATGATGGCCTTGTCTCATAGAGGGTTGCAAGCTCCCATACCATCTTGGTCAAGGCTCCCAGAACGAAGAATCCATCCAGCACTCCATTTTGGGAGATGGCTGTGGTCAAAAACACACCTGTTGCCTTGTCCTTTATTGAGGTCCTTGCCCTTTCATCCAGCACTCCATATGCCCTGACCACCTCATCCTTGAGGTCCTTTTCAGGGTCAAACCGGAAGTTCTCCCCCTTGAGATACTTGTTCCTTAACATGTTCTTTTGGGTCTGTTTCAGGTAATCCCTGAATTCCTGGGAATCCTCATCCTCAGGAATCTCCATACCCCTTTTGTACCTTAAGAATCCAACCAAGGGCATCATCAGCAGGGATGCAAACAAGACAAGAAGGACCACCAGAGTGGCCTTCCCCAGTATTGGATTTATTGTATTCATGAAATTGACAATCTGGACCGTCTGATTGAAGATTATAATCAAGAGCAGGACAAGTAATCCAATTCCGATCTTTATACCCACTCTTGCAATACCTTTTAATAAATCCTGGTTATTATCCATGGTCTATCTCCCGTTTAGGTTTTCTTTCTCTTCTTGTAGCTTCTCTTCCGATTCTGCTGATTTGAGCTGGATTTGTTTTCTTCGCTTTCACCCTTCAGGGCTACCCACATTGCCGTACCGCCTTCCTTGTCGGTTTCAATCTCAAGAAAGTCCATTTTCTTGAGGAACTTGGAAAGTTTTGTATCCCCGTAGTTCCTAACATCAAAATCAGAGTATCTCTTTGCCAGCCTGTTGCCTATCTCACCCATGTTCATTCTCTGGTCCTTGCCGTCAGCTTCATTGAGCATCTTCTTGATGGCAAGTTTAATAACATTTATATCCGTCATTCCCTTTTCGGTATCATCATAGGAACCATTCTGGTCCTTCTTCTTTTGCTGGCCATTTACCTTCTTGGCAGCATTTTCCCCCTCATCCTGAATACCCATTGTCTGCTTCTCTGATTCAGCCAGGACATCAAGGTACTTGAAAATGTTACATGAGGATATGAATGGCTTGGGGGTTTTTCTTTCCCCCATTCCAATAACCATCATACCAGACTCCCTGAGTCTTGATGATAGCTTGGTGAAGTCGCTGTCGCTGGACACTATGCAGTATCCATCGACATTGCCGGAATAAAGGATATCCATTGCATCTATTATCATTGCCGCATCTGTTGCGTTTTTTCCTACAGTGTAGCTATACTGCTGAACCGGTGTGACTGAATTCTCCAGCAGAACCTCCTTCCAAGCAACTGTGTTTGGCTTGGTCCAGTCACCGTATATCCTCTTGTAGGTGGCTATGCCGTAGTTGGCTGTTTCGTCAAGAATATACTTGATGTACTTTGATGATACGTTGTCAGCATCAATTAAAACTGCAAATCTTTTCTCATCCATTGTTAAATCTCCTCTTCCTCTCCAATAGCCTCAGCTATTCTTATCCCGTCAACTGCCGCCGATATTATCCCTCCTGCATAACCTGCCCCTTCTCCAGTTGGATATATCCCTGAAATATTTGATTGGTATTCCTGATTTCTAAGTATCCTTACAGGAGATGAACTCCTGCTTTCAATCCCAGTAAGGATTGCATCAGGGTCTGAAAAGCCCTTGAGTTTTTTGTCGAATTCCACTATTGCAAGTTTCAGGGTGTCAGTTACAAAACCAGGCAGACAATGTCTCAGGTCTGTCATTCTCACTCCCGGCCTGTAGCTAGGATTTATCCTTCCAATATCCTTTGACTCCCTGTCAGCCAGAAAATCCCCAACCCTTTGGGCAGGAGCCCTGTAGTCTCCCCCTCCTTGGAGGAAGGCCCTCTCTTCCCAATGCCTTTGGAAGAACATGCCTGCCAGGGGGTGGTCATCTCCGAAGTCCTCCGGTCCAACATTTACCAGGAGGGCTGCATTTGCATTCTCCTTGTTTCTGGCATGCTCACTCATGCCGTTGGTCACCAGCATCCCCCTTTCCGATGCTGCAGCGACCACAGTGCCTCCTGGACACATGCAGAAGGTGTAGGCCGACCGGCCGTTTTCAAAATGTCCAGCCAGCTTGTAATCCGCTGCTCCCAGCCTTGGATGCCCATGGCTTTCCCCGTATTGGGAAATATCCACAAGGACTTGGGGATGTTCAATTCGTACTCCCATGGAAAAGCTTTTCTGCTGTATATGAAATTCATTTTCATACAGCATCTGGAAGGTATCTCTGGCGCTGTGCCCAAGTGCAAGAACAACCCTTTCAGTCTGGAGCCTTTCACCCTGGTTTATTACAACAGCCTTGACCTTGCCATCCTCAATCTCAAAACCCGTTACCTTGGACTCAAACCTTACCTCTCCGCCCAGGGAAATAATCCTCTTCCTTATATTTATGACGACTCTTCTAAGTATATCTGTTCCAATGTGTGGCTTGTTAACATAGAGTATATCCTCTGGTGCACCTGCCTCTACAAAGTATTCCAATACCTTTCTTGATCTGGGGTCATTTGTCATGGTTGTAAGCTTGCCATCAGAGAAGGTTCCTGCTCCCCCTTCACCAAATTGGACATTTGATTCGGTATTGAGCCTTCCGGTTTCCCAAAACTCCCTTACATCCTTTACCCTTTCCTCAATCCTCTTGCCTCTTTCAAGAAGAATAGGATTGAAGCCCATCTCAGAAAGCACTAGGCCTGCAAAAAGTCCTGCTGGTCCTGTTCCCACTATCACAGGCCTGGACCCCTTGATGGAGGTTTTTTTCTCATATTCCCTGTTCTCCACACTTGCCAGGGATACACCCTTTTTACCGAATTTCTTCAATATGGCCTTATCATTGGCCGTTTTAAAATCCACTGTATATACAAATGAAATATTGCTCTTCCTTCTTGCATCAACTGATTTTTTCCAGATGCGCCAAGCTTTTACTTCGGTTTCACTTATCCTCAATTTTTTTGATATTTCAGAAGGTATGGACCCTTCCTCCTGATCCAGCCCCAATCTTATTCCACTTATTCTAAGCATCTGATCCTATCCTCTCATTTCACCTATCTCTTTTGTTCCATTTTACAGCATGAATTGCCTTAAGTCCATAAAAAGCCGCAAATGAAAAGGACGCAACCAAGATAGATTGCGTCTCTGATATCACGTGCTATGGATTAGAACCTTCGTTATTCTCTTGTCCTCAATTTCCTGAATCTTGAACAGAACCTGGTCCACCATTATTTCTGGAGTCTCCTGGTCATCGGGTATGTAGCCAAGCTGGTGGATCAGGAAGCCAGCAAGGGTATCATAGTCCTCGCTTTCCTCATCCAGCTCCAGCCCCGTTCTGCTGTTCAATTCCTTTATGGATACTGAACCCCTTGCCAAATACAGGTTATCATCCAGTTTTTTAACATCCGGGTCATCCAGGTCAAATTCGTCATCAATATCTCCAACTATTTCCTCAATCAGGTCCTCCATGGTTACAAGCCCTGAAAAGCCCCCATACTCATCAATCAGTATGGCCATGTGCTTTCTGGTTGATTTGAGCTCCATGAAGAGGTCATTGATGTTCTTTCTCTCAGGTACAAAATATGCAGGTCTCAGAATATCCATTATATCAATATTGCCAAAGCCTTTCCTGTATGCCTCCAAAAGATAGTCCTTCAGGTACAGAATTCCGATTATATTGTCAACATCCTCCCTATAGACCGGAACCCTAGAATGCTTGAGCCTTAAGAACTCCTCCATATACTCCTCTGGAGGATCGTCTATGTCTATTGCAAAGACCTCAGTCCTTGCTGTCATTATTTCCTCTGCAAGCTTGTCGTCAAACTTGATCACACTTCGGATCATCTCACGTTCAACCGGATTTATAAACCCCTGCTCATGCCCAACCTCCACCATAGATCCAATTTCCTCCAGGGTTACCTTGGCTTCAACACCCTCCTGGCTTATACCGATTATTCTCATCACTGTATTGGTAGAGATTGAAAGAAAGGTTACAAAGGGATGCATTATCTTAGCGACAAGGTTGATGGGTTTAACAGCAAGCATGGCAAACTTTTCTGCATATCTCAATGCGATTCTCTTTGGTACTAGCTCTCCAAACACCAGCATAACATAGGATAGAATCAGGGTTATTCCTATAAAGGCAAGGTCCTGTCCAAGGGGATCCCCATCCGGTCCAGTGCATCACCCAGTCTGGCGGATATGCTGACTGCAGCTGATGCCGATGAAAAGAATCCGGCAAAGGTTATTCCCACCTGGATAGTGGATAGGAATCTGGAAGGCTCCTTCAGTATGTTAACCAGCATTTTTGCTTTTTTGTCTCCCTTATCAGCCTTGGAGGACAGCTTTATCCTGTCCACTGATACCATTGCCATTTCAGACGCAGCAAAAAAAGCATTAACCAGGGTTAACACCAAAATAAGAATCAGCTTTCCAGTCAAGCTACCATCACTTCCCAATTGAATCATCTCCCTTTATATTCTAGGAATTTCATACCCATAAAAACCGCAAATAAGCAATTTGCTGCCCAAATCAAAAACATGCCGGATCTTACCGGCATGTTTTTATTGATAGCTATAAAACTCCATCCGTATGCTTTGCCAAATCCTATAGACCCAATGACCTAAGCGGACCAAAGTTCATTCTTTCCCTTACCTGTTGAAGGTGCTTCTTCTCTTCCATAAGTATGACCTTCATTTCCTTGTTTGCTATGTCAGGATACATCTCCATCATCTGATGTACGAACAGTATGCCGTCCTTCTCCATTCTTTCTGCCAACTCCAATGAATCTCCAAACTTCTTATTTTTGTCGAATTCATGCTTTGCATTGATGTTCTCATCAATCAGTGACTTGGTGTACTCAATCTCCTCTTCTGAAAACTCTCTGGCCATTTCACCTCCGTGTTTTTCCAGAAGCTTGGCATACATCTTATTGTGCTTGTCCTCTTCCAGTGACAATCTCTCGAATAGGGCCTTGGATTTTTCATCTGGTGCATTCTTTGCCATCTCAGCGTAATACTTTGATACTTCCTCTTCCATCTTAACAAAGGTTGATAATATTTGCTTACCATCAAAATTCATTCAAGTCACTCCTTTCCCTTATTAACTCCCTAAATTAATAATACTCCTGAATAACTGAATTTACAAGTCTTTACTTGTTTTTTTTGACATTATCCTTCAATTATAGTCAAAATATCTTTCTTTTCATTCTCCAAAACAGATAAATCGAAGTCGTTATCATGAGTTTTCTCAATAATTTCCCACACATGGTCAAGATATTTCCCAATAGACTTTCTATTTCCACCTGTTGCCTTTTCTGCTGCAAATCTGATTGATTTTAACATGCTTTGCATTACGGAAATATCTTCCTTGCCGTAATGGAGGATCTGGTGGTAGGAGGATCTCATCTCCTGGGAAAACTCAATAATCTCATATGCCACCTTGGGATAGTCCTCTTCCTCCTGGTAAACCATGAACTCTCCCTCAATATGTGCGATTTTCCCTAGGAGCACTCCCATTATCCTAAGACAGTGACTGGCAGTATTGGGATCGTTTATACCAGGAGATATTGCCCTTAAGGCTATTTCTGCGATCTTCTGCATGGAGAAATTGAAGTCCTGAATTTCTGATTTCTGCTTTCCTATTGTAATTGAATCCAAAAGCCTTTGGATGGATTCCTCTTCAACCTGGACCTCCTCCTGAAAATAGATGGAGAAGAGGACTGAACCATCAGTGACAAACTGACCATTTATCTTTTCAAAAACCACTGTTCCCTTGATGTCCTTGGCTGTCCTGTAGATAGCCCTGTGATCCACAAGCTGAATATATCCATCTAGCCTGCTTCTGATCCTGATTACAAAATCCTCTCCTCCCCAATTTGATTTGTGGATCAACCTGCCTCCCTCCAACAGGTCTATATAATCATCGATCTTCTTTTCAGCTTCCTGGAATAGTCTGTCCAAAAGATTATTTGTCTGTATATAGGACCCAACGTGATGGATATACATTGTAAACTGGACCAGGCATATGATTGCATATGCAATCCCTAGGGTCGCAGATACCACAAGCTGGTCTCCAAGGCTGTTCTTCATAAAAAAGAGGGTTACGATTGAGTATACAAAGCCTCCCATGAATACTCCCAGGGCCTTCATTGTGTCATCGTCTGACAGGAAATTCTCCACTGTCCTGGGTGAAAATTGTGATGAGTAGGTGGTCAGAACAACCATGGTGGTTGAAAAAGTAAATGTGGTCATAGTGATCAAGGACCCTGCTATCACACCCAGTATATCCTTTGAAAGTTCAACACTTGTAAGTAAAAACTCCGGCACTAACTCAGGAATATTCACGAAGCTGCCCGAATCAGCCAACCCAACCAAGACAGCTCCCACCAATGATATGAAACTGATTAAGGATGGATATATCCAGACGCTTTTCCTGAATTTAAGCAATATTCTCTGCAGCATGTCCCCCTCCAAAATTGTGTCGTGTTTGTCTTAAGGATTATCTGTAGCCTATGAAGTTGTCTGTCTTGATCTTGTCCTTTTCAACTCCAAGGGCTATCAGTTTGTCTGTAATTGCCTTGTTCATTCCCGGTGTGCCTGAAATAAGATAATCTGCATTGTTTCTCATTTCCTTGGCAAAGCTTTCAATCTCCTCCATAAACTCATGTCTGTCGGAAATCAGCTTAAGGTCCAATCCATCGTATTTTCTGTTGATCCACTTAAGGGTATCCTCATAGGCGAATTCCCCCCTATCGTCTGAATAGAGCACCTTAAGGTTACTTGGATTAGTGCAATTGAAATCCATCTGTTTAAGCAGTGCCCTGATGGGAGTTATTCCTATGCCTCCTGCCATCAGGCATGTGGGCTTGTCCAAATCCTCAATCCTGAACCTTCCTTGTGGGTCCTCGGCAGTCATCCTGTCACCAGGCTTCAAACCCAGCAGCTTCTTTTTGCATTCGGTTGATTCGTCTGTAATTCTCGTTGAAAACATTACAATGTCCTCTTCCATTATGGATGCAAAGCTGAATATCCTGTAGTTTTTGTCCCCTTCAACCTTACACTCCATGTTCCTGAAAATAGCATGCTGTCCAGGTATCCACTTCAGTTCCTCCGGTTTCTCAAAGACAAAGGAATAAATCTCATCAGTTTCCTTGATCATCCTCTTAAAAACCATTTCGTAAGTTTTGTTTAATTCAGACATCCAAAACACCTCCATTACACCCTTTTGTCACCCTACCTATCCTAATGCTTCTTCAACCAGTTTATACCCTTATTTTTAAGATTATTAATTATTTATCATTAAAAATCAAATTATTTCCAGATTTAGCGGTTTTCTTGTATTTTTGAGTCCATTTATGGTATTTTTGTTTATACTTGAGAAATTATTGTTATAATCATAGTATCAGACCAGATTGGGAGTGATGACATGAGAATAGGTGAATTTGCAGTCAAGAATAATACCACAATAGATACAATCAGGCACTATATGGACCTATCCTTGCTTATACCAGGCAAGGTTGGGCCATACTATGAATTTGACTCTAACTGTCAAAAAGACTACGACACAATCCTATCCCTAAAGCACATCGGGTTCACCCTGGCTGAAATCCAGACCCTTATGCTCTATGAAAGAATCGGCAGACATACGGAGTACAGCAGGAAAAAAACCTACCGGGCCTTCTTCTACAACAAGCTGCTGTGGATTGAAGAAGAGCTGTATAGACTAAATTCCATGAAGGATAGGCTTCAGGATACCCTGAAATCCATGCCACTGGAATCCGGACATAGCCACCCCCAATCGGGAGTTCCCTTCAAGGCACTTCCCCTTCTATATTGCAATGAGTGCGGGACTTCCTACGTATTGTCAGAGGGTCAGGTGGAGAACGGACAGGTTATATCAGGGAAACTGACTTGTTCCTGTGAGAATTCCCTTAAAATACGTGATGGGATCCTCTATGGCAAGGGTGCCCTTCATCATGACATGTGTGATGACATAGGTGATACATTTATAGATGATTACGTAAAAACAACCCATGTGGATTACCTGAAGAACCTATTCATGAGCCTGCAGTGGGCGCGTAACAACTACGCTTTTTCCGACCACAAGGATGGGGTTATCCTTGAATTGGGGTCTGGCAGGGGATTTTTCTTACGTAATGTCATTGATCTCTTATCAAAAGACTCACTGTATATAGCTGTTGACCACAATCCCAGATCTCAAGCCTGGTTAAAGGAGTCCCTGGCTGATGTAATAGGCAATGGGAACATCCTCTTCCTATGCTGTGACTTTAAGACCATCCCCCTTAGACCGGAATCACTTGCAGCAATGATAGATGCCACAGGAAGCTCAAACTACGCTTTTGAACATGAAGATTTTCTCCTGGACTCCCTGGTGGACCTACTTGCAGATGGTTCAACCATTTATGGCCATTATCTTGTTTTTAAGAATTTTGCCTTCAATTCAATAATTCCTGAAAAAAGCAGGAAATGGTTCAAGAAGGAGAGTGTGAAAGACCAGCTGGCGGTACTTGGCTTCAACCATCTAAAGGAATATGAGACCTCTCCAATTTCCCAAGGGGGGCCTAGGGAAAGCTTTTTCGTTGAGGGGGAAAAGATATTCAATTACCTGTATATTGGAAAACTGTGTAGGTAGTTAAAGAGCATGGGGTCAACCCCATGCTCCATTGTTTTTTGTGCCAAATTATTTGATAAACCATGTTGCAGTTGGGCTCACACCACATAGTATACTCTGACCATAGACTTGGAAAGGGGAATAATTATGAGTGAGTTGGCAACAAAATATGTAAAAAAAGGTGAGCTTAGAAACCTTGTACTCTTTTCAGCAGGAAAATCAGTCTCAATGTTCGCTTCATCAATCTATAGCTTTGCAATTGGACTTTACGTCCTTAATCTCACCGGGTCGGCACTTAACTATGCAACAACCATCATGCTTCACATTCTTCCAATGATCCTTGTCAGTCCAATAGCTGGAGTTGTAGCCGACAAGATACCAAAAAGAAATCTTATTGTGGGGATGGATGTTGCCAATGGGTTCCTGTTTCTTGCCCTTCTTATTATCAGCAGCAAGGGTGGATTGAGCCTGTCTGCCATATACCTGACAACCATACTCTTAAGCGTATTTTCAAGTATATTCAATATTTCATTTGAGGCCTCCAAGCCGAATCTCGTAAGGCCGGAAAGTCGCCTTAAGCTTAATTCGATGAGCAAGTTGATCGATTCCACAACCTCAATACTAGGACCAACCTTGGGTGGTGTCATGTTTGCCCTTATAGACATCCAGCTGTTTATTCTGATAAACTGTATTTCATTTTTCCTATCAGCCATTTCAGAAATGTTTATCGATTACAATTTTCATCCTGACACTGAGACATTGGACAATCCACCCTTTATGTCCCAACTGGCCAAAGGGACCAAGTTCATGCTCCATTCCAGGGTCATAAGGAAGGTGTTTATACTCTTTGTAATAATAAACTTCCTTCTTGGATTCTCGGTTAACGTCCCCATGCCTTATATAATAAACCAGGTATTGGGTCTTCCGCCTGAGTTTTTCGGCTTTATCAGCTCCATGTTTCCACTGGGCCTAATATTCGGTACCTTGACCATTGGAAGGGTATTAAAAAAGGGGTCATACTTCAATATCCTGACCATCACCACCTGTCTCTTGGCCCTTCTTGCCTCCATTGTCGGCCTACCCCTGGCTTTTGGTACCTATGGTATCATGGTCTACGGAATTTATTATGCAGGATTGAATATCCTGATGGGAATAGCCATTTCATATGTTGATATCCCAATATTGACCATTATGCAGGATGAAATCCCCCCAGGCCTAAGGGGTGTTGTGTTCGGTCTCACCATGAGCCTGGTCAAGGTTGTTCTTCCAATTTCACTTCTGGTCTCGGGGTATCTTGTGGACTATGTACCGATTGCCCTGATTTCAATAATTGGAGGAGCCTTGGCATTGGTCTATCCCCTGCACCTTTTGATCAAAAAAACAGGGTCTGCCTGATTAATCAGACAGACCCTTTCATTATTCTTATCTTTGAGCCTCATATTTTCTCAAGAGCTCTACAAACAAATGTGGTACCTTTGCCATGTTTTCTGGAGACTCCACAAATGAGATTCTGAACTGTGTAGCACCTGGGTTGTGCTCTCCTTCCGGTATATCATAGAAGCCCTTCATAGGAGCCACCAGGAGTGTTGTCTCAACACCGTCAATCTCAACTGATCCTTCACCTGCACAGTAAAGAACAAAATCAATTGAATCAAAGCCAGGCTTGACAACATTTCTAACATCAATTACTGAATAGATTGATGCATCAGGACTTGAAACCACAAGATCAGGCTCCTTCTCAAGAAGGCCCTTCCTAACCTTTACAATCATGTCCTTGTAGTAATCCCTTTGCTCTTTGCACCATCCAAGGATATCTTCCTTGCTCTCGTGTGCCAGTGCTCCAAAGATATACTGACCAATTACATTTGCACAAAGGTTTGCTGTGTATTCGGCAATTGATTTCTTGCTGAATTCAGCATTGTCTGTTATAACGGCACCTATCCTAAGTCCACATGCGTTCCAGACCTTTGATGCAGTCTCAATGCTGATTCTTCTTCCTTCAATTCCTGGTACATCCTCATCAGACAAGGCCCAGATGCTAACTAGGTCCTGGTCTTCCTTGTAGTAAAGCTCTCTGTAGGCTTCGTCGCTTATTAGCCACATGTTATTGTCAACACAAAGCTTTGCCAACTCAACCAATGTCTTGTTGTCATAAAGCTGGCCAGTTGGGTTGTCATATGGGATAACCAGCAATCCACCAGGATTATGCTCCTTGATCATTGCTTCTATCTCAGAAATTTCAGGCAGGTTAAACTTTCCATCCTCACTCATCTGTCTCTTTATTGTAACTGTCTTTCTTCCAAGTCTTTGTGCAAATGAAATGTAGTTTGTATAGGCTGGGTCAATCATCATAAGTGGTTTTTCATCCACTCCTGCAGGACCACAAACACCAAGGATTACAAGCTCCATTCCCGTAGATCCACCGTCGGTTACCTGGACGTTCAGCTTGCTTATGTCAAACCCTTCGCTCTTAAGTATGTTCTTGAAGGCATCCTGTGCCTCAGGAGTTCCTGCTGTACCGGAGTATCTTACAACGCCCTTTGAAAATGGACTTTCCGGTGCATCCAGGTTGAACATCCTTTTCATCATGGCGGGGTTTGTAGGCAAGGATACATTTCCAATTCCTACATTAATTACCGCTTCCGGCTTCTTCTCCCTTTCATCGTACTTCATTTGAGCCAGTCTTACATCAGAAGGCTTTCTTGAATCAAAGTGTGCTGACATGTTAGGTTTAATCATTCCATAACTCCCTTTCATTTGAATATATTTTTTTGTGATACAAGATTATGTGATTGTTAAAAACATACCGCTTACCATATCATACCATATTAACATTTTTACGTAAACACTCATTAGTCTACAGTTTTCCTGGAAATTCCACTGGTTCCAATTAATTCCTATTCTCCTTTACCCATTTTCATGTATAATTGAATTGAGGTGTTTTTAGATGAATAAGGTAAAACGTTTTATAAACTTGCTCCTTGGAAGGATCAATGTGGACCAGGAACTTATGGATACACATAAAACAGTCCTTCTACACATATCCGATACTCCAAGTATAATCTACCCTGAAATCAAGAGGGTGATCAGACTAATTCGCCCAGACTACATTGTACATACAGGGGATATTGCAGATAATATAAAGCTTGGCCTTCATCAAAGCTATATGGCCAGGTACAAGCATGAAGCCAAGAAGATACTTGGTATATTGGATACAGCTCAGGCCAAGGGTATATATCTTAGCTTGGGCAATCACGATAACCTGGACTTCATATCAAATAATTCAAACAGGATCAATGTTGTTGAGGATAAGATGCTTCTGAGTATAGGGGATAAGACCTTTGCCATCAGCCATTACTCAGAAAGTCTTATGGATTTGGATGCAGACGTCTACCTATACGGACATGACCTCTCCATAAAAAGTCAAACCATTGACAGTAAAATATACCTTAACGGGATTTCAGCTATACACATAATTGATCTTGAAACCCTGGAGGTGATCAAGTTGGATTATCCTGCCGACACAGACAACGAAAGACTCAAAAGAAGGAAAATCAAGCTTTAAGGCTTAAATAAGGAGGATGATTTTATGGTATCTTTAGTAAGAAGTGGCCCCAGGTCATTGCTAATATCCACATCTGACAAGGACGAGCTGATCAGATTCCTGTGTGATGAGCTCGATGGAGTTCTGGTTGATATGGAAACAGTGATGAAGAGGAGCGAAGAGAATCATACCATAGTATATATCATAGAGTATGAAAACAAGGCTAAGACAGAATACAGGAAGACCGATGCACTTGTTGTATTTATGGATCCCCTTGTGCTTGCATGCAGACTACGTTCAATGGTGGCCCATGGCTTGATAGAAACCATGAGGTCAGGTCCGCAGGTGCTTATCCTAAGATCTGCTGGAAACCTTGGCGCTGTGCTTGACAAGGTAATGGAAGATTTCGGAGGCCAGCTTGGAAGCTTGGACGAATGCGGAGAGAACGGATTTGAAGACAGGACGATTATTGGAATAACAGAAAAACCCATCTACATCTCCATGGCTGCTGATGACTTCCACCCTCAGTTTATTCGGTTGGACCAGGATTATTTTAGCGTGAAGCAGGTGCTTAGAAGACACTCCATCAAGTATCTGAACCTTGGAGTCGGTTCCAAGGGCTGGTCAAATCTTGAAATCAGGATATATGACAGCTTTGGTGCCTATGAGCTCCACTACAAGAGACTTCTTACGGTCCTTGACGCACTTCAGATAGGTTTGCTGACAGGGGAATCATGGTCAAAGGACCAGCCAAGGGCCCTGCTTTTCATCGACGTCTACAGCATCAAGCTTCTTACCTTCTACTCTTCCCAGGAGGTTAAGAAAATCCTGTTTGGACTTGAGTACCTGGATGATGGCAGGAGGATAATTGACTACGACCTTTTTGAAAATGGAAAGAAGGTCCAGTGGGCATCCCTATTCAAGAAGGAAAAGAATGTGGATAAAAAGGAAAAGGCATCTGAGAAGAGAAGGGAGCTTTTTTCTAAGCTTGGTGAGAGTACAATCAATGAGCTTCTTGAGATTGAAAAGGAAATCCTAAAGACAAGATACTAAAATGCTCTCCAGATGGAGAGCATTTTTGGGTTCTTCTACCTGGTTATTAGCCAAATTCCCAGTACCAGGAATATCAGGGCCCATATATAAAAGAATATTTCTGTTCCCTTCTCCCCCAATACCTTCTTGAACAATTCAATCTTCTTCATATTCCAGATCTTTTCTGGCTTGACTACAGTAATCACCACAACCGCTGCAGAATAAACCACTGCCAGTACGCCCCATAAGCTCATAGTAATACCTCCCTCTCACAATTTACCACCCTTTATCTGTCCAGGCCCCCTTATTCAAGACCCTTTCTGATTCTAGGTGCAAGTAATATGAATACAAGTACGCTTATGCCAAAAACAATTCCTGAATATTTCAATACATCAAGCCATGTACCTGAACTGGTGAGAACCAAATCGTTTCCCTTGTATGCCCAATAAAAAGGAATCCAGTAGAATAGTGGCTGCCACTTGTCTGCAAGAAGTTCCACACCTGCTATGCTACCAAACAAGGGCATGAAAAGAAGCTTCATGTTCCCTGCTGCAGTCATGATGTCATCATTGTTGACTCCCTCGACAAAGCCCACCGTCAGGCTGATGAGGCAGGTTGTGACAACCATCAGAAAAGCATGGAAATAGTTTATGTCCCTGAAGCCAGTGAAAAACATAAGAATAAATGACCCAACTATTGGTACAAACACTCCTATGAGACTCTTGCCGGCAATGAAACCAAGCCTTGATACCGGCGACAGATGGATTGCACTAATTGTATTGTCAACCTTCTCCTCCACTATGTTAATTGCTATTATCATCCCACCCATGATGGATGTAAAAATCAATGCAACATTGACCATTATCTTCTTAAGCGGTGGTATGGTCCTTCCATAATCAACTATTTCAGCTGTGGAGTCCTCAATGCCAATCTGGTAATGGTCAAATGCAGTGAGACTTCGTACATAGTCAATTATGTAATCAGGCTCATTGCCCTGTCTAAGGATGAAGTACCCATCGCCTCCGTCAGGAAGCACAGCAACAATGTTGTCCCTCTTAAGAACCCTCTCTTCAACATCCGTCACAGTCTTTAAAGTTTCAACCTTTGCAAATTGGCTGAAGTATTCCTCCTGCTGAGGATTTTCACCCTCCAGAAGGACTATTTCAACTGTGGTGTCATTGATTCCAGGAGAAAATACATTGATCATAAGGGCAAACATAACCGGTACGATTATTATATATAGTGTTATGAAATTCCTTACGCTGACCTTCAGATCCCTCTGGAACAATAAAAGTATTTTCCTAATCATTTCACAACACTTCCTTTACAGGGTAAGAGTCTTCTTGAATCTGTAGTTTGCGAGCAGGAATATATCCATGCCCAGCACTGCAAAGCCCAAGGATGCCAGGATTACATAGGACATGTTACCATTGACTGATATTATCTCCTTGAAACTCTGTAGCATTACATAGCTTGGAATAATCTTGACCCAATCGGGATCCCAGCTTGGTGTGAAGTAGGATATGTTTGGCATTATGAGTATTACTATTACAATGTAAAGGGCACCAAAGGCCTGAGCAATATCCTTATAGTAGCTTGTGAGAAAAAGCCCCAGTGATGCAGCGAAAAAACCCGATGTTACAAGAAACAGTATCATCACTGGATAGTTTGGCTGAGTACCCATTATTGGAACGGTTACCATCAGGGTGGTTGCGATTGATGTAATAATTATTACTCCAATCTTGCTAAGCAGATAGTGCCACACGGAGGATGCCGTTACAGCATAAGCCTTGATTATTCCCTCATCCTTATCCAGAAAAATATATGCTGCAATTATAAACAGACTCATCAGACTGCCATTGAAGGTTAGAAAGACCGGTATGATGTTCTCCCTGTCATTTAGGGGTTCAGCATCCTGATACATTGATTTTACAATTATATTGTCTGAGTAGTCCTCAATTACATCCAGTCCTGCTTTTCTGTTTTGAAAGACCAGTAGGAGGTTTCTTAGTTTCTGGGTCTCATATCCTTGTAGATAGTAGGTTTGGACAATCTGATTTTCCTCATTGACACGGACGTGAACTGCAGGAACCCTTTCAGACTCTGAAAATGCAGTCAGAGCCTCCATGCTGTCCAGGAGATGGATCTTTGATTCCTCTGTCTCGAAGAACTCAGCAACATACACATTCTTATTTGCCTCAACCTGGACCATCAGAGATGTCTGGTCCAAATCCTCCTCCAGGAGGTCCTCCCTGAACCTATCCCTTACCACCTGTGGCAGGTCAAGGTAAATGTACTCCTCGCCCTTGCTGTCAAAGTTTTCCGGAACCACAAATAGGAGTATAAGGAGCAGAACAAGTGCCATACCCAGCTCAATGTAGAAATACCAGCTTTTTGAGGAGAGCTTTAACTCCTTTATAAAACTGTACCACAGCTTCATTTAGACCAAGCCCCTTCCTGTTACCTTGATGAATATCTCCTCAAGAGTGGCTTCCTTTGTATGCATGGTCTGTATATCGTTGTTTCTGATTACCTCTATCAGCTTGTCCTTTTCCTCTTCAACCACCGTCGAGTAGCTTTCCTTGAGAAGGTCACCATCCCTGTAGTATTCCACCTCCACCAGCTTCTCACCGTACTTGAGCTTCAGCTGCTTTGGAGAATCTATCAGCCTGATTTTACCGTCAACAATGAAGGCAACCCTGTCACACAGCTCATCGGCTATGAACATGTTGTGGGTGGTCAGAAAAACCGTGACACCCTTATCATTTTCCTCCTTGATTATATCCTTTATGTTTGATGCTATGGCCGGGTCCAGACCAGTGGTCGGCTCATCCAGGAACCATATCTCCGGATAGTTTATCATGGACCTTGCAAAGGTCAGTCTATGCTTCATGCCCTTTGAATACTCTCCAGCCTTGACCTTTTCCTTGCCATCCAGGCCCACCATCCGGATCAGGTCCATGGGATCCCTGGTCTTCACATCAAAAAGCTTGCCGTAGAACTCAAGGTTCTCAAGGCCTGACATCTTGTTGTACACATTGGATTGCTCGAAGGACATGCCTATCTTATTGAACATCTTGTTCTTTATTTCCTTGACGTCGTACCCAGCCACCTGGACCTCTCCCTTTTGCAGCTGCAATAGGCCCACAAGTATGTTCTGGGTTGTGGATTTTCCTGCTCCGGAGGGGCCAAGAAAACCAAATATTTCTCCTTTATCCACCTGGAAGCTAATATCATTTACTGCATAATTCTCATCATTGCTGTATGAGTGGAAAAGATTCCTTACCTTAATCATCCTATCCCTTCTTTCATGACCATCAAAGTTCTAGTCCTCCAAGTAGTTTAGAACTACCTCTTCCCCTTCAGTCAAGCCTCCTGTTACCTGGATTAGGTTATTGTCCTCAATGCCTGTCTCGATTTCCCGCTCCACAGGTTCCCCATCCTCCAGTACCTGGACATACTTGCTTCCAGATCTAAGGTAGACTGCATCCTTAGGAATCAAAAGTGCTTCCTCCGCCTGGTCCACAATCACCCTGGTCTTGAGTTCCAGTCCGTAGGACAGGTCATTTAAATTCTCTGGAAGTCCTATCTCCACAGTCTGGCGATTTTCCTTAACTCCAAGCTCTGACATGGTTATAAAGGCCTTGGGGTATATCCTGCTTACCTGAAGATTGTCAACTTCAACTCCAAGTTTCAGGTCCACTATGGATGCCCTCATATTGGGCTTGACCAGAAGGGCATCCTCCACCATGAAATCAACAAGGATAACCTTGGCTGAAGGGTCCTGAATCTCAAGGATCAATGATCCTGCCGAAGGAATGTCTCCGACAAATGTATTTATCTCTGTCACTATTCCCTCTATATCTGAATAGATGCTGGTGATTTCCTTGCTTCTTTTCAGTGATTCCATGGTAAGGAGAAGGACATCTATTTCTGCCTCGTATCTTTTTCTGGTGCTGGCTGAGACCCCTTTCATCAGCTGATTGTAATTGTTCTGGGCAACTTCAAGGTTGCTTTGCTGTTGGGAAAGATTGCTCTGTGCCTGCTCAAGTTCCACAAGAGCTACAGCTCCGTTGTTGTAAAGCTCTTCAATCCTCTCCTTGTTCTTGTTTGCCATTTCAATATTGGAATTAATCCTGGCTATTTCAATTTTAGCACTGTTTATGCTTTCAATATCAGTGCCTCTTGTTGCATCGGAATATGTAGCTTCCAGGGCTTCAATCTGCTTTTCTACCTTTTGGATCTCCAAGTCCAGATTGTCCTCAAATTCTATCAAAAGCTGCCCACTTGCTACATGGTCCCCCAACTGGACATTCAAAGATTCTACCTTGTTTGCACTGTTACCGTAATACTTTCTGATGTTTCTCGAGCTGACTTTCCCAGTCTCCTGGACAAACCTACCCACTTCACCCTTTTCTACCTGGGCAGTATTGTACTTTGTACCGATATTTCCCATGGTCAGAAGATAGAATATCCCAGCTGCTACAG